>JACQVS010000214.1 GCA_016209605.1 Planctomycetota bacterium
GTCAAGGAGGCGATCGAGAAGGGGAGGAAAATCCCGCGTCCGGACAGCTACGGCCTCCCCAACTTGAAGGTCAAGATCTGGCTGGAGCTGAGCGCGGAAGAGGATGACCTCCTGAGGAAAGCCATGGACCAGGTGGCCGGCGAGATGGGGCAGAGTCTGGGGGGGTCCAGGATCGGGCTCAAGGACTCCCTTCTGTTGGATTATTTCAGCCAAGTTACTTCTAGAAATTTCGGGATTTGATTTCCTAGGCTTTCTTGATCAGCGGCTGGGCCTTGTTTCCCTGCCCATTTTTTATTCCTTCGGGCTTTCGAGCCTTCGTGGTGAATTACTTCTTGAGCGCCTCCAGCTTGGCCCGGTATTCGGGGTTCTGGGGATCGAGGCGGGCCGCCTCCTCCAGGGCGGCGATGCCATCGTCGCGGCGCCGGGCGGCGAGGAGGGCCCAGGCGCGCACCTCGTAGCTCGCGGCCGAGGGGTCGAACTCGAGGGCGCGCCGCGACAGCTCCAGGGCCTCGGGGACGGTCCGAGGGCTGACCAGGGGCGGCGTGAGCAGCTCCCGGGCGCGCTGGCGGCACACCGAGCCCACGCCGAGGCGGTAGGCGGGGATCGAGGCCAGCTCGGGCTTCTCCCGGAGCAGCGCCTCGAAGTCCTCCAGCGCCTCGGCGAGCCTCCCCAGGGCCTCGAGGAGCTGGGCCCGGGCGAAGCGCGCTTCTCCGAACTCGCCATCGATCTCCAGGGCCCAGCCCAAGTGCTCGAGCGCCTCCTCCGGCAGGCGTTTCCGTCGCAGCAGGGCGGCGATTTCCAGGTGCGCCATAGCCTGGTTGCGCCGCCGCAGGCGCTCCTCCTCCCGCGCCTTGAGGGTGAAGTCGCGCTTGCGCTCGCGGTCCCGTGCCGAGAGCTTGACGAACTGCTCCTGGGCCTTCTCCGCCGCGGCGCGGTCGCCGCTCTGGTAATGCGCCCGCGCCAAGGCGTAGTAGACGCTCTTGGAAGGCTCGCCGGCCTGAAGAGCCCGCTCCAGGCAGCCCACCGCCTCCCTCGCCCGCCCCTGGGCCAGCTTCACTTGCGCGAGCTGGTAAAGGGAGCTGGCGAAAACTTGACGATCGGCGGTTTCCGGCCGAAGCGAAGCGAGATGCGCCACCACCTCCTTGAGAAGCTTCTCCGCCTCTTCCAGGCGGCCCAGGGTGAAAAGTTCACCGGCCATCTTGACCTCGAGCCACTCCAGTGCTGCAGGACCGCCGGCGAGCGCCTTCCGGTAGGCCTCCAGGGCCTCCCGCGGCTGCCCTTTCTGCGCCAGCAAGTCCCCGATCGCCTCCCAGGCCTCGGCGCGGGCGGGATCGCGCTCCAGCACGCGGCGGTAAGCGCTCAAGGCCGCCTCCACCTGGCCGCCGCGCGCTTGCGCCCGCGCCAGGATGAAATCGGCCTCGGCCTCTTGAGGAAAGCGCCGGTGGATGGCTTCGGCCATCGAGATGGGATCGGCGGCTTGAGCCGGAGATTTTGAAAACACGAGAAGAGCGGAGAAAAGGACGGCGCGGCGGATCCCCTCAACCCACTTTGGTCTCATCGGCACCCACCGGAATCGCCTCTTTCCTGGAAGGGTCGGAGGGCACGGGCGCCTTGATCGCGGCCGGCGCCGCCCCGGCGATCCTGGCGACGGCCCTGGTCACCCTGGCGGGGAAGATGCTCTCCTCCCCCAGGATCACGTAGCGGATGATGTAAACCATTACCGGCACGCCGAGGAGCAGGCCCCACACCTTGAAGAAGTGCTCCCCCACCACAAGGATGCCCAGCACCAGGACGGGATGGAGGTGCATCATTTCCCCCAGGATCTTGGGATTCAAGATGCTCGTTTCGATGAAGTGGATGATGAGCACTCCGCCGATCGAAAGCAGCGCGGTGCCGAAGCCGTTGTACTGCAGGGCGACCAAGGAGATCGGCACCGTGGAGAGCACCACGCCGAGGATTGGGATGAAGCTGCAGAGGAAGACGAGGGAACAGAGAAACACCTCGTAGCGGATGTTGAGGACCTTGATCAGGGCGAAAGTGAGGAGCGTGTTGCAGAGGGCAATGACGCCCTGCGCCTGGAAGGCCCGGCCGATCAAGGCGCCGAAGGCGGCGAGGCCGGGGGCGATCTCCAGGTAAAACTCGCGGACGCGGCTCTGCTCGAGGCTCTGGATGCCCTTCCGGATGATGGGGAGGTCGAAGGTGATGAAAAAGCTCAATAGCAAGGAGAGGGCGAACCAGAGGGTGAACTTGAAGAGGTAAATGGTCCACTGGCCGAGGTAGCCCGCCACCTGCGGCACCAGGTCCTCGGCGTACTTCTGGACCTTCTCCACCTCCAGGAACTTCCACTGCTCGAGGGCGAGCTTGGCCAGCCGGTCCTTTTCCTCGCGCTCGAAGCTGGCGCGGATGTTCTTCTCCTGCTCGGCCGGGTCGAGATCCCCCATCTGGGTGCGGTTGAACTCTTCGATGGACTTCTTGCGGGCCTCTCGCATGGCGATGTATTTTTCGAAGGTGTAGGAGGGATCCTTGGCCTTGCGGGGGCGCGTCGGCGACTCGTAAAAGACCTTGAACAGCTCATCCGTTTTGCCCGATTGCAGCAGTTCCATAAACGCCAGCTCTCCCAGGTGCAGCTTGAACTGCTCCTGAAGCTCATTCTTGCGGCTGCTCTTCAGCTCCTCGATGGTGATCTTCTTGAGGATGGTCTGGGATCGCTTGCGTTCGTACTCTTCCTTGTTCTCCTCGAGCTTCTTGAGCGGGGGGTTGTCGCCGTTCTCGAAGAGGCCCTCGCCGGGATTCTCGCCGAACGCCTTGATGTACTCCTTGGCCCACTCCTCATCATAGCGCGCCTTGTCCTTCTGGTAGATCTCGGCCGCCTTCGAGCCCCTCACCCACTTCTCGAGCTCCGCGACCTCCTGGCCGCTCTGGATGAGCTCCTCCCAGCGCGCCTTCTCTTCCCGTCCCTTCACCCAGGCTTCAAAGTCCTTTTCCAGCGCCGCCTTGAACTCGTCAAACTCCTTGACGGCGGTGGACTGGGATTTTTTCTGGCGGAACTCCTCGAAGTCCTGCTGGAGCTGCGCTCTCCCCGCGGGAGTCGATAGGTACTTCCGGTCGAACTGCCAGGTGCCGATGGTGCTGCGGATGACGTCATTGAAGAGCGTCTTCGGGTCGAAGGTGCGGAACTGGATCTTCAGGCTGTCGACTTGCTCCTCGAAAGGCTTCTTCAGGAAGAGGACGATGCCGGTGAGGGCCGACAGGAGCAGCACGAAAGACACGGCCACGCAGACGCGATGCAGCCACAGCCTTTCCTTGCCCGGCGAGAGGATCCGCAGGATCCTGCGGACGACGTTGGTCATGATGTAGCTGAAGAGGAAGGTCAGGAAGATGACGGTGAAGAACTCGCGCAGCGCGTAGACGAGCAGCAGGAAGAGCCCCCAGATGGTGAGCTTTTCCCAGGGGAACCAGTCGAAGAACGAGGCGCCGGTTTTCCGCGCATGCGGAGGCGCGACCATTTCGGGATGATTCATAAAAAGGCTACTCAGATGAATCTCTAAATTTTTCGGCAATTATTTTATGGGGATATTGTAATTTGACACCTAGTCATTATCGACCAGTTTTTTCGCTCGCCTGCATTCAAAATACCCTGACCGCCTCCCCGCCGGCAATCCTGGCGACAACCCGGACGGCAACCCTATCGACAGCCGGGGGGATAAAGGATAAACTGCGCTTCCTATGCTGGAGCGAATCGACCTCGCCATTATCGGACTTTACTTCCTCATAACTGTCGCCATCGGCCTCTGGTTTTCCCGGAAGCTGCAGGGCTCGGAGGAATTCTTCCTCGCCGGCCGCAATCTCACCTGGCCGTTCATCGGCCTCTCCCTCTTCGCCACCAACATCTCCACCGAGCACTTCGTCGGCCTGGCCTCGGCCGGGCACCATATTGGCCTGGTGCAGGGCGGCTACGAATGGATCGCCAGCTACTGCCTGCTGATGCTGGCCCTGGTCTTCGCCCCCCAGTACCTGCGCCACAAGGTCTTCACCATTCCGGAGTTTTTCGAGAAGCGATACGGGGTCGAGGCGCGCCTGGGACTGACGATTTACTTCCTGGCGATGATCGTCCTCACCAAAACTTCGGTGGCCATCTTTTCGGGGGGTAAGGTGATCTCGTATCTCAGCGGCTGGGGCTTGCAGGAGGTGATGTGGGGAATCGGCCTCATCACCGCGGGCTACACCATCTTCGGCGGCCTGGCCGCGGTCGTCTACACTGACGCGCTGCAGGCGGTCATCTTGATCGGCGGCTCGATCCTGCTGACCTGTCTCGGCCTCCGGGAGGTGGGCGGCTGGCCGGCGCTGGTGGACAAGCTCTCCGGCCTGGGGAGATCGGACCTCCTGTCGATGGTCCGGGGGCCGGAGGATCCCAACCTCCCCTTCAGCGGCTTTCTGTTAGGCAACTTCCTCATCGGCGGCATGTTCTACTGGTGCATGGACCAGGTCAACGTCCAGCGCGTCCTGGGGGCGCGCAACCTCACCCACGCCCGCGCCGGCGCCATCTTCGCCGGATTCTTGAAGATCATCCCCGTTTTCATCCTGGTCCTGCCGGGGGTCATCGGCTTCGTCCTTTACCCTGAAATCGGCACCCAGCACAACAACACTTACGCCGTTCTGGTCGAGCGCCTCCTCCAGCCGGGATTCAAGGGCCTGGTGCTGGCGGCGCTCTTCGCGGCGCTCATGTCCTCGCTCAGCTCGGTCTTCAACTCGGCGGCGACCCTGGTTTCGAGGGATCTCGTGGCCCGATTCTGGCCAGGGATCCCCAACCGCCTGCAAATCGTCATTGGCCAGCTGGGACTCCTGGTGGTCATGATCGCCGGAATCGCCAGCGCCCCCTTGATTGAAAAATACGAGACCATCTGGGATTACCTGCAAGAGGTCACCGGCTACTTGTCGGTGCCGTTTGCCGTGGCGGGCTTGAGCGGCATCTTCGTCCGGCGGGCTAATCGGCACGGCGCCATGGCCGGAGTCATCACCGGCATCGTCGTCGGTTATATCCTCTTCACCGATTCCCATGATCCGTTTCTCCCCTTTCTCCGCCATCCCTATCTCGCTTCCTTTTTGCATCGCACTTTCCTGACGGCGGTCCTCAGCTTCCTCGCCTTGCTCATCGCCAGCCTGCTCACCGCTCCGCCGCCCCCGGAGGTGCTGGAGGGGACCTTCGCCTTCCGGTTCGGCCGCGAGGCGGGCGAGGGCCCGCCCCGGCACTTCCTGCTTGATTACCGGCTGTGGGTCGTCCTCTTGTTTCTTTCGGTCACCGGTTTATGGATCGTCTTTCGTTGAGCGATGGAGATATCGACTGCAAGAAATTTTTTCGTTTTGATCTTTGCCTTGGCCATGAGCGCCTCCGGCTGCCAGGAGGACCAGGTCCGCCGCGACCAGCTCCAGCCGATTGACCGCCTGGCGGGGCTGAAAAGCTCGGTGCGCGTGGTCGTCGACCGCCATGGCATCCCCCACCTCTACGCCGCCAGCCGTGCCGATGCCGCCTTCGGGCTGGGCTGGTTTCACGCCCGCGACCGCTTTCTGCAGATGGACCTCTCCCGCCGCGGCGGCTGGGGCCGGCTGTCCGAGCTTCTCGGCCCCGCCGCCCTGGAAGAGGACCGCTTCGCCCGCCTCCTCGGCCTGCCGCAGGCGGCGCGCCGCTCCTGGGAGGCGCTGCCGGCGGGCTCCCTCGAGCGCGGGGTCCTCAGCGCTTACGCCGCCGGCGTCAACCGCTTCCTCGAGCGCGCCTCCCCTGGCGAGATGCCGGAGTTCTATGCGCAGAACCGGCTCGCGCCCGAACCCTGGGACCCTGCCGACAGCTTCGCCATCCACAAGAAGTTCACCGCCGAGCTGTGCCACTCCTTCGACGACATCATGCTTCAGCAGGTGGCCGAAAAGCTCGGCCGCGAGGCGGCGGAAAGCCTTTTCCCCAGCGAGCGGGACGCGAGAGCGCCGATCGTCCGCCATCCGGTGCGCGCCGACTCCATCACCGGGCTGCGAAGAACCGCGGCGCTCGAGCCGCCTCCCCTCCTTCCCGCCCTGGAGCCGGCCGCCCTCGATCTTCTGGAGCGCTTCGGAGGCCTGCCGTCTCGCTTCGGCGCCCGGGCGAGCCGAGGCAGCAACAACTGGGCGATCGGCGGCAAGCTCTCCTCCAACCACAAGCCCATCCTCTGCAGCGATCCCCATCTCGGCTTCAGCAATCCGGCGGTTTTTTACACCGCCCACCTGGTCTCGCCAGGCATCAACGTCATCGGCATCACCGTGCCGGGGGTGCCGGTGATCGTCTTCGGCCACAACGAGTACATCGCCTGGGCGGGCACCAACACCCAGGCCGATGTCACCGACTTCTACGCCGAGACCTTCGATCCCAAAAATCCCAATCGCTATCTCTACCGCGGCAAGTGGTTCGAGGCGCAGCAGAGCGATGAAACGATCAAGGTGCGCGGTCAACCGGATGAAAAGCTCATCATCAAGCGCACCCGCCACGGCCCGCTGGTCACGGAGAAAGGGAAGATCCTGGCCATGCAATGGGCCGGCGAGCGGCCGTCGCAGGAGCTGGGCGCCTTCCTCGCCCTCAACGCCGCCCGGAATCTGCGGGAGTTCCTCGATGCGCTGCGCGGCTACGAGTCGCCCGCGCAGAACTTCATTTACGCCGATGTCGAAGGCAACATCGCCATCCGGCCCAGCGGTTTCATTCCCCGCCGGGCGCGCGGCCAGGGCCGCTACCCCGTCGATGGAGCCGGCGGCGAATACGAGTGGGAAGGCCCGGTGCCGTTCAACTTGATGCCGCTGTCGGTGAATCCGCCGGAAGGCTACCTGCTCTCCGCCAACCAGCGCCCGGCTCCACCCGACTTCCCCTTTTACCTGGGCTGGGAGTTCGACCCTGCTTTCCGGGCGCGGCGCATCGACGAGGTCATCGCTTCCTCGAGCCGCTTCAGCGACCGCTCCCTGGCGCGCCTTCAGCTCGACACGGTCGATATCTGCCTGCGCGAGCTGGTGCCGCTCCTCATCAAAGCCTTCCACGATGAGCCTCCCGCCGACCCGGTCGCCCGGCTGGCCTTGAGGATCCTGCAAGGCTGGGACTCCACCGTCCGGGCCGAAAGCACCGAGGCCACCATCGCCTGGCGCTGGCTGGAGCGCTTCGCCGATCAGGTCTGGGAGGATGAGTGGGAGAAGGCAAGCCTGCCGCGCGCCGGCAACTGGGGCTTCTGCTCGAACGGCTGGCGCCCGCCCCTCGACCTCCTGGTCCAGCTGGCCCGGGAGTCGCCCCGGTCGAAATGGTTCGACGATGTGCGGACGCCGACGATCGAGGACTGTCCGGCCATCATGCGCCGCGGCTTCCTCGCTGCCGTCGCCGAGCTGGCCGCGGAAATGGGGCCGGGAATCGCGTCCTGGCGCTGGGACCGACATAACCAGATCGTCCTTCCCGACCTTCTCCGGGATCCCAACCGCGCCATCCAAGGCGGCCCGGTCTCCGGAAACGCCAACACCATCTGCCCCGGCGGGGAAGGCGGCGCGGTGACGGGCGGCGCCGTCTACCGCATGGTCATCCCGCTTGGCGACCTCGGCGCCGCCCGCGGCGCCACGCCCGGAATCCAGGCCGGAGTGCCCGCCGGAGCCCGTGCCGAGGATCTCCTGAAGGAGCAGCTGCAAGCGTACCTCGAAGGATCTTATCTTCCGCTCCTCTTCTACGGTTTCCCCGGCGCCTTCCCGGCCAAGGAAATCCATCAGCTCTACCATCTCAGCCCCTTTTCGCGCTCTTGACGACTCATGTCCTGGACAACCCTGACCTCAAGGAGAAGCAACCATGAAAACCTCACCCTCCCCTTTCACCCGACGGAACTTCTTCAAGCGCGCCGGCGGAGCCGCGGCGGCCGGGCTTTTCTTCCAGCGGGGCTCCGCAGCGGCCGGGGCCGAGGAGAAGCCCTCCCGCCCGCTCCTCAAGCTCGGCCTGGTCACCTATAACCTCGCCAGGAGCTGGGACATCGAAACCATCATCAAGAACTGCGCCGAGGCCAAATTTGAGGCGGTCGAGCTGCTCACCTCCCATGCCCACGGCGTCGAGGTCAGCTTGAGCCCCGGCGAGCGGAAGAAAGTCCGCGCTCGCTTTGAAAGCTCGCCGGTCAAGCTCGCCAGCCTCGGCAGCGCCTTCGAGTTCCACTCCGCCGACCCTCAAGAGGTGCGCCGCAACATCGAGGGGGCGAAGGAGTACTCCAAGCTGGCTGCGGAGGTCGGCGCCCCGGCGATCAAGGTGCGGCCCAACGGCCTGCAGGTGAAGAAAGGCATTCCGGAGGAGGCGACGCTGAACCAGATCGGCGAGGCCCTCGCGGAGGTTGGGGCCGCCGCGGCCCAGAACGGCATCGAAGTTCGCGTCGAGGTGCACGGCGAGGGGACCAGCCGGCTCCCCAATATCCAGAAGATACTCGACGCCTCGAAAAGCGGCAACGTCTTCGTCTGCTGGAACTCGAACCAGTCCGACCTCCTCGACGGCGGCCTCAAGGCCAATTTCGAGCTGGTGAAGGGCCAGATCCGCTTCGTCCACATGCGCGAACTGTACCTGGAGGAGTACCCCTTCCGGCAGCTCCTCTCGCTCCTCCGCGGCGCCGGTTACAAGGGATACTGCTGCGCGGAGATCCCTGAGAGCGCCGACCCGGTTCGGGTCATGAAGTACTACCGCGGGCTCTTTCTGGCGTACCAGGATTTAATTTAAAAAGGGCTTGAAAAGTGGAATTAACAAGGATACAATATTTTCTATAATCTAGATGGCTTGTTGAGCCCTGGTCATGGTTAAAGGAAATAAAATCGCGCTTCGAAATCAACCGGCTGCCCCTTCCCCCCCTGCCAAGATGACTTATGAGGAGTTTCTCTCCTGGGCCGATGGTCCAAGCTTTGCCGAATGGGTTGATGGGGAGGTCGTCGCTTTGAGTCCAGTTAACAAAATCCATCAGGACATACTTTGCTTCCTGGTCGCTGTCCTACGCCACTTCACCGAAGCTAACCGGTTCGGCCTCGTGCTTGCGGCCCCCTTCCAAATGAAAATCACGCGTTCGGGCCGGGAGCCGGATCTGCTCTTCATCGACAATTACCATCTCTCCCGATTAAAAAAGACCTATCTGGAGGGCCCCGCCGATCTGGCCGTGGAAATCGTCACCCCAGAAAGCCAGCACCGTGACCGGGTGGAAAAGTTTTACGAATACGAGCGGGAGGGCGTCCCGGAGTACTGGGTCATCGACCCGGAAAAGCGTCAAGCCGAGTTTTACGTTCTTGGAGAAGGCGGCAAGTTCCATCCGGCCATCGTGGGCGATGATGGCATCTATCGAAGCGCCGTCCTGAAGGGGTTATGGATCAAGATCGACTGGCTGTGGCAGGAGCCGCTCCCGCCGGTGATGAGCATCCTCAAGGAGTGGGGGCTGGTGTAGCCGCTTTATATTCTTCCATCAAAATTTCTCTGCAGGCTGCTGAGATGTTGTTGTGCTCTCTCAGCGCTCTCTAATTCGCTTGGCGTCTTTACTTGGCGTCCTTTGCGTCTTGGCGGTTCATCCCTCTTCTTCTTTTCCTCATTCGGCCGAGAACTCTGGTTACGGCCCCGGCCCCTTTATAACCCTGATCATTACCCACATTTTTCGCCGGCTTCGCCGCAACCTGGCGATAGGTAGAGCGCCGGCCAGCCACCCGCCTGCGAGGGCTCCCGGTGAAATCCCCCACTAGTTATGTTTCAAA
>JACQVS010000216.1 GCA_016209605.1 Planctomycetota bacterium
CGATCAAGGTGGGGGACGGGGAGGTGGACGTGAGGATCTCCTCCGTGCCCACCTCCGCGGGGGAGAGGATCGTCTTCCGGCTCCTCGACAAGAGCGCTCGGCTCTACCGCCTCGACGAGATCGGGCTCAACGACGCGAACCTGGTCACGGTCCGGAGGCTCATCAACTACTCCCACGGCATCATCCTCATCACGGGCCCCACGGGGAGCGGATAGACGACCACCCTTTACGCCGCCCTGGCGGAGATCGACTCCGACGAGAAGAACGTCATCACCATCGAGGACCCCATCGAGTACAACCTCGACGGGGTCAGCCAGATCCAGGTCTCCAACAAGAAGGGCCTCACCTTCGCCTCCGGCCTGCGGTCGCTCATGCGGCAGGACCCGGATGTGATGATGGTCGGCGAGATCCGCGACGGCGAGACCGCCGGCATCGCCGTCCAGGCCGCCAACACCGGCCACCTGGTGTTCTCCACCCTCCACACCAACGACTCGGCCGGCGCCTTGACCCGCTTGATCAACCTCGGCGTCGAGCCGTACCTGGTGGCCTCGGCGGTCATCTCCGTGATCGCCCAGCGCCTGGTGCGGCTCATCTGCGTCCACTGCAAGGAGGAGTTCATCGCCACCGAGGCTCAGCTCAAGGAGCTGGGGCCGTTCGCCAGGAAGCTCAATGGGAACCGCCTCTTCCGCGGCCGCGGCTGCGAGCACTGCCTCGGGCGCGGCCTTTACGACCGGACGGCGATCTACGAGATCCTGGTGATCGACGAGGAGATCCGCGACCAGGTCATCGCCCGCACCAGCGCCTCGGTCATCAAGCAGTCCGCCGTCGGGCGCGGCTTGAGGACGCTGCGCATGGACGGCCTGGGGAAGGTGTGCGAGGGAAGGTCCACCATTGAAGAAGTGTTCCGCGTGACCCAGCTCGACGTCTTCTGATAGTCAACCGCCATGCCCGTTTACCAGTACACCGCCCTCACGCCCGCCGGCAAGACGCAAAAAGGCATGATCGACGCCGACACGCCGCGCGATGCCCGGCTCAAGCTGCGCGTCGACAAGATCCACGTCACCGACATGCGCGAGGTGACCGACAAGGCAAAGCGCCAGGCGGAGAAGCAGGCCAAGGAATGGGGCGGCCGGCCCTTCGAGCTGCCGGTGTTCAAACTGGAACGTAAGGTCAACGTCCGCGAGCTGGCCACCTTCAGCCGCCAGTTCGCGACGCTCTTGAAGAGCGGCATCCAGCTCGCCGAGGCCCTGCGCGCCCTGGTGGAGCAGTGCGCCAACCGCGACCTGGAGAAGGTGCTGCGCTCGGTCAAGGAGGACATCACCGGGGGGAGCAGCCTGGCGGAGTCGCTGGCGCGCCACCCCCGCTACTTCAACGACCTTTACGTCAACATGGTGCGCGCCGGCGAGGCCAGCGGAACGCTCGACCAGGTCCTCCACCGCATCGCCGAGTACCTGCAGAAGCAGGCCAGCCTGCGGGGGAAGGTCAAGGCGGCCCTCACCTACCCGCTGATCATGATCGTGGTCGGAACCGGCGTGGTCATCTTCCTGATGTCCTTCGTGGTGCCGCGGATCACCGGCATCCTGACGCAGCGCAACATCCCGCTGCCGTGGATCACGGAGCTCTTGATCAACGTCTCGAGCTTCTTCCGCGACTTCTGGTGGATGGTGCTCATCGCCATCGCCGGGGCTCTCTTCATCCTCAAGGGAATCATCGCCACCGACCGCGGCCGCTTGAAGTTCGACACCTTGCTCCTCAAGCTGCCGGTGATCGGGGGACTGTTCTCGAAGCAGGCCATCTCCCGCTTCGCCATCACCTTCTCGACGCTGCTCCGGAGCGGCCTGCCGGCCCTCGATTCCTTGAAGATCGTCGCCCTGGTGGTCAACAACGCGCGCCTCACGCAGGTCATCCACGACATCCATGGGCGCATCCTCGAAGGGGCGGACATCGCCACGCCCATCAAGAAATCGAAAGTCTTCCCGCCCATGATCGGCTACATGGTGGCCGTGGGCGAGCAGAGCGGCCAGCTGGAGGACATCCTCGACCGGTTGTCGGAGTCGTACGAGGAGGAAATCGACCTCAGCATCCAGCAGCTCACCGCCCTCATCGAGCCAGTGATCATCGTCAGCCTTGCGGTCGTGGTGGGGTGCATCATCGCGGCGGTCCTGTTGCCCATGCTCGACTTCTCGAACATTTAATGTTACTCTAGCTGAGGACTGCGAAATTTGACCGGACCGGACCGTTTTTTGAAGCGAGGTGGACACATGTCGAAATGCTCACGACCAAGCCAGCGCTCCCGGGGCTTCACGCTCCTCGAGCTGATCGTCGTCATCACCATCATCGGCATCATCGGGACCATGGTGACCATGAAGGTGATCGGATACATCGGCACCGCCCAGAAGACCCGCATCACGACCGACTTGAAGACCATCTACCGGGCCGCGGAGACCTACTATGCCACCCTGGGAACATACCCCCAGACCCTGGAGGAGCTCAAGTCGGGGAAGGGCCCCGATGGCCAGTTTGTGGTCTCGATCGAGACCGACAAGGATCCGTGGGGAAACCAGTACGAGTACACCATGATGGACGGCAAGCCGCACGTCCGCTGCAACGGCAAGGACGGGGCCCCGGGGGGAGAGGGAGAAAACCAGGACTATGAGTGGCCGGAGACCGAGGGAGCCGCAAGATAATCAACCTTCCTCCTCCTTCAGCGTCCGGGGGAGAGGCCGCCGGGACTGTCCCGCGACGGCGATGCGGGAGGGGGGATTCACCCTCTTCGAGATCATCGTGGTCCTGGCGCTCCTGGCCCTCCTCTTCACCTTCATCACCCCCAACCTGAGCAGCCTGACGCCCAAGTACCGCATGCGGACTTACGCCCGCGAACTGGCCGGGACCATCGAGAACATGCGCGTCGCGTCCATTGTCCGGGGGAAGATCACCGGCATCCGCTACGTCTTGGATCCCGATCCTTACGGGCAATATTACCAGATGCTGCCGCCGGCCCCGCCCGACAGCCCCGACCAGCCGCTCGCCGAGCGCAAGCCCGAGGCGCGCTACGAGGCCCCCGCGGGCGTGCGCCTCCGCGGCATCCTGCTCCCGGGAACGCGCGGCGGCCTGGTGACGCGCGGCGCCGTGAACATCGCCTTCTCCCCCTCGGGGACGACCGGCAGCCACATCGTCATCCTCGAGGTGCCGGTGCGCGACGGCGGGGTCGAGGTCCTTTCCGTGAAGTTCAACTCCCTGTCCGGAATCATCGATTACTACAACCGCGAGATCGACTTCCAGCACCATGAAGGCTAGCAGCAAGGTTCCATCCAGCCGCCCCATGAACCGCCGAATCGCAAACCCAGCCGGCTTCACCCTGCTCGAGCTGGTGGTCGCCTTCGCCATCCTGGCCCTCTTCGTGCTGCCGGTGCTGGAGATCGTCCACCAATCCCGCCTCCGCGCCGGGCGGACGGCGCTCAAGCGCGAGGTGCAGGACCTGGCGCAGAAAAAGCTCTACGAGCGGATTTACACCTACTCTCAGGAGACCATCGACGCGGCGGCGCTGCGGACCGGCATCCAGCCCATGGAGGGGAACTTCGCCGAGGAAGGGCGGCCCAACTGGGAGTGGAATATCCCCTACCCCGAGATCGTCAGCCAGGGGGAGCAGGTGCTCCTCCAGTACACCATCCAGGTCTTCGCCCCGGAGATCGAGGCCAATCAGATCGGCGGCGGATCGGGCGCGGGCGGCGGCATTCTCGATGGGCTCTTGGGCGCCTTCGGCCTCGGCGGCTCGACCGGCTTGCCCTCGAGCCTCAACTCGAGCGGCCGGCCGGCCTCCTACGAGATGACCACCTGGATCTTCCCCTCGGAATCATGGTACCTCGAGCAGGAGCAGCTCCTCAACCTCGGCATCAACACCGGCTACTACGGAGACCTCTATGCGCGCTGAAATCGATCCCAGGCAACCTGCGGGCCGCCGGGCGAGCCGCCGGCGCGGCTTCACCCTGGTGGAAATCGTCGTCGCCCTCACCCTGCTCGCCACCGTGCTGACCCTGTCCTACCAGATCCTGACCAACATCCTCGAGACCGAGCGCGTCGTGGCGCGCCTCTCGACGCCGGAGAAGATCGGCCAGGGGATCCTGTCGATGCTCCGCCGGGACCTCCTCGGCACCGTCTATCGCAATCAAGGGGAACGGGTCTTTCAGGTCTTCGACAACGGCATGGGGAACCGGGCCCGCGATGAGCTGCAGTACCTGACCACCGTGAGCCCCATCCTGCTCGAGACCCTTTCCGGGCAGCTCGAGCGCGGCGGCACCGATGCCGCCACTTCCGAGGGCTACGCCTCCACCACCGCCGTCTACTGGGTCCTCCGCGACACGCCCAATGCCCGCGCCTCCGGCGCCATGACCCTCTTCCGCCAGGAGTCGGTCAATTTCCACGGCGTCGATCCTTTCTCAAGCGGCGGTCTCAACTACGAGGTCTACGACAAGGTGGTCGGCTTCAGCGTCGAGTGCTTCGACGGCTTCGAGTGGTTTCCGACCTGGGACTCGCAGACGCGGCTCAACCTCGAGGCCGAGGAGCTGGCCGCCCAGGCCGAATCCACCGGAGCGGCTGGAAGCAACCTTAATCGGGCCTCCGCCCCGGTGACCAGCGGGCAGGCTCCCGCCGACCCCGCCGCCATGTCGGCGCCAGAGGAGGAAGAGGACCAGGTCCTCCCCCCCGCCGCGGTTCCGGTGGCGGTGCGGATCTCCATCACCATCCTGGCCGGCGATGAGAAAGGGGCGTACACCGACGCGAGCGGCACCGGCGCCTTCAAGGAGTTCACCTACTCGACCATCATCCCCGTCCTCACCGCCCTGCGGATCCCGCTGACGAGAGACGAAGAGGACCAGGGGGCCGGAGGGCTCAACGACGCAGAGGGGGACCTCAGCTCCCAGGGGGGCGAACCGGCCAATCCTCCGGGAGGGGGAACCGGGGGGAGCGGGAAATCGACCTCCCGGAAAACCACATCCCCGGGCCGGACCTCGACGGCGTCCGGCACGCGAAAGTAATGCACCCTTACTCCCCTGTATCCCCAGCGACACACTCCTCCCTCGATGACCCGAAAAAGATTCTCATTTCTCCCCGACCGCCCCTTGTTTAAACGGCGCTGAAGCCTTAGAATAAGAGTTCCACAGCACAGCTTGCTCGGTGTGGATCCCAGGAGATGGACTTTGGAACTCTTTTTGCTATAATTACTTCGTAATAAATAGACTTCGTAATAAATAGACTTCGTAATAG
>JACQVS010000212.1 GCA_016209605.1 Planctomycetota bacterium
CCCACTGGGTTCCTTAGAAAGGTTTCAGCAATGCATTGCTACATCCGTCCTCCTTTCCCAGGCTTGGCCTGGCGCACCCGCAAGTGCGGAGTTCAGTGCTCTCCAAACCGGCGAAGGGCTGGAGCCCTGCCAAATCCGGAAACGGCACCTGCTGAATGGCCAGCTCGGACCGGTTTTCGATGGCAGCCTTCAACGTGAGGGACCGCCCGTCTGCTGCCGGACGCATTTGCACGGTCGCCTGCACGGATCCCTTCGGTTCAAAAGCGCGACTCATCCCCACCGCCTGCCAGGTGATCAAAATCCCCCCCTCCGCAACTTCCACGCGGGCGTCCCGTGAATACCGTGCCCCCAGCCGCAACGGTTCGAAGCCATGACCGGGGCAAGCCGCATCCAGCAGCGAAGCGCTCCCGGGACCGGCCTGCAACATCTTCATGCCCTCGTATTCCAGTTCCAGAAGGCCACCCGAGCTCGGATCGATGACCACCCGCAAACCATTAAGTTCGGCGCGAACAGGCTCTCTGGGCTCCCTCGCCACCAATGAACAAATGCAAAGGGCAGCAATGCTCGTGATTCCTATTAGATTCATTCGGCCTTAAGGTGACTTGTTGCAACAGACATTAGCCAGCCTGCGTGATTTCACGCAACTCCGGACATGGAAATTATTCCCCTTCCTCCTCCTTCTTATCCTCCTCCTTTTCCTGATCGAGCTGGATAACGGGTTGGTTGGAACGGGAAGAAGCGAACCCGATGGCCGCGCTCGCCCCGCCAATCCCCACGCCGAGCAGGGCGACTCCTGCATAGGCGGAAAACACTCGGTGGCCGTGAAGCTGAATGCCGCCATCCGAGATGTGCATGGCCACGAATCCCTCCTTGAGGCTGCCCATGAACTTTTCTCCGGGTGGGAGCTTGAAAGCATCCACTTCCAGCTCCCCGACGTACGCTTCATAGAGAGGGCGATAAACGACCGCGGCGGACACCAGGGTATTGTAAGCGGTCAAGAAGAGCTTGCCGGGACGGAAGACCTCGTACAGGGCCGCTCCTTGCACTTCCTTGAGCCGGCTCGCCAGCTCGAAATCGGGGGCGAGCCTGGCGCCCTTGGCGTGGAACCGCAAATAGCGCAAGATCGGCTGGGGAGCGTTCGAGACGACCGACCATTCATCGTTCACGGGCGCCGCGGCCACGGAAATGGCCGGATCGGCCAGCATGGCCAGAAGACCCTGCGGCAATTCCAGATTCTCCAGGTCGATGCCCAGAAGCCGCGTGAACACGGAGCCGGCGCGCACGTAGGTGATTTCCTTCCCCCCCTCGGGGATTTTCACCGCTTCCTTGCCGACGGCGCTGGCCAGTTTTTGGGCCAGCTGGAAGTACGGCGCGAACTCCTTCGTCTTCACGAATACGAACGTGTCATCGAAAAAACCCCCTCCCGGCGGCGGCACGGCCGCAACGAAGAGATTCAACTTGCCTAGCTGAAAGAGGTCCTCTTTCAGCGACGCCTTGCTGCTCTCTTCAAACGTTTTCACTCTTTGCTGGACTTCGCTCCAGATCTCCCTGGGAAGTCCGGTCTCGGCCAGCCGATGGAAGGCTTGGAGGATCCTCCCGGGCTCGATCGCCAGCGCTCCCAGCGACCGCGCCGATCCTGGTAGCAAGGAAAGGACTTCTTCCTGACCCTGCGGCGGTGATATCCCCTCGAGGACCGCGCCGATGGCGCCGCGCCCCTTTCCCGAAGCGCGCAGGAACAATTTCCCCTCGATGTCGCCGGCGCGGGCGCCCAGGGAGTAACTGAGCCAGGTGAAGCTCGCCAGCCCGCTCGCCTCGAGGACCTGAACGACCTCCTTCCCCTGCGGCGACTGCTGGAGCCCCATCAGGGCCAGGCTGCGCCAGGCCTCGATATTGACCACCAGGCGCAGGCAGGGATCCTCCACCGCGCTTTGCCTGGAGACGGCCATGAACGGCTCGTTGTCCTTGAGGCGGAAATCCCTCGCGGCGCCGGCATCGCCCGGATCGCGGTCGAAGGCCTCGACCATGCCCTTCAGCACTTCGGGTGAAAGGGAAAAGACCAGATGATTCCCCAGCTCGAGGTAATAAATCCCCCGGGGCGGGAGCTTGAGGATCCGCGCCGCGCGCTTGCCGATTTCCAGCTTCTTCGGCTCCTCCTCCCCGCCCGCCAGGCCCTTTTCCAGGCGCTCGATCATCTCGAGCGCGGCCTGCCGCTCCGCTCCCGGCTCCACCACCAGGACCGCGCTCACGAAGGAGAAGGGATCGAGGCCAGTGATGCTGAGAACGACTTCCCCGGAAAACAAGTTCAGGATTTTTTCCAGATCGCCCGGCTCGAGGCCCGGCACCAGGCCGAGGTATTGCCTGATGAAAAAAACCGCCTGCTCGGGAAGCTTGCCCAGGGCCGCGTGGATCTCAGGGTCGCTCGCCACCCGGCCCGGCAAGGTGCCGCCCAGGGCCTGAAGGAGCTTCCGGCCGCTGGGAACGTGGAGGTGGAGGAGGCTCTCCATCGGCAAGTGGTCCTCGGCGCGGAAGCGCTTCGCGGCCTCCTGGGACCAGGCCGTCGTTCCGGAAAGAAAGAAAAACCAGCACGAGAGCAAGCCCACCGACATCCCCTGAAAGATCCGCAGTTTTAACGGTTTCATTTTTCCTCCCCTTTCGGGCGCGCTTTTTCCATCTCGTCTTGAAATACGGACTCGCTCAACAGCCCAATCGCCGTGTCGGTATAGACGACATGGCGCTTTCCCCGGTGATGCGGGAAGCGCTCGTAAATCAGGATGCGACCTGAATCGGTCGGGCTGAGCCTCAAGGGAACCATTTCATAGCTGCAGGTATCCTCCGACAGCTTGAACTTCCCCTCGCCAGCGACCTCGGCGTGGTCTTGCTCCGATCGAGGGCAAACGAAGAGCTGGGGTTTCACGTCTCCTTCGTAAAAATCGACCATCACCTGCAAGGAGGCGATGCCGCCCTCGGGGCTGTGGGGAAAAAAGCGCGTGCCCGAGGCATCGGCGTAGATGATGGCCAGCTTGCCAAGCTCCTTCAAGTTGTTGGCGCACTGCACCTCATAGGCATCCACTCGACCTCGCAGGAGCGTGGGGATCAGGAATCCCGCCGCCACGCTCGCCACGGCGACCGGCACGAGGGGCTCGCTCGACCCGATCGCCGCCGTGGCCACCCCATGGCCGTGAAGGTCGAGCTGATCGGGGGCGACCTCCACCCGCAGGGCGCCAGCGGAGATGCTGCCGAGGAAATCTTCTCCGGGCAAGAGCAGCCCGAGGTCGATCCCCTGGGGCGAAAGGAACCGGTCGAAGGACGGGGCCAGCCAGTTGAGCGCCGACACGGCGGAGTTGTAAGTGGACACCACTCCTCTCCCGCCGCGCAGGATGCTGCCCAGGGGCGCGCCCTCCAGATGCTCCTTCGCCAGGGCGAGCAAGGCCGGGTCGGCCGCCGCGGACTTTTCCTTCGCATAGATCTCCACGTACCGCCGCAGCGACTGGGGCTGGTTGGAAATCGCCACCCAGTCCCCATCGATTTCACACCACGCCAGAACCGGAGTGAACAGGGAGCGCAAAACCATCGCCTGCGGGCCCGGTCCCATGCCTTCCAGCAAGGTGTCGGCAATCGTTCCAAAATCGCCGATGTGGATCTTCTTGCCGTTGACCTCCAGGACCCTTTTGCTTTCCGCGGAGAACTTTTCGAGAAGCTTCAGGTAACCGCTCAGCTCCTTCGCGGAGGCGATCAGGATGGAGTCCGGAAAGAGACTGCCGGCAGGAGGCGGGATGGAAAACTCATAGACCGTGAGCGGCTCGAGCTTGAAGACCTCCTCCGTGAAGGATATTCCTCCCGCGGCCTCCAACCGCTGGATATAAATGGAAATCGTTTCTTCCTCCTCGGGGAACTGCCGGCGGGCTTCCCGCAGCGCCCCCTCAAGCAGCTTCCCCCACGACACGCGCAGCGCCGCGATGGACTCCGCCGAAGCGGGAATCTTGCCCAGCGCCTCCTCGGCTCCGCTCACCGGCCCCAAGGATTTCAGGAAGAGCGGCAGGAGGCCCTTTCCACCGCCTTCCAGCTTGATTTGAAGGCGGCCTTCCATCTCCCCGCCGTGGAAGCCCAGGGCATAGCTCAAGGAGCGAAGGCTCTTGATGCCGCTGTAGGCCAATGCCTTGTTCAGCAGCGAGTCATCCTCCCCTTCCGGATTCAACATCCCCGGCGCCAGGGCGATGAGCCTTTGAAGATCCCCGCTCATAAACAAGGAACGCCGGGTCACGGAGCAGCGCTCCCACGGCGCCTTGAACGGCGGATCGTCCCCCAGACCCTTGCCGGCATCTTCCTTCCCGGAATACAATCCGGCGATCCCTTCCAGCAGCCCGCCGGCGCCGGCCTTCTCCAGGGTCAGCACCAGATGGGTGCCCAGAACGGCGCGTGAGAACGACTCCTCCCCTTCCGTGGACCACCGCACCGCCGGCCGGTCCAGCACCTTCACCGGATCAACTCTCGCCCCCTCCTGTGCGGCGAACCGGTCCAGCTTTTCCAGCAACTGTAAAATCTTTTGCCGCTCCTCGCCCAGCTCGATCGACACCGCCAGCTTGGGATCGAGCTGGCCTTCCTTCTCCAGCAGATAAACCGCCAGAGCGCCCTCGCCTTGAAAGAGGTTGAGAACTTCAAAAGGCCCCATGCCGAAATTTTGCGAGAACTGGAGGGCCGGTGGACTCAGCATCAGCAGATTGACCAGGCTGGAGCGAGCCCCCCTCAACTGCGGCTGTAAGAGCATCTTCAAGATCGGAGTGGACGCCAGCCCCTCGTAGAGCTGCTGGAGGCTGGGGGCCTGCAGGAAGAAGAGCGCCTGAGCGGGAAAATGCTTCAACGGTTCAAAACGTTTACCTCCGTCGGCTTCACTCCCCGGTTGCTGCCCCGCAGCATCGGGAACCGGAATCGAAAAAACCAGAAGTAACAAAAAAACGGCTGGCACTGCCTTTCGCATGGATTACCTCCCGATCATCAAAATCCTGGAAACTGTCCACCGACTGCGCGGGCGACCTTGCTGCAGGCATTTTAAACGTTTGCCGGCGCCAATCCAAATCCAAAAACCAATCTGGCGGATAAGGGATTGAATATGGTTTCGATTTTCACGTCCGATGGGAAAATAGAGAAGATGTCATCTTTCATGCCTGCGAGAGCCTACCGAAGCGCAGAGGTTAACATGCCATGGCGACCCAGCTTTCTCATCGCCGCCGGCCTTGGCCTGGTCATCCTGTTTTTAGTCCTGGTCTTTGGAGGGCGCCAGAGCCCCTTGCCGGGCGATCTCCAGCCTGCGGCCACGGCGCCGCCGCCAAAAATTCAAGCCCTGGCGGTGGGCCAGTCCGCCCGAAGGTCGCCGCGGGGGCGCGCGGCTCACACCGCCCGGAAAAAACCGCCTCCCGCCGGCGAGCTGGAGCCCCAGGCTGAGCCGGAGCTGAAGTTACCGGGGAAAAGCCAGTTCCAGCGCCGCCTGGCGGCGGGAGGAAGGCTGCGGGAGCTGTCCAGGGCCTTGAGGGCGGATGGAAGCAACTTGGAGGCTGTCGCCGCGGAAACTTGGAAACTGAGGCCTGCCCTTCTGAAGGCGGATGGCCAGCCCCTCATCGACATCCTCAAAACCCCTCCAGAGAAGGTCTCTACCAGATCGCTCCAATTCCTCCTCGGCCTGCTGACTCGCCCGCCGAGGGACTTGCATTCCCTGAAGCTCGCCAACCGTATCCATGGGGATGATCCCCTGGGAAACGACCTCCTGGTGCGGCTGTGGACCCGCGGCGGTTCGTACCCGGCGGAGGAAATCGCCGCCGCGGAGCGTCTCCTCCGGCATCTGTTTCAAATCGCCGGATTCTCGCTCGAGGAAGGATTTGACGTCCTGGCGACGCCTCGAAAGGGAGAGGACGTCTTCCCTCATCAGGGGGGTTACTCCTGGGCGGCCGGCCTCTATTTTCCCGGGGATGGATACTGCACTGTGCAAAGCACCCTGGCGCCGCCTTTCCGGAGCGAGGTGCTGCGGCACGAGTTGATCCACAAGCTCTGCGACCGGCTCCTGGAAGATTATTTTTCCTCCCGGCTGATAGTGGAGGGCTTGCCGGAGTACCTCCGCCTCCTCCGCCCGGGAAACGGCCGGCTCCGCGTCCCGAACCGGCGATTGGCCGACGACTTCGCGCTCCTGATCTCTCAGATCGACCGCCTGCGCGGGAAGAGCGTCCCCATGGACGACTTCGATCCGCGGAAGCTCCTCTCCCTGCCGGCCAAAAAATTTTACGCCCTCCGATCCTTCAGTTACCTGATGGCCCAGGCGGCCATGGCTTACATCGGCCCGGCGGCGATCGAGGAAGCCTTTCGATGCCGGTCCAGCCGCCCGATCGCCGATGCGGTCCAGCGGATCCAGTGGCCGGACTTCCTCGAGTTCATCCGGGATAACGCCCGAGAGGGCTTCCCGGAGCGCGCCATCGTCGTCGAGGACCCCCATCCCCTGGAAGCGCTGCTGCAGGAAGAACCAGCGGAGGCGAAGGAACTCATCCGCTCGGCGCTCCGGGATCTTGGCGCCACGGTTGCTGAGAACATCGACCTCGACCCGCGGCTCTTCTCCGCCTCCGAGGAGCGGATCAACGCCGATGAGGCCGTGCGCGAGGCCCTCCTGACGCTCCTCCAGGCGGCGGCGGACGGCGCCGGCGGAGAGGCGCCGCCGCTCCTATTCCTGGACCCCGACTGCGCCGCGGACAGCCTCTTTTCCCTGGCCGAAAATCCCCGCCTCTTCCGCGCCCCGCTTTCAAAAAAAACGCTGGAAGGATGGGACCGGAAGAGCTTCACAGAAGCCCTCGGCCGCCTCATCGGCCATGGCGGCGGGCAGGAAGCCCTCCTGCTCCCATCTCCCGAGCGCCTCTCGGAGGCGACCCAGGACCAAAAGGACCTGCCGCTCGAGGCCATCTTCTGCGTCGCCGGCACCGACGAGGCGGCGCGGAGAGAGATCCGCTCGCGCTGGAGCAGCCGACTCCTCTCCGAGGAAGAGATGCGCCGGGAGCTGTCGAGGTTTTACGCCGCGGCCTTCGAGCGCTCATGGCTCTTCGTCCGCACCGCGCTCGTGGTCGATCTCGGCGAGGGGAAAAGCGACGCCCTCCCCCTGGCTGAGGGGATCGCCGCCTCGCAGGGCTTCAAGGCGGCGGTGGCGTTCTGGGACCCGCAAAAGCCGGTTGCCGCGAAGGAGGGAAGCCCCCCCAGAGAATGAAGCCCCCCCGTTCCACCCCGGCCCGGTCGACCGCATGCGCGCCGACGCCGAGGGGCTCGACCAGCGCCAGCTCGTCGAGACCGAGCGCCGCGGAGCGATGCAGCTTGCTGGCGGGGACGGCGATCAGCTCCCGCATGCCGCCGTCGGTGTGCACTCCCAGGACCTGAAGCTTTTCGCAGCAGTTGGTCCGGCCCAGCCGGCAAGGCTGGCAGGCGCCGCAGTTGAGGTACGGCTCCACGGCGCAGCGGTCCCCCGGCTTGACCCCCGCGGCGGGGGCGTTGACCTGAACCACCTCGACGCCCAGCTCGTGGCCGAGGATGCGAGGGTAGCTGAAGAAGGGCTGGCGGCCGCGGAAGGCGTGCAGGTCGGTGCCGCACACCCCGACGCGGCGCACCCGCACCAGGGCCCAGCCCGGCGGCGGCCCCTCAGGCGGAGGGGTCTCCACGCAGCGGAGCTGCTCCGGCTGCTCGAGAACGATGGTCTTCATGTCAGAGCGACCAGCCCTTCCGGTATTCGCGCCTGAGGAACTGGTTGGCCTCGGGGGCGTTGGCGGCCTTGAGGGCGGGGGCGTCCCACTCGATCTTCTTGCCGCTCCGGTAGGCCACGATGCCGAGGAGGACGCACTCCGTCAGGGCGCCGCCGTAGCGGAAGTTGCAGGTGGTGGGGCAACCGGTCCGGCACGACTGGATCCATTCCTCGTAGTGGCCGAGGGAGTCGGGGATGTAAGGCGCCGGCGGCTTGAAGTCCTTGTACTGCTCTTCGGGGAGCAGCTTGTGGGTGCCGTAGTCGGCGATCAGCATGCCCTTCTCGCCGACGAAGAGGGAGCCATCGCCCTCCCACTTGGGCAGCTTCCCCTCGGCGAAGTGAGGCGGCCGCTTGCCGCCGTCGTACCAGGTCACGGTGATGGGCGGCAGCTTGCCGCGCGCCGGATGGTGGTAGCGAACGATCAGCCAGGCGGGCGCGGTTTCGGGATGGACCGGCGGCCCTTCGGCCTCGACGCTCTCCGGACACCACAGGTTGAGAGCCCAGTGGGCGAGGTCCATGTGGTGGCAGCCCATGTCGGCCAGCGTGCCGCCGCCGAAGTCCCACCAGCGCCGCCAGTGGAACGGCAGGTAGGCGGGATGGTATGGCCGCTCCGGCGCCGGACCGAGCCAGAGGTCGTAGTGAATGGTGGACGGCACCTCGGGGGTTTCCTTCGGCCGGTCGGGGCTCTCGCCGCCGGACCAGGCCTTGCCGACCCAGACGTGGACCTCCTTCACGGCGCCGATGGCGCCGATCTGGATCAGCTCGACCACCCGGCGGTAGTTGCCGCCGGCGTGGATCTGGGTGCCCATCTGCGTCGCCCGGCGGTGCTGGACGGAGGTCGCCGCCACGACGTGCGCTTCGTAGACGTCATGGGCGAGGGGCTTCTCGCAGTAGACGTGCAGCCCCGCCTTCATGGCGGCGACGCTCGCCACCGCGTGGGTATGGTCCGGCGTGCTCACCACCGCCGCGTCGAGGTCCTTCTGCTCGAGGAGCTTGCGGAAGTCGCTGTAGAGCTTGGCGGCGGGGAAATGCTTCGAAGCCTCGTAAAGGTTATTCTCGTCGATGTCGCAGAGCGCGGCGATATTGTTCCCGGTGGCGGCCACGCCCCGGAGATTCTCTCCGCCGCGGCCGGCCACGCCGATCACCCCGATGTTGAGCTTTTCGTTGCGCGCGTAGGCCCATGCCGGCGTCTTTCCGGAGCCCAGCAAGATGCTGGCGCCGGCGAAAGCCGAGGTTTTCAGGAACTGCCTGCGAGTGCTCGTCCACTTCATGAGAAGACTCCTTCTTGTTCTCCAGATTGTCAGGATCGTTTCGACGGAACGGGGAAAAGGTATGGTATGGGAAAAGCGCGCGATTTACAATCCTGGACGACCTGGACCATTCCGTGCGATCTTCACTGGCCGGAGCTTTCCTTTCCGGCGCTCTCCTGAATGCAGTAGAGCGCTTGGTACGTCCGCAGGTAGAGCTTGCCGCCGGCGGTCACCGGCGTCGCGGTGAGGCTCTCGCCGAGCGCATTGGCGGCGAGGACTTCGAACCGGCGGCCGGCCTTCACCACCGTCACTGTCCCATCGGCCGCGGCGCAGTAAACCTTGCCGTCGGCCACCACCGGCGAGGCGCGGTGGCGCTGGATGTGGGTCCGCTCCTGGTAAACCTCCTTGCCGTCCCTGGCGTCCAGGCAAATGAGCACGCCGTTTTCGCGCAGCAGGTACACCAGGCCCTCGTGGATAGCCGGGGTCGGCACATCGGGGGTGTTCCGCTCCAGGGTCCAGAGCCGCTCGAACTTCTCCTCGCCGCCCTGGCGATAAGGGCGCAGGCCGTGGACGGGACCGCCCTTTGCCGCGGGGACGACCACCAGGCCGGCGGCGCAGGAGGGGGAGGCGATCAAGCGCAAGGTCGGGTTGTAGTCGCTTTTGGGATTGAGGTCGCCGATCCGCCACAGCTCCTCCCCGTCGCTCAGGCGGTGCGCCGTCAGGTAATCGGCGCCGTGGGCAAGCAGCAGCGTATGATCCCCATCGCGGTAAAGCATGGGCGAGGCGTACGAGTGCTCGCACTCATCGCGCGCGTCGGTCTTGCGGACCCTCTTCCAGCGCTCCCTGCCGGTCTCCTTCTCGAGGGCCAGAACGTAAGACTCGCCGCTGTGAATACATTGTAAATACAAAGCCTCATCCTGAAGAACCGGCGTCGAGGTCATGCCGAACTGGACCTGGTACTTGCCGTAGCGCTCCTGGAGGTTGAACTTCCAGGCTTCCCGGCCTTCGAAATCGTAACAGGCGAGGTCGCCAGTGCCGGCCATGGCCCAGACCCTTTTTCCATCGGTGGCAGGGGAGGAAGAGGCGTAATTCCCCTCCTCCCCCTGCACCGCCCGGTCGCCGTTGCCGAGGATCCTTTTCCACAGCACCTTCCCCGCGGTGGAGGCGGCGAGGAGGACCAGGTCGTCGGCGGAAGCCTTGCCGTCCTCCGGCCGGGCCGCGGAGGTGAGGAAAATGTGATCATCCCAGACGGCCGGGGTCGAGCCGGCGCGGCCGGGCAAGGGCAGCCGCCAGAGCACGTTTTCCGTCCTGGACCAGCGGACCGGCAGCCCGCGCTCGCCGCTCGTGCCGTTGCCGTGTGGACCGCGCCACTGCGGCCAGTTTTCCGCGGCGGCGGGAAAGATCGAAAATTCGAGAAGAATGAAAATCGAAAACAGCCAAATCCTCGCTGGCCGCAATTTCATGGTTTGCTTCTCCAGGGCTAACGTGGTTCACTTCCGGGCCGCGACCAGGAGCAGCCGCGGCGAGCCCAGCCGGAAGGGCTCCTTCTCCAGGCTACCAGAACTTCCCTCCACTGAAAAGCCGGCAGCTCTCAAGAGGCCGATCAGCTCGCGGTAGGTGTAGTTTCGGTACCAGGCGGTTTTTCTCTCCAGCTTCCCTTGCCGGAGGATGGTGTACTCGGATTCGAGCCGGCCGGCCTCGAGATGGTAACGGCGCTCGGCGAGGAAGATGGCGTCGCCGGCCGGGTACCAGGCGCGCTCCACCAGGTGCGCAAAAAGCGACTCCGCCAGGATACCGGTGTCCAGAATAAAGCGCGCTCCCGGCTTCAAGGCCCGCGCCACGGCTTTCAGAAACTGCGCGTTCCCCTCATCGTCGAGGTAGCCGAAGCTGTTGCCGAAACAGTAGGCGCCGTCGAACTCCTCGCGCCAGGGGAGCTCGGCCATGTTCCCTTGCAGCCAGTCAACCTGCACGCCACGCTCCCGCGCCTTGGAGCGGGCCGCCCCCATGCACCAGTCGGCGATGTCCACGCCGGTCGGGCGATACCCGCGCGCCGCCAGCTCGACGGTGTGGCGGCCGTTGCCGCAGGGCACATCCAGGACCCTGGACCCGGCGGGGAGGGCCAGGCTGCTTTGAATGAAATCGGCTTCCGAGCGGGTTTGCTCTTCGGTCACGGCATCTTGCCAGAAAGTCATGACAGATTCGGAAAAAAAGTCCTTCCACCAATCGGGACGGTAAGTCATGGGAATGGTTCCTATTCAAGAAGATGATGGTCAACGGAAATGGAATTGCGACATGAAGGCAATTCCAGCAGTCAGGGAAAAGACGCGGGTGGAGGGCTCGCCTGATTCCAGTCTGCCCGCGATCGGAGCAGACAGATCTAAAGATCCGCTCGCTTTCGGCGAGCGTTCCGCGCGGCTCAGAGGCCGCTCGCGGTCAGGCGAGATTTTCAGGCAAACATAGGCAGACCTAAATGCACGGAACAAGGTGTTTCAAGAACCGGTGGGGATTTTAAAGAGGGAGAAGGGGATCTGCAAGCGGAAAATTACCAAACGCGTACAATAGGAGTCAGATTATAAGATCTAGCTTTCGATAATAACTGGCCTTTAGCATATTTTGCGAGCTGTCTTCAGCTCGCAAAATATGCTAAAGGCTTTAATTTCGCAGTTAATTGTCGCCTATGGACTTACAATTAGTATAATATCGGAAATTTCGGTGCGATCCCCGTTCATCTGGGATTAGCAAAAAATCCACTTTGCTTTTGCATATTTTTGCCCGCAGACGGTCAAAAATATTTAAAAGTACAGACTATAATCGTCTGTTAATGTTTCGGTATACTGCTATCCATATTTTGGCCCTTCCCATCCTGGGCAGTGTAGTAGGGTCGGAAAGCCGCGAGTCCTTGACCTTGTCGCCTGTCGCGATCGGGCCGGGGCCGCTCTTTTTCTTCAAACGGCCCGAGGAATCTCCCCTGAAGAGATGGGAGGAGGTTTTTGTCGTCGACCCGGAAAGTTCTCTCCAGCCCCAGCGCTTCCTCAACACCCCGGGAAACCTGATCATCGAACATCGGCTGGATCGACATCGAATCCTGGTCTACAGCTATCCCTCCAGCCGCCGCGCCCCCGAAGGCTACTTCATCATGGACCTCGAGAAGGGATCCGCCGCCCAGCTTTTGAAGGAGACCCACGGCCGGCAAATTTTCGAGCTGAAGGGAATTTGCATCGCCCTTTCGCCACGAGGGGAATCGAGCGAGCCTCTGGCCTTCGCCTGGCTGGATGAAGAGCGCATCCGGTATTCCGAATCCCGGTTTTCTTCAAAAGGGGAAGAAGCCGGTGACCTGGAGTTCTCGCTCCAGTGGGTGGATGTGGATGTCAAGACGGGCAAAAAGCTTGGCGCCGGAGTTTACTGGCCTCATATCCCTGGCGGCGGCTTCGTCCAGCAGTGCCATTCCAAACCGAGGCGCGAGGTCCTCCCCGCTCCAGGAACTCCCGCCCCGGGCCTCTTCGAGAAAAGGCAGGACATGCTTTTCTTCAAGGGGGAAACCGAGCCCCTCGTCAGCTTCCGGACCGAAGGCGGCGGGATTGAAAATGAAGAGATCCACATCTCCAGGGAGGGGGAATGGGCCGCCTTTGTCCCTCCAGGTAGCGATCACACCCTCTGGCTCGCCAGCGGCAAAACTCGAAATCTCAAGGCCATTTCCCAGGGTTGGGGCTATGGATTCACCTGGCTGCCTCGATTTCAGACAGAATAAGAGACTTTAATGGAGGCCTGGAATGACTACTTTGGTGCTTGAGACGGAGCCCGTAGCTTTAAACGTCAAAATGGGAAATACCAAGTTTACCCTGGAACTTACCGATGGCCGCAGCATTGTAATTCCGCTGGCATGGTATCCTCGCTTGAAGAACGGCTCCTCGAAGGAGCGGAAGAATTGGCGGTTGCTGGGAGGCGGATATGCCATTGAGTGGCCTGATCTGGATGAGCATATCGGCATTGAAGGACTTTTGGCTGGACGGCGCAGCGGCGAGAGCCAGAAATCGTTCAGAAGCTGGCTGTCAACTCGCAGGAGGTGGAGTAAAAAAACCTGACACTAACTTCCTACTCTGGTTTCCGGCCGTGACTGCGCCCCCCATAAACCGCTTCACCCCACCACCCCGCGAGCCTGGTAGTCTCTCGGCGTGACGCCGCGCTCGCTCATCTGCTTGAGGTGGAGGAGGAGGGCGGCCCAGTGGAGGGCGATGGCGTCGCGGCGGGCGCCGGCGTCCCAGGGGCCGTGATCCGCCACCGTCACCAGGGTGGCCTCATCGGTCTCGCGGATGGTCCACTCCACCCGGCCGGCGGCCCCCCCTTCCCAGATCCAGTCATGGACCAGGCGCCGGCCGGGGTCGACCTCGAGCACCCGGCCCGGCCCGGATCCCGGGAGGCCCAGGCGGAAGGGGCCGCCGGGGGCGAGCTCCACCTCGGCCTTCTTCGCCCACCACCGCGCCAGCTCCCTGGGATCGGTGAGCTTGTGCCAGATAATCCAGGGGAAGGTGAAGACCTCGAGCTGGAACTCGAGCCGCGGCGCCGCTTCGAGGGCGGCGTAGTCCAGGCGCAGCGCCGCTTTTCCGGTCTCGAGGTAAGTCCGCAGCGCCGGCAGGGCCACCCACCACCAGTTGGGCGCCTCGGCGCCGGGGCTGAAGGCCGGCGGCTCCTCCGCCGTCTGGGTGACGAACAGCTCGGTCAGCTCGAGCAGATTCGACAGCTCGTAAGTCACCTCGGTGGCCGCGCCATGGAGCCGCCAGCGGAACCTGAGCCGCTCCTCGGGCGCGATTTCAAGGATTTCGAAGTCATCCGGAAGGGGAGTGGGGCCGGCGCCGCCATAGACCAGCGGCCCGGAAAAGGCGTAGCGCCCCCCTTCCCGCAGGTCGACCTCCGCGTGATTGCACCACCACCGCGCCAGCTCGTCCGGATCGACCAGTGCCCGCCAGACGCGCGCGGGCTCCGCCGGGAGCACTTCCTTGCGGAAAAGCTCCCAGGGAGCCCGCGGACCGGTGATGTAAAAGAGCTGAAGCTCGGACATGGCATAATTCGCTGGCGCATGGACGCGCCAGTCATTTTTCATAGACAGGGTCTATGAAAAATGGAGTCCCGCCGCGCGGGGTGAAGATTGACCCAAGGCCAGGATGGCCTTGGGTCAACCGAAATTTACAGCGCCGGATCAGCTCGGACATTCACCTCTCAGCAATCCAGCCCATCCGGCGTCGGATCGTGCCCGGCCTCCGGATACGGCGGCATCGGCTTCGCGCCGCCGATGAAGAGGAACTCGAGGAGCAGGATCGGATCGGTGACGTCGAGGCCGCCATCGTCGTTGACGTCGCCGCGGTCCAGGCAAGGCGTGAACATCTTCCCCAGGAACAGGTAGTGGAGAATGGCCACGGGATCGGAGATGTCGAGCGAGCCATCGGCGTTCATGTCGCCGCGCACGAAGGCCTTCGGATCGGAGGGCTGCGCCAGCACCACCAGCCCCGGCCCGCGCGTCGTGCCGCGGATGCTGGGATCGTAATACTCGTAAACCAGGGAGATGGGCGGCTCGGCGCGCACCGGGTAAAGCGCTTTCACCTGGAAGCGGAACTCGAGCGGCGTGTCCGTCTTGAGGCCATCGATGTAGATGATGACCTTTCGCCCGGCCACCTCCACGCGCGAGGCGATCTTATCGCTCACCAGGGCATCGAGGGTGGCCCGCACCGCCTGGAAGCCGGTGGGCACGCCGATGTCGACGATGGTCATGCCGGTCTCCTTCTTGGGACCGATGTAGCGCACGCGCACGATGACGTCGACCAGGTCATCGACCTCGATCCCCTGCGCATCGTAAATCACCTCGATGCCCATGTCGCGGTCGGGCGGCAGGCGATCGCCGGGCACGTTGAACCGGCGCGCCAGTTGATAGCCGACGTTGCCGGAGCCCTCCGACGAGAGCGTCAAGCCGGAGGCGCGCCCCGCCGGCAGCTCCACCGACTGGAGGAGGTCGTAATTCGAGTCGTTGACGCGGAGCTGGCTCAGCGTCTGGTCGCCGTCGCGCACCGTCAGGGTGACGTTCAGGTCGGAGCGCACCTTCATCGCCGCCGCGACCAGCGCGCGGATGGCCACCACGGTGTCCTGCGTCGACTCGCCGTAGCCGCCCAGGGAGTTCCTCTGGGTGGAGAGCCACTCGATGGCCGAGGCGGCTTGCGGCCGGTTCTGAGCGAGGAGCGCCAAGGCGGCGTAGCCGGTGGTCTCGATGGGGTAAGGCTCCCAGTGGGTGCCGATGCCGTCGACCTTGGCAAGCTCGAGCAGGCGGTCGATGACCTGCGTCGCCGCGTCCCCGAAGCCCGCCACCTTGCCCAGGGCCACCGCGGCGATCGAAAGCGAGTAGGCGTCATCGTTGACCGCCGAGCGCTGGGCGCGCAGGTACTGGGCCGCCTTCTCCAGCCCCGGCTTCACCGCGTCGGCCCCATAATCGGCCAGGGCGTTGGCGACGTAGGCCGACATGGCGTATATGTTGCTCAGGCCGCCGTCCATTTCCTTGTGGATGAGGAAGTCGTCGGTGCGGAAGGAGCCGTCGTCGTTCTGCCGGCCGAGGAGCATGCCGGCGGCGCTGGCGAGGACGCCCTCGTCGATGTCGCGCACTTCGCGGGCTCCCGAGAAGGTCGACAGCACGAAGGCGGTGAGCCAGAGGCTCCCCTCGGCGCCGCCGAAGGCCGCGAAACCGCCATCGTCGGTCTGGAAGGTCAGCTCGCGCTGGTAGCCGGTGTTGATGAAGTACTCCGCCTCCGCCTGCACCGCGGGCAGGAGCTGGTCAATGGCCTTCAGGTAGCGCAGCACCTCGACATCGGGGGCGAGAAAGATCATGTTCTGCTCGCCGCAACCGTAAGGCATGCCGAGGAGGTCGGAGACGCCGCTCAGGGTCTGGGCGATGGGGCTGGGGGTGATGTGGAGGAGCGCCTTGCCCGAGTCCGGCACGGCGAACTCGGGTAGCGAGGTGTCGAGAGGCACGGTCTCGCCGGCGCGGATGACCGAGTTGAACACCTCTTCCGCCGGCTGCCCCTCGGGCTCGATGCGGATGTCGCGCACCACGGCATCGGCGAGGACCGAGCCGCGGGCCAGGATCTCCACCTTGAAATCCCCCACCCTGGTCGGCCGGATGGGGAAGTGCGCCGCCATGGCCGAGCCGGCCGGCACGTCGACCGCCAAGCTGGCATCGCCCAGCAGCTCGAACCAGTCGCCGCTCCCGAACTCGAGCCGCACCGTTTGTGACGCGTCGAGGTAGTTGTAAATCTGCACGGCGATGGGGAACTCCTCGCCGCGGGTGACCGAGACCGGAATGTCCGGCTCGATGAAGAAGTCCTGGAAGACGGTCAGCTTGCGGGCGCCGAAGCCCACGCCCTCGCCGGTGCTCCCGACGGCCGAGACCTCCCAGGAGGTGATGCTGTCCGGCACCTCGAGCTCGAGCTCGGCGCGGCCCGAGTCATCGGTGAGGAGGACCGGGTTCCAGACCCAGGTCTCCGGGAAGTGCTGGCGCACGCGCACCGCCTCGCCCGTGCCGCTGACCGGCGGTTCGCCGCCGAAAGCTCCCGGCACCGGCGGGCCGACGGCATCTTCCATCATGGCGCGGTCCCACTTCCAGACATCGCGCCCCACCGGCACTTGCAGGCCGCTCGTGAACGCGACCACGAGGCCGGCGTTGGCGAGCACCTCCGCCGCCCCGGGGCTGCGGCCCCACGGCGACCAGAAAGGCCCCCCTGCAGGGCCGCCGTCCACGATGCCCGGATCGCCGCCGCCGTCGTGGATCTCGATCTGCGGCTCGAGGAAGCGCCGCTCCAGCTCCGCGAAAACTTCGCCGAGGTGCAGCCGGCTCTTCCCCAGGGCCAGGACCGAGCTGTCGACGATGGCGAGGCCGATCATGGCGCGCCGGCCGGCGTCGATGGTCAAGGTGATCGCATCGCCGGGCTTGGGGTCATCCTTGCTCACGGCCGTCTTCACCTCGATCACCGCCGGCAGGTCGACGGCGAAGGGCGCGGTGTCCGCGGAAACCTCGTTGTCGGGATTGATGAGGTAGGCCACCAGCTTCGCCTTGGGGGCCATGTCGGGCGCGGCGACGAAGCGGATCTCGCGGTTCGCGCTCGCGCCGCTGAAGACGGTCCGGCCGCCGGCGTAGACGTCGTAAAACAGGGTTCCCGGATGGGTGGCCACGGCCGTGAAGACCAGCTCCTCACCGACCTTGGCGGGGACATCGCGCCCGGAGCGGCTCACCGCCAGGAAGCTCGAAGTGGGCGAGTAGGCGGCGTTCAGCTCCAGCTTGGCCTCGGCGGTCTTTCCGGCCGCCGTCACCCTGGCGGTGAAGACGCCGCGGGAGGTGTCCGCAGGTGGGGTCACCGAGAAGGTGGCGGCGCCGTTCTGGGTGTTGACCGTGAACGGCTTGGTGTCGAGGATCGCACCGTCCCACTTCGTGAAGACGGCCTCGCCCGTCACCGATTCATCGCGCGGCTCGCCGTCGGGAGTCTCGGTGGTGACGAGGATTTCGGTGACCATGCCGGGCTTCAAGTCCTTGGTTTTCGAGATCAGGGTGACCACCACCGGCGCCGGGCTGACGGTGAGCAGCTCGGTGGTTGTCTGCTTGTAGCCCGTCGAGTCGACGGCGACGATGTCGAGGGTGATGCTTCCCAGGCCGTTGTTGCCGGGAGTGCCGGCCACGAAGCCAGCCGGCGGCAGGCTGAAGGCGTAAGCGCCGTCCTGCAGGCTCCCCTTGGCGGTGCCGAAGACCTCCCACGTCGCGACGTAGCGCTTGGCGGTGACCTCGACCTCGCCGGCCACCGGCTTGCCGAAGAAGTATTTCGCCTCCACCGTGCCGTGGATGGCCTCATCGACCAGCACCCAGCTCCGGTCGAAACGGGCCGACAGCTCGTAGCGCGGCAGGACGTAGTTTTCCACGCGCACATCGCGGCTCGACTCCACACCGCCTTGAGAAGCGCGGATCTTCCACACTCCGAAGTTGACCTCGCGGGCGAGCGCGATATCGAAAGGCGCGATGCCGAACTCGTTGGCGGTCAGCTTCTTCCGGTCGATGCGGATGCCCTTGGCATCGTAAAAGGTAACTTCCACTTCGCCCGGACGCGGCCGCAGGGCGTTGTCGAGGAGGAGGACGCGGCCCTGGACGGTCTGCGCGGGCTTGTAGATTGGCTTGTCGGTCTCGATCAGGATGGCCGGAGCGTCGCGGAGGGTGGTGTCGGCGATCAAGGCCTCGGTTATGCCGCTAATGGACGCCTCGATCTTGTACGAGCCGGCGCTCAAGCGCGGCACCTCGAAGGGCATGGTCACGTGGCCGCTCGAGCCCGTGGAGGTGGCGTTGAGCCACTGGAGGCGCTTGTTGTCGCTGCTGAGCAAATAGAGGATCACCGGCAGGTCGGCCGGCGCGCGGTCCGCCGTCTTGAAAGCGGTGACCGTGGCCGCCGAGCGCCCGCCGGCGTTCAGCTCCTTCGGAGCGACCAGCATCGCCTGGTACGGATCGCCGGCCCAGGCTTTCCCGGACGGAAAGACCATGAGGGTCGCGAACCAGAGAACCGCAGAAGTGATGGACAAAAGGAGAGAACGGCATGCCTGGCAAATCACGCTGCTCTTCATGAGAAGACCTCCTCGAGAAACAATGGTTGATTTGCTCACCCAGGTAGCTTTTTTTGGAAGCGACAGGTATTGTAAACCCGCCATTCCCGGATAAGCAAATTATTTTATGGTCGATTTAGGAGCCGCATGAAAAAAGCCCCAGCCCAGATCTCTCAACTTTCCGAGGCCGTGAAGGCCCTGCTCGCCGGCCAGGGGGAGCCGCGCCAGAAGCTTCAGGCCGCTCTCGACGCCGTGGCCGGTGCCTTTGGAGCCCTCACCGCCACGCTCCACGCGATCGGGCCGGAGCCCCGCTTCCTCTACCTGGTGGCGCAGCGGGGCCTTCCCGAAAAATTGCTCGCCTCCACGAAAAAAATCGCCTTCGGGAAAGGCATGGCCGGCCTCTGCGCCGCCCGCCGCGAGCCGGTAACCGTCTGCAACCTGCAAACCGACGCCTCGGGAGTCGCCCGGCCGGCGGCCCGGGAGACCGGGGTCGCGGGCTCGATCGTCATCCCCATCTTCGGCGACCGCGGCGAACCGGTGCTCGGCACCCTCGGCATCGGCAAGCCCGGGGAGCACGCCTTCAGCGCGGAGGAGAAGAAGGCGCTCGAGGCGTGCGCGCGAGAGCTGGCAGCGGCGTTGAAAGGCCTGGATCACGGGTAATAGATCAGGGGTAATAGTAGTACCCGAAGCCGAAGTGCGGGCCCCAGTAAGACTGGTACGGGTACCAGGAGTAGTAGGCGCGGTAGTACCGCTCCAGGTCCTTGATCTGGGTCTCCATCATGAAGTCCACCACCTTCTCGTCGACCCCTTGATCGATGAGGTTCTTGATGTCCCGGGCATGGAGGTGGTAAACGGTGCGGGAGTCGTAAATGAGGTTGATGATCTCCTCGGGGGTTTTCCCCTGCTTGGTGAGGGAAACGACCTGTTCCACGGACACCCGCTCGCGGGCGACGGTCGTATAGGTCTGGCAGCCGGAGGAAAAACCGAGAAGGAGGCCATATAATAAAGCGGTCCTGGCGGCGACACTGGCGACGAGCGTTACCGGAGATTTCATAGCCAACTCACGATTTAAAGGATCGGAGAACGTTTATCACATTTCATGCCACGCTTCATTTATTTTGACTGCATGGACACCCTCATTCAAATGAAAATCCCCTCCATGGAGGTCTACGCCGACTGGGCTTACGAGGGGGCGGAGGAGCTGGACCTGTGGGAGGGCATTGACAGCTTCCACGCCGAATGGCGCGCCCACCGCGACCGGTTGCTGGCCACCGACGGCGGCCTGCGGGAGGGGACCATCCTCGGCCGCCTCCACGACCTCCTCGCCGCGGCCCTGGCGCGCCGCGGCGAGGCCTGGCCGGAACCGAAAATCCAGGAGGAGGCGGAGCGCATCCACGGGCACTACTGGAAAGCTTACCGATCCGCGACTTACGTGCTGCCGGAGGTGCCGGAGACCCTGTCGTGGCTGGCGCTCGAAAAGCGGCTGCCCCTCGGCGTGGTCTCCAACTTCATGGTGCGCGGCGGCATCCCGGCCCTGCTAGCCGAGCACCGCCTCGAGCGCTTCTTCGAGGTGATCACCGTCTCCTGCGAGGTCGGCTGGCGGAAACCCGCCGCCGTCATTTACCAGGAGGCCCTGCGCCGCGCCGGCTGCTCCCCCGCCGACATCCTCTTCATCGGCGATGACTTGCAAAAGGACTACCAGGCTCCCCGGCAGATGGGCATGCGGGCCCTCCTCTACGACCCCGAAGGGAAATATCCCGAAGTCGAGGGCCGGATCAGGTCTTTCCGGGAGCTGAGGGGAAGGGTGTGAATCGAGTCACAGGCCGGATTGCAAACCCAACCCTGGACAAAATAATCTGGCGCTTTTCCGCCCCGTTTATGAGATAATAAAAGGGTTATAATAGCACCTTTTCAAAAGATTTAAAATACCCGTACTGACCAAAACTCCGCCATCGTTCTCCCCTTACGGCTTTGGCGGAGGGGCATGCTTTGAACGAGGTTACCATGCGCGCTGTTAAATCTCCCTTTTCCGATTCCGGCTCCCGGCCGGGCCGATCCGTGGTTTGCTTCCATGCTTCCCGCGGCCGCCTTGCCGGGCTTGCATTGCTGGTCCTTTCCCTGGGCTTCCTGCTCGAGGGCTGCGCCCCGCCGCCGCGGCGCGCGCGCGCACGGCCAACGACCCCTGCGCCCGCCTTCCCCCAGGAGGCCTCGCCGGCGCTCAAGGAAGAGCCGGTGGCGGCCGAGCCGAGCGAGGGGGAGAGCCGGCCCCTCGGCCAAGCGTCACTGATCAGCCGCGTGACTTACAACTCCAGTTGGTCGTCCATCGTGACGCCGGCTTCCGCCCGCGGCGAGAAAATCGAGGCGGCTCAACCTTCCTGGCGGCTGGCGGTGGAGGAGGAAAAGAAGCCGGGCCGGAGAACGGTGGGCTCCAAGAAGCCGGAGCCTGCGGCGGTCGAAAAGGAAGAGCCCAAAGAGGAACCGCTAGAAGAGGTTACGGAAGAAACGACCGGAGAAAAGCCAGGGGGAAAGCCCGAAGAAAAGGCGGAAGAGGCGAAACCCGCCGAGGAGGAAGAAAAGGTCGAGGAAAAATCAGTGGCCGAGCGCGCCAAGGAAATGGAAGAGAAGGAGCAGGCCAAGGCGGAGGAGGCCACGGAGAAAACCGAGGAAACTCCGGAGCAGAAGGAAGAGGCCGCTGAGCCAAAGGAAGAGGCCGCTGAAACGGCTGAGCCTGCCATGGAAGAGGCCAAGGAAGAAACCAAGGAAGAGGCCAAGGAGGCCAGCACGGAAGAAACCAAGGAAGAAGCTGCCAAAACCCAGCCGGAAGCCGCTGAAAAGGGGGAGGCCAAGGAAGAGGAGCAACCCGCTGCCAAGGAGGGGGAAAGGGCGGAGGCGGCGGAAGCCGAGAAAGCCGGTGGGGAAACACCCGAACCTGGAGCCGAGCCCCCGGCAGAAGCCTCCCAGCCCAAGACCGCCCGAAAGCCCTCGACCACCAAGTCGGTCCTCGACATCTTCAAGCGCGCCGTCGGCTTGAAGACGAAAAGCGCTGAGAAGAAAGCGGAAGGGCCGGCGGAGGGAAAGGAATCCGAGGAAAAAGCGAGCGAAAAGGCCGAGGAGCCGGCAACCGGCGAGTCGCAGGAGAGCCCGAAGGCGGAAGAGGAAAAACCCGCTGAAGATACCGAAAAAAAATCGGGAGACGCCAAAGAATCCCAGGAACAAAAACCCGACGGCCAGGAGAGCGAAACCAAGTCCTCCGCCCAGACCCCCGCTTCAACCTCGCAAAAGAAAATCAAGGATGCCCTCGAGGACCTGCGCAAGATCGACCAGGAAAACCGCGCCCAGGCCGAAGCCTGCCTCCAGGCCGCCCAAAAGCTCCTCGACGCCGGCCAGTACGAGAAGGCCAAGCTGGAAGCTTTGAAGGCTCGCCAGCTCGACTCCAGCCGCCAGGAGGAGATCGAAACCCTGATCCTGAAAATCGAACGTCAGGCCGGCAAGAAAAAGGGCGGCACGGACTGAATCCAGTTGCGCACGTTTTGAATGGCTACCTCTCTGAGCCGGTGGTTCTGAAATGAAGAGCTTTCCGTTCCCGAGCTCTGTCGAGGAACGACCTTGCTCTTCTTCGAGTTGAGGGATCGAAGGCCGAGGGCGCAATAGAGCTTGCCAGCCGCTTCAGGATGCCTCTTCTCGAGCTTCTTCGCGGCTGGTTCAGTCGGGTAGCTGGTACCCGCGGGCATGGTAACTTTCGAGAAGGCATCCAGGAAGCTGACCGGGGCCGCTATTCTGATCTGATCACCGCATCGGGGGAATCTTTCGGCACAGCCAATACGTTTGCTTTCCGGCCGGCAGGTCATTGAACTTGTGGAGTTCGCTCAGCGGGCGCGCTGGTTGATGAGGATCAAGACCTGGTTCAATTGAAAGTTCGGCGCCGCCAGGTCGGGGGCGCCGTCTCCGTTCAGGTCGGCGGCGGCGATCGCCCCGGTCTGAAAGCCGGCGAGGTACTCGTTTCCGAACTGGAAAATTCCCTTGCCGTTATTGAAGAAAACGGCCAGGGTGCTCAGGTTAGCGCACGCGGCGTCGAGATCGCCGTCCCCGTCCAGATCGGCCAGAGCGGACTTCGCCAGGCCACCCAGCGCGCCAGCTTGAGTGCGGATGTGGGTGAAGGTCCCATCCCCGGCGTTCTCGAGGGTGACCAGGTAACCGGCATCCGACACCAAAATGTCGGGTCCGGGAAGTCCGTCCAGCTCGCCGAAGGCGATCTTCCCCTGGAAGAAGCCGATGGGGAGCGGATAGGAATCGGGCGGGGAAAAATTGGCGCCGCCGAGGTTCAGGAACACCTCGATCTCCGGACCGGTTACGGCGGCGAGGTCCAGTTTGCCATCGCGGTCCACATCGCCGAGAGCCAGCGCCATGGCCAGGTTTTCGAGCGGGATGCGAACCTCGCTGCCGAAGCGGCCGGCGCCTTGATTGAGGAGCAGCGCCAGGCCGACATCGAAAGCCGCCACCACCGCGAGATCGAGGTCGCCGTCCTGGTCCAGGTCGCCAAGGGCGGCGGCGCGGGATTCGAGCCCGGCGCGGTAGTCGCCATCGATGGCGAAGTCCCCGGCGCCGTCATTGAGGAGCACCTGCACCGCGCTGTCCGCAAAGTCGCAACAAGTGCCTTCAAAGAGGAGGGCCAGGTCCTGGTCGCTATCGCCATCGACATCGCCGTCGAGCACCGCCCGAGTAGTAGCGCCGCGCCCGAAGCGGGCGCTCTCGGCGAACGCTCCCCCGCCGCCGTTCTCAAGGATCGAGACGGCGCCGTCGAAGACCCCGAACAAACCTTGGTTGGCGGTCGCCAGATCGAGATCGCGGTCGCCGTCAAAGTCCGCGACGGCGATATCCACGGGCAAGATGCCGGTCGCGGGCGCCGGATTGGCGAGAAACCGCCCACCTCCCGAGTTCTGGAGGACCGCCAGGTAGCGGTCCTCGGCGCCGAGCGCCAGGTCGAGATCGCCATCCCGATCGTAATCGCCGGCGATGAGGCTGGAACGCTGGAAGCCCAGGGCATAGGCTTCTCCGCGGATGAAAGACCCATCCCCCTGGTTGAGGTGGATGGCGACGTCGGGCCGGCGACCCTGACCCGTCGCCAGGTCAAGAGGATTGCTGGTGTTCGCCGTCGCCAGGTCGAGATCGCCGTCCCCATCGAGATCGCCGAGGGCGCGAAGGGCAGGAGCGTGTCCCGCCGGGGAGGCGAGCGGGGCGGCGAAATTGCCATCGCCCGGATTTTTGAAGACGACGAACGCATCGAGGCCCTCCGCCATCACCAGGTCGAGATCGCCATCGCGATCGAGGTCGCCAAGCTGAAGGCCCGGGAGATTGCCGGGATGGTCGAACTGCCGCGCCGCCACAAAACTGCCGCCTCCGGAGTTGAGCAGCACCGCCAGGTCGCCATCGGCGATCAGGAGCAGATCGCTGTCGCCGTCCTGGTCGAGATCGCCGGCAGCGCAGGAGTGGCCGATGTTGCCCGGGCCCTGGCGCTCCGGATCGCCGAAGGAGCCATCGCCTCGATTCCTCACCACCACCAGCGACCCGGGAAAGCCGCGGATCGCCGCCGCCGCGTCGGTATCTCCATCCCCATCCAGGTCCGCGAGGGCCAGGGAATTGGGGTCGGGGCCGAGGGGAAAATCCCGCCGGTCGCCGAAAACGCCGCCGCCTTGATTGAGGAGGATCGAGAGGCTGCCGGAGAGAAGGGCGACGTCCTGGTCGCCATCCCCATCGAAGTCGGACGCTTCCGCCTGAAGAATACTCGAGTCCACCAGGGGCGGGCCGCCGCCGCCGAGGAGATCGCCGGCGATCGGTTCGAAAAGGCCGTCGCCGCTATTCCGGAAAAGGGTGAAGAAGGGAGGCAGGAAGGTCTGGATGGAAAAGATATCGAGATCGCCGTCCTGGTCCAGGTCCGCCTGCGACAGGCCCCGCACGTTACCGTTCGGGTTGGGGATCGCGACGGCGTTGAAAAACGGCTCCGGCAACCGCTCCTCGAGGAAGATGGCGCCGGCATCGATTTGAAGATCGAGGGCCGCGACCACCCGGGTGAAACTCGCCGTGAATGCCTGGCCGCCCATCTCGAAGGAGATCGAGAGGGTGATGGGCGATCCCGCCGCCGCCTCCATCGCCAGCTGGAAGGAACCGTCCGCGCCGGTCTGGACCTCGAGGCCGCCGGGCGCCCGCACCCGGGCTCCCGCCGCAGGCGAACCATCCGGAAGCAGGACGGCGCCCTGGACCGTGACGCTGACGAGCCCCCCGGGCTGCAGCCGCCGGTTAAAGTGGATCGACAAACCTTCAACGTGGTTCGAGATCCCGTCGACATCGCCGTCGCCGTCCAGATCGGCGAGGGTAAAACCTGCGGCCCCGGGGCCGGTGCCGAATCCCGGTCCCGGCGCGAAGGCGCCGCCTTCCTGAAAGTGGACGAAGAGGACGGGCTCGAGGAGATCAAAAGCGAAGAGGTCGAGGTCGCCGTCTCCATCCGCATCCGCCGCGGCGATGCGGGCCGCCGGTGGGAGCGCCAGGCTTTCCATAGGAGAAAAACCGCCCTCCCCGTCGTTGTCGAGCACCGCGATCGGCGGTTCGGGGAAATTTGAGTGGAGGACGAGAAGGTCCAGATCGCCATCGCCATCGCGGTCGCCCGTGGCGATCGATTGGGGGAACAGGATCTCGTGGACGCTTCCGGCGTCAAAGGAGCCACCCCCGGCATTCTTGAACACGGTTATGGACCCTGGACCCTTATTGGTCTGGCGCTGGTCGAAGGCGACGAGGTCGGGGAGCTGGTCCTGATCGAGTTGGGCGAGGAGGATCCCCTTGGGATCCTGCCCAAGAGCGAGGTTCCCGGCAGGCGCGAAGCGGCCAATGCCGTCATTGTGGTAGAGGGCGATGGCTCCGGGGCTATTATTGATCAAGAGCGCCAGGTCGAGGTCGCCGTCGTTCTCGAGATCGCCGAGCAGCGCCTCGAGCGGCACGCCCTCGCTCCCTTCATGAGCCTCCGGAAAGAGGAAGCTCCCGGCCCCGTCGTTGAAATAAACGATGAAGCGCGGCACCGGAGGGGCGGGGAACTGAAACGGCTCCTCGAGGCCCAGGAGGTCTTCCAAACCGTCGCCGTCAAGGTCGCCGCTCAGGAGCGACCCGAGGTTGAAGTCGCCCGCCGAATGCGCCTTCAAATCGAACTGCCGCGATCCTCGATTGAGAAGCGCCAGCAACTGGGTATTCCCGAACAAGGCGGCGGCGAGGTCGGGATCGCCGTCGCCGTCCAGGTCCGCGATGGCGGCCGCCCTCACGGGGCTGGACGGGAGGAGCCTGAGCTCGCCGTCAAAGCGGCCGCCCGCCTCGCCGATGAGGTAAATCGGCTGCCGGGCACCGGCTCCGACGATGAACTCGTCAACGCCATCCCCCGTGAGATCGGCGATTTCAAGGCTGGCGGGGAACCTCAAAGTGACGTAGGAGTCCTGATCCGCGAAATCCCCCCGGCCGTCATTGAAGAGAACCGCGGCTTCCCCCTCCCCCAGAACGGCGAGGTCGAGATCCTGATCGCCATCGAGGTCCGCGGCTCTGAGAAAGGTCGGCGACCTGATGGCCGGTCGCCGGACGGTGGGCTCGAAGGTCCCGTCGCCGCGGTTCCTGGCCACGGCGATGCCGTTGAACGAGTCCAGGGCCAGCAGAGCGTCCAGGTCGGCATCGCCATCGATGTCGGCGAGTTCGGCGCAGGCCGGGAAATGGTCGGCCGGCAAGTCGGCGGCGGCGGGGAAGCGGCCGCTGCCGTCGTTGAAGAGGAGGGTGGCTTGAATGAGGTTGGCGTGGCCCACGAGGAGGTCCTCATCGCCATCGCCATCGAGGTCGCCCGCGTCGAGGAATTCGGGAGAGTCCTTGACCGGGAAGGCCGCCGGAGGCCCGAAGGTGCCGTCGCCGGCCCCGAGGAGGATGCTGACCGTGCCCGGACGATTGCGGTTGGTGACGGCGATGTCGAGATCGGCATCGCCATCGAGGCGCGCCAGAATCAGCTGGAACGGCCGGGGGCCGGCTGGAAAGGGTACGGGATTCGCGAAGGTGCCGTCGCCTTCGCCGATCGCCACCGCTACCGACCCGCTTCGAAGCGCCGCCGCCGCGTCGAGATCGCCGTCCCCATCCAGGTCGGCGAGAGCGAAGTCTTCGGCGTCATCCTCCCCCAGGGGGCTGAACAATCGAGGAGGGGCGAAAACGCCGTCCCCATGGTTGAGAAGAACGCCAAACTGGCCATCAGAATCATCGAAGAAGCCCAGATCGATGTCGCCATCCCCATCGACATCGCCGGCGGCGATATGCTCGGTGTTCGGCCGGTTTTCCGGATCCGCCGAAAGGATCGCGGGGTTGCCGAAAAGAAACTCGGTCCTTTTTTGCGGCTGGAGCACCACGGCTCCGGCCTCGAGGATGGTTCCGGCTTGAGCCGCGAGAACGGCCGAGGTTCCCCGGAAGCTCCGGCCGCCGATGGTCGCGGTCACGACCAGGGTGAAGCTCCGACCCTCCTCGAGGTCCAGTTCGAGGACGAAGGAGCCGTCGGCGGCGGTCACGGCGCTTTTGCCTTCGAAGCTGACCAGGGCGCCGGCCACCGGGCTGCCGTCCTCAAGCCGCGCCGAGCCGGTGATGGCGATGCGGACGGTCCCGCTCCTGACCTCGAGGCGCTTGACGGCGGTAGCGCCGTTATTGACCGCGGTGATGAAGACCGTGCCGCGCCCCCGGCCGGTCACCAGCCCATCGCCGTTCACCGCCGCGATCTCGGGATTGCTGGCGCGGTAGGCGGTGAAGCGGTCGCGCCCGGTGACATCGATCTCGCTCCCATCCAGGAAGAGGCCGAGCACCGTAAGCTGGAGGCTCTGGCCGGGGGCGATCGTTGCCGCGGGCGCCGCGATGCGGATCGACTCCGGAAATGGCGGCGGCGTCTCGGAAAAGGTCAGCTTGCCGACGCGGGCCGTCTGGCCTCGCCGCAGCCGAAATCCTTCGCTGACGGCGTATCGGGTGACCCCTCCTCTCACCCTCACCCCCTTCACCCTCACGACCTCATCGCTCACGAAATCGGGCGGGGTGCCGGGGCCCCCCTCGCCGAAATTGTCGGCGGCGGGGACGTTGAAGATCTTGAAGCTGCCGTCTTCCCGGACCTGGGCGGTCTGGCCGCCGGCGGCGACGATGAAGAGGTCTTCCACCTGCGCCGAGGCTCGAGCCGAAAACCAGAGCAGAGCGGCCAAAAGGCTGCTGAAACGAGCCAATTGAAAACAAGTCTTCCTCGCTTTTCCTCTCACGGAGGCGGCTCCTTGATCTCGACGACCTTGACGCTGGAATCATCCACGTTTCCCGCTTCCACCCCGTTATTGGCAAACGAGCTTTTGGAGGTGTGGACAAAGAATTGTTCCTGAATCGGAGAGGTGATCAACTTCCGCTTCAGCTTGAGATCGTGCCGGAACCCGGATTTGGGGATCTTCGGCCCTTTATTGATATCCTCCGGAATATTGCAGCGCTCGCACGAGAACCTGAAGAACTGGTCATCTACCTGATGCCCGAGAACCGTTTCTCCAGAACCGGCCCCGATCTTGGATGCGTAAGAGGCTAGGTTGCCACGAGCGAGCGTGGCCGAGCTGGAGCTGAAGGTATTGAGATCTAGAATCGCGCCGGTGCTTGATTCAAAAACGCCGGTGCTGAGATTGAGACTTTCAATGTAGCCCGATGTAAAAACCATGATGATATTCTCGGCGACCTTGGTCTTGTTGAGATCACCGAGAATCCCAGAATCGCTCTCGACCTCAAGACCATAAACCGCTCCCCAATGCACTTTACTCTCGATGACCTTGGAGACGGTATTCAGGAACCTGAACGAAACCTTCGAGGGGTGAGCGCAAACCGAGAACCGGTCGGACTCGGCGCTGGCATTGCCGTCGATGAGGGCGACGATCTTCAATCTCCCTTCGTTTCCGGGCGAGGTGCTCAAAATCCCTCGGATGGTGATGGGGCCAGAGGTCGTCCGGTTGGCGTTGGCGGTGACCTCGGCTCTGCCGTTTATGGGATTGCTTCCCTCGACCTTGAATTCGATCTTCTTCCCGCTCAGGGAGGGGGAGATTTCCACCTGGACGTCATGAGTTTTATCAGGAGGTAGGCTGAACGGCAGCCCATCCCCCCGGAAGACATCCCCGATCAAGAGCTTGACGACCTTCATGTGCTCCACATGAAAGAAGTTCTGGCCGCTCTCGCCAATGACGATGTTCACATCCCCCTCCTGAGCGGCCGATTCGACCCGGATCAACAGCTCTCTCCGGGTAGGATGGGGGGAAAAACTGATCGAGCGGATGACCCCCAGGACTTCCGGTTGCTGGAGGATCCGGGCCGGATCGCTGATGAACTGGCGGGTCCTGAAGCCGCTGGCGGCCAGAAATAGGTTCAGGACCAGGGACAAGGGGCCTGGATCCAGGGCGGCTGGCATGTAGGTGGACGGGAATTCTTTGGTCGAATCGGTCAACAGCTCTCCTGAGAAGCCGCGGACATGAAAAACCGTCAAGCGGAATTTCGCCGCCGCGCCCTCTAGCTGGGCGGTGATCACCACGTCGTTCGCAGCGCTCGAGACATATCCATCCGCCTGCACGAAGATGACCTCGTCCCCCTCATCCACGCCCCCTTCGAAGCTCCCCGCAGCCGGCGGGTCGATGGACCACTGCGGCGGCCCCTCGCCGCATTCATCCGGCTGGTAAACCGCCCGCAAGCGGATCCGCTCCCCTTGATTCTTGCACAGAAGATCGCCATTGGACACCGCTCCTCCAGCGACCTTTTCGGCCTCGATGGACAGGCAGGGATCGTTTTCCACATTCTCGGTCACCGAGTAAGGCGGGCAGTTGCCTCCCCACCCCGCCACCCGGATGCCCGCTCCGGGGTCGCTGGCGATGGTCGAGCCGTCTTCCGAGACCCGGCCGGTGGCGACGATCTCGAAGCGATGGGTGTCGTGGTTGAAGCTCAGAAAGTACGAAATCGCCCCCGGCGGCAAGCCCGAGATGTTCGGGTAGACGATCGAAACCGGGGGATCGAAGTGAGCTCCCGCCGGCTGCAGCGTCCACGCGAAAGGAGGCGCGGCCCCATCGGGCATGGGCATGGGGATGGAATCATAGTGGACTTGATTGAGGGCCAGGATGGCGGGATTTTCGGGTGTGGGCTTGCTTCCATCCGACCTCCGCATCGATCCGGCCTTGACCAGCATTTTCAATCCTTCCACTCCCTCCACCGTCAGCTCCACGTCTCGGGTGCCGTCGTAAACCCTGGCGTTGGCGGGATGGAGCGGCGGCAGGAGGACCGTGCCTCCCGGCAGGGCGTTTTCCGCGTTGGGGACCACCATCACCTGGTAGGCCAGAGAGGGATAACTTCCGGGGGGTATGTCGCGCCCGCCCACCCCCCCCAC
>JACQVS010000213.1 GCA_016209605.1 Planctomycetota bacterium
AAATTATGGTCCAATCCCCTCATCTAAGTACCGAATTTCACAAATCCTTGTAGGGTGATGCCGGCGCTTTCGTCTCCTGGCGGCGTTGCGCCCGCGCGGCGGTACTCCGTCCCGTATCGCCTTCGCGGGCGCGCCTTGCCAGTAGCCAAAATCGCTCGGCCTGACCCTACAATTACTTATGAAATCCAGTACTAAGGGTCGAGTTTGGACTCGAAGCCGGCGGCGGGGCCTCGCCCGCTCCGTAAATCTGCGGGAAATCCTTCTTGAGCCGCGACTCGGCGAGGCGACGGGAGGCGGCGCGAATTTCTTCGGCATCGAGGCGCCCGCTGACCGCCGCTTCTTCCAGCTCGAGCTGGGACTGGAAGGTTTGCACCCCGAACGTCCCCCGGCGTCCCGCCAGCGGCGCCAGGGCCTCCGCGGCCTTGGCCGCCGCCTCGCCGGCGATCACCGGAACTCCATCCGCATTCCAGCGCCAGCCCTCAAGATCCCATTCCACCTCCACCTCGCCAGCCGAGCGCGCCCGCTCCAGGGCCTGGTCGCTCGCATCGTGCCAGACCACCGCGGCGGGATGCGCGCCGGCCGCGGTCGCGAGGCAGTTCGCGGGGAGGAGGATCATCCTGGAGTCAACGCCGCCGAGCGGGACGTGGCCTTCCCCCCAGAAGCTGCCCAGGCCGAAGAGCACCGCCTCCGGAAAGCGATCCTTGCCGGAGACGGCCACCTGGTCCTCCGGCGGCCGCCACAGGAGGAGGTTGAGGTTGGGCCTCTCGGCCGACCGGCCGCCGGCGGGGGCTTTGAGCTTCACTTGCACCTTCTCCTTCAAGAAGCGCCCCGGACGGAAGAGCACCTCCCCCAGCACCACCAGGCGGTCGTTGAAGATCGAAACGCGGCTGGCGTCGCCGCAGGGCTCCCAATCCTGGAGCTGGAGGCGGGTGGAGAAGTCGTACTTGACGGTGAAGCCCTCGGCCTCTTCGAAGCGCGCCTCTCCCTGGAACAGGGAGCCGCGGATCTGTTTCTCCTCCGTCCATCCCTGGATCTCGAGGAGGGCCTCCCAGAAGGCCTTCGCCTCCGCCGGCGATCCCAGGGCCTCGGCCGCGCCCTCTGCCGCCGCCCCGGCGAGCCGCTCCGCCAGCGGCGCTCCATCCCTCCACAGCGCCTCCAGCTCGGCAAGCGGCGCCGCCGGGCCGCTCTCGCGAGCAGGCTGGCCCGGGCCAGGAAGCGCTCGAGGGGGCTCGGCACCGGCTCCGGGGATGGAGCCAGGCGCGGCTCGGCGCCGGTGATCTTCTTCGCCTCCGGGGCCGGCTTTTCGACGGCCGGCGCCGGGCCAGCGGGAGGCGAGGGCGGCGAACTTTTCTCCACCTTCCGCCCTTCTTCAGGAGCCGGCTGCTCCGCAGTCTGCAAGGGCAATGGCGGCAGGATTGGCGGCGGGGACGAAGCGGCGGCCCGCGCTGATTCCACCGGCGGCTTCACTTCCGTCTTCAAGCCCCACCGGCCGGCCAGCCCCAGCGCCACGACCAGGGCGGCAGCCATGGCGACCGCCGAGACGGCCAGCGCCCGGTGGCGGCGGGAGCGGCCCGGCGAGCGGGCTCCCGCTTTCTGGCGCTGCCAGGCCACCCACGAGCCGAGGGCCTGGTCGATTTCGGCCAGCTTCGGCGCGGATTTCAATCCCGGGGCGGCCAGCAGGAGGCCGAGAAGCTTGAGGAGCGGCTCGGCCACGAGCGGCACGGCCGCCGCCGCCGGCGCGTTTCCGGCTTCAAGGCGCAGGCTCCGGCCGGCGATCTCCAGCCATTTCTCCGGCTCTTCTTCAACCGATTGCGGGATGGGGACCCGCCTCGAGATCAAGTAGAGGAGATGCAAGCCGAGGAGGAAGTGGTCCCCCGCCTTGCCGGCCTCCCCCGGCGCCAGCCATAACGGCGACAGCTCCCGGGCGGGCACCCCGCACGCCTCGGCGGCCTCCAGGCTGGCGAGGCGCATCCGGCCGTGCTCGTCGAGGAAGAGGTCGCGAGGGTGCACCTGCCGAAGGTGGATCCCCTGAGCGTGCAATGCCAGGAACAGTTCCGCCAGCTGGCCGAAGACCTGAACCGCTTGCGGCCTCGACAACCCCTCCACCGACTCCTCGAGCGAGCGCCCGCGCGGAAAGTCGTAAACGGCGTAAGAAAGCGGCGGCGCCGGCCCCGCGCGCTCGGCGCCTTCGCCGGCGGCACCGGCTTTGAAGTCGATCAAGGTCAAGAGGCCGGGATGGCGCACCTGCCCGTGCAGGCGGATCTCCGCCTCGAGGATCTGCCGCGACCGCGAGTCGCCGGGGAAGGCGACCTTGAGGAGGACTTCCCTGCCCAGGCGCAGCTGCCGGGCACGGAACCAGTGACAGGATCGGGCCTGCCGCAGGTTATCCAGAAGTTTGAAGCCGGGAAACTGCGCCGCCGCGGCGACGGGAGACCCCGCGGCAGGAGAATCTGGAGCCGGGGCGGGCGGGGGCGCGGTCATGGTCAGAGCATCTTCCTTCCCGGCGCCTTTCCCAACCGCGCCGGGCGGACCGCCCGGCGCTTCCCCGGCCGCGGCGGAGCATCGACCGCCGGCTCCCGGCCCCCTTCTTTCCCCTTGGCCTCCTTCAAGGCGAAGATGCGGTCGCGCAGCTCGGCGGCGCGCTCGAAGTCGAGGGCTTCCGCGGCCGCGAGCATCTCCTCCTCGAGGGCGGCGATCTGCTCCCGCCAGGCGAACTTCTCCTCGTCATCGCCGATCTGCTCTCGCAGCACCTTCTGAGCGCGCACGGCGTCGTCAATGCTGGCGCGGATCGACTTGCGAATCGTCCTGGGGACGATGCCGCGGGCGCGGTTGAAGTCCTCCTGGATGGCGCGGCGCCGCCGGGTCTCCTCTAGGGCGCGTTGCATCGAACCGGTCATGACGTCGGCGTAAAGGATGACCCGGGCGTTCTCGTTCCGGGCGGCTCGGCCGATGGTCTGGATGAGCGAGGTCTCGGAGCGCAGGAATCCCTCCTTGTCGGCATCGAGAATGGCCACCAGGGAGACCTCGGGGAGGTCCAGGCCCTCGCGCAGCAAATTGACGCCCACGACCACGTCGTATTTGCCGCGCCGCAGGTCCTGGAGGATCTCCACGCGCTCGAAGGTCTGGACCTCCGAGTGCAGGTAGCGGCAACGGATGCCCGCCTCCTGAAAGTACTCGTCGAGGTCCTCGGACATGCGCTTGGTGAGGGTGGTGACGAGGATGCGCTCGCCGCGCGCCGCGGTCTGGCGGATCTCGGCGACCAGGTCCTGGATCTGCCCGGCCGCCTTCCGCACCTCGACCACGGGGTCGAGCAGGCCGGTGGGCCGGTTGATGAGCTCCACCACCTCCCCCTGCGACTTCGCCAGCTCGTAGTCCGCCGGGGTCGCCGAGACGTAAATCACCCGCCGCGCCAGAATCTCCCACTCGTCGAAGCGCATCGGCCGGTTGTCGAGGGCCGAGGGCAGGCGGAAGCCGTAATTCACGAGAGTTTGCTTGCGGGAGCGATCCCCCTCGTGCATGCCGCGGATCTGCGGGATGGCGACGTGGGATTCGTCGACCACCACCAGGAAGTCCTCGGGGAAGTAGTCGAGCAGGTTGTAGGGGCGCTCGCCGGGCTTGCGGCCGCTCAAGTGGCGCGAGTAGTTCTCGATGCCGGGGCAGTAGCCGATCTCGAAGAGCCGCTCCATATCGTAGCGCGTGCGGCTGTTGAGCCGCTCGGCCTCGAGGAACTTGCCGGCGGCCTTGAGCTCCTCGAGGCGCTGCGCCAGCTCGGCGCGGATGGAGTCGACCGCCCTTTCGATGCGATCGTGCGACACCACGAAGTGCTTGGCCGGATAAATGGTGAGGCGCTCCAGGTCGGCGATCACCTCGCCGGTCGCGGGATCGACCTCGACCAGGTTTTCGATCCGGTCGCCGAAGAACTCGACGCGGATGGCGGTCTCCTCGTAAGCGGGATGGACCTCCACCATGTCCCCCCGCACCCGGAAGGTCGAGCGCAGGACTTCCAGGTCGTTGCGCTCGTACTGGAGGCTCACCAGCTGCGCGAGCAGGTCGTCGCGATCGAGCTGCAGCCCCCGCTCCAGGTTGATGAGCATCTCGCGGTACTCTTCCGGGCTGCCCAGGCCGTATATGCAGGACACGCTTGCCACGATGACGACATCGCGGCGCTCCACCAGGGCGCTGGTCGCCGCCAGCCGAAGGCGGTCGAGGTCGTTGTTGATGGAGGCGTCCTTTTCGATGTAGATGTCGCGCTGGGGGATGTAGGCCTCCGGCTGGTAGTAGTCGTAGTAGCTGACGAAGTACTCGACGGCGTTTTCGGGCAGGAACTCCTTCAGCTCCGAGTAGAGCTGCGCCGCCAGGGTTTTATTGTGCGATACCACCAGGGCCGGGCGCCCCCACCGGGCGATGACGTTGGCGACGGCGAAGGTCTTCCCGGAGCCGGTCACGCCAAGAAGGGTCTGGTGAGCCCTTCCCCGCTCGAGCCCCTCGCCAAGCTGGCGGATGGCCGCCGGCTGGTCGCCGGTGGGGGAGAAGTCGCTGACCACCTTGAAGGGGCTGGGGGATAAATCGGACCGGGGAGCCGTCCTGGCCATCACTCCGCTCCTTCCTGACGGCGCCTCTCCCGCGTTTTGGCCGGGCCGCTGAAACCGCCGCCAAATTCCAGGTACGGGGCCGCCTTCTCCACCCAGCCCTGGGGCATACCGGGGACCGACTTCAAGTCCTCGAGGGCGCGGAAGCCGCCCTGCTTCTCGCGCTGCTCGACGATGCGCCGGGCGCGGGCCTCGCCGATCCCTTCGAGGAGCGTCCAGGCGTACCAGGGAGCGCGCTGGGCATCGATCCGGGGAGCGGCGGCCGTGACCTGGCCGGCCGACCTGTCCCCGCCGGTCCACTCGAGCGGCAGGCGCGTTCGTCCCCCCGGGGGGAACGAGGGGGAAAAAACCGAACCGCCCAGCCAGACCGGCGCGATGACCAGCGCCAGCGCGGCGAGCACCGGCAGCGCTTCGCCGCCGGCCGGCCGCGGCGAGCCGCGGATTCCCCCCCGGCCCTCAAGCGGCCCGCTTGCGGGCCCCACCGCAGGATCCGGCTGCTCCCGCGGGGGCGGCGGGCTGGTTTCTGCTGGAGGACGGAAGGGCTCGTTCAAGTTTGATTTCCTTCAAGATCTTCTCGGAACCTGGAGAGGATCTTACCACCAGATGCACCCTTCGGACAGCAACATCCTTGAGCGCCTCCCAGGCCCAGGCTTTCACTTCCTCCACCAGGCGGTCGAGATCGGCGGCGTCTTCTTCCGGCGCCGCGCTCAAGGAGATTTCCAGGCGCAGCGCATCGGGAGTGGCGGCGCGCAAGGAAACGATCGACCAGCGTCCTCCGGGCGCCGGCGCCTTCTTGAGCTGGTCCATGGCCTTCTGGATGAAAAGCTTTTGCTTCAAGTCGGCGGTGAAAAAATCCTTCTCGAGTATGGTCCTCTCCCCTTCGCATCCCCAGCCCGCCGCCTCGATGAGCGACACCTTCACCACCAGCCGGCCCTGCCCGGTGAACTCCCTGGCGAAGTACAGCGCCAGCTCCTCCACCAGCGCCGCCGGGTCTGCCCCCGGAAGCTTGCCGAAGGTGGCGCGAACGTTGTAGCCGCGATGCTCGGGGAGGGCGCGGACGGCGATCTCCAGGACGCCGCGGCTCTCATACTCCTTCAGGAAGGCCTGCTTGAACTTGCCGAACTCCATCAACACGGGAGTGGAATCCAGCGCGAACTTGACCATGAACCCCATGGAGAGGAGTCCCACCAGGCCGATCAAAAAAATCATCAACAACGTCCGCCCGCTCAAGCTTCACGTCCTTTCCGGCCGAGGCGCCCGTCAGGTCCTGAAAAAACGGTCCGGTTCTGAAACGACTGTCAGGTCCTGAAACGACCCTGGCGCCGCGGTCACCTTCTGCGGTTCTCCAATTTTTTCACGAAGTCATCGAAGCGCATCCCGGCATTGACGCCGTTCCTGCCGAACCAGCCCTGGTTGACCTCCAGGGCGTAGCGCACCTTATTTTTCGACTCGGTGAAGCGCTCATCATAAGGGCGCATGTCCTCGATTTGCAGGATTTCCCCCTCCTCGCTGATAAAGGCGATGGAAAGGGGGATGGCGACGTTGCGCATCCAGAAGGATTGCTTGCGAAGGTCCGGAAAAATGAACAACATGGCGCGGTCTTCCGGAAATTCTTCGGCCTTGCGGAACATCAAGCCGACCCGCCGGGCCTCCTCCTGCTCGACCACCTCGGCTTGCAAGGTCTTGCCGTTCACGGTCAGGGTCAAGAGGTGCCCCGGGCCGGGCATGGGGGCGTAATGCCCGCGGGTGCAGGCGGCCAGGAAAAAGGGGAGGCCGATCATCATCGCGCCGGGGAGCAAGAGAGCGTTCAATCGCTGCATGGGGGTCCTTTCATAATGCGGGCTTCGCCCGCAATATGAAATAATACATCGTTTTAAAAATCTCTCAACGGATGACTTCCACCAGATCGAGCCCGAGGTCCAGAGCCGCGGCCGAGTGGGTGATCTTGCCGACCGCCAGGCGGTCCACCCCCGCCGCCGCCACCTCGCGGACGTTTTCCAGGCTGATCCCGCCGGAAGCCTCGATGAGGGGCTGCTTCCCGGGATGGCCGCGGATGATCTGCACCGCCCGGCGCAGGTCGGCGATGGAGAAGTTGTCGAGAAGGATGAGGTCGGGGCCGGCCTTGAGCGCCTCGGGGACCTCCTCCACGGCGTCGACTTCCAGCTCCACCAAGCGGTCCGGCTGCCTGGCGCGGAGGCGCTCGAGCCACGCCGCCATGCTGCGGTCGCCCAGGGCCTCGAGCACCTGCCGGTGGTTGTCCTTGATCAGCGCGAACTCCGAGAGGCTCCGCCGGTGGTTTCGCCCTCCGCCCATGCGCACGGCATACTTCTCGAGGGCTCGCCAGCCCGGCGTGGTCTTGCGGGTGTCATAAAGCAGGCAGCCGGTGCCCTCGACGGCTTCCGCGAAGCGATGGGTCAAGCTGGCGATGCCGCTCAGGCGCTGGAGAAAGTTCAAGGACAGGCGCTCGCCGCGCAGGATCGGCTGCACCGGCCCGACCAGCTCCAGGAAGGGCTCGCCGGCGTGGACCTTGTCGCCGTCGCTGCGCAGCGGCCGGAGGGAAATCGCCGGCTCGAGCTCGCGGAAGAGCAGCGCCACAACCGGCAGGCCGCAGAGGATCCCCTCCTTGCGGGCGACGTAGTGGGCGCAGACCGAAATCCCCTGGGGGATCAGGACCTCGGAGGTGGGATCCCCGGCCGGCAGGTCCTCCTTCAAGCCGCTGAGGATGAGGCGCTCCGCCTCGGTCTTTTCGGCTTCGGAGAAGGGCTCCGGGGTGCGGGATTGCCTTTCCAGGGCGAGGGCCGTCGGCGTTGCATAGGCAGGCGGATCCGGCAAAACCGGCGGGACGGCGGGCGGCCCCCGCGGCATGGCGGGCGGCGAGTTGGTGGATTTCGGTTTTCTTTTTCGTTCCATGGTTTTACCGATGATTAGATTATCGCATCAAAGTGGCTCTCCCTCTCATTATCGGTCATCTCCCCAGCGGAATTTGGCCGAAAATCCCCGGTCGCAGGCTCACCCGGCTGCCGCCGAAGTCATAAGACCTAGGGTTGTTACATCTTACACCGATAACACCCTTTTTCATGGCCCGTTAAAGTGGCCCCTTCCTTCCGTTGACATCGACGCCCCGGCATTTAAAATGGTCATTTCGGTCCGACTTTTTGTGACCGCGGCCCTATGCAAGGGTGCAGGTCTCCTTGCAGGACGGCCGCGGCGACCGAAAAATGATGCCATGATCAAATTCAATTCGGAAACGGATCGAATTCTGGCCGCCAAGATCCAGGAAGAGGGCCAAGGCCACGTTTTTGATCACTGGGACAGCCTCTCCCCCGCCGACCAGAAACAGCTCCTCAACCAGCTCCGCTCCTTGGACCTCCCCCGGATCAAGGAGCTGATCCAGACTTACCGGCGCGGCGAGCAGAAGAAGCTGCAAGCCCGCGTCCTCCAGCCGGCCCAGTGGATTCCGGCGGCCAGCTGGCTGTCCGATCCTGACCGGCTCCAGGAGATGAAGAAGACCGGCGAAAAAGCGCTGCGCGAGGGAGCGGTCGCCGTGCTCATGGCCGCCGGCGGGATCTGCCAGCCGGGAAGCAACCATCTCCGGGGGAACTTTCCCATCGGCCCGGTCTCGGGGAAGTCGCTCTTCCAGCTCCACGCCGAGAAGGTGTGGGCCGTGAGCCGCCGCTACCGCGCCACCATCCCCTTCCTCGTGGTTACCAGCCCGGAGACCCATGAGAAAACGCAGCAAGCCTTCCAGGAACACGAGTTTTTCTGCCTGGCGCGACAGGACGTCAAGTTCCTGATCCAGGACTCGCTTCCGATGCTCGACCGGCGTGGCCGCTTCATTCTGTGCGAATCGGGCAGGGTCGCCATGCATCCCAGCGGCCACGGGGCGGCCCTCCTCCTGCTCTTGAAGGATGAGGTCTTCCAGAACCTGGAGTTGCGGGGGATCCGCCACCTCTTCTACTTCCAGTCCGACAATCCCATGGTGCGCATCGCCGATCCGGTGATGCTGGGGTATCACCTCGCCGGCGATCACGAGATCACCAGCAAAGCGGTCCTCAAGACCGATCCGGACGAGAAGATCGGCGTCTTCTGCCTGTGCAACGGCTCCCCGGCGGTGGTCGAGTACAGTGAGCTGTCGCCGGCCGACCGCGAGCTGCGGCGGGAAGATGGAACGTTGGCCTTTTCGGCCGGCAACGTCGCCATTCACGTCTTTTCCATGGACTTCCTGCGGCGGCTGCGGCGCGAGAAGCGCACCCTCCCCTGCCACCTGGTGGAAAAAGTCTGCCCCCACCTCGACCGCCACGGCCAGAAGGTCGTCCCTAAAAAAGCCAACAGCATTCATTTCGAGAACTTCATATTCGATGCCATCGCCCTGGCCGAGAAGACGGCGATCCTCGAAACTCTCCGCCCCGAGGAGTTCTCCCCCATCAAGAACGCCGAAGGAGCCAACTCCCCGGCGACGGCAAAAGAGGACCTCTGCCGGCTCTACGCGCGTTGGCTCAAAGAGGCCGGCGCGCAGTTCGCCCCCGGCTTGAACGGCGGCGAGGGGGAAAACGCCGCCTGCTTCCCCGTGGAAATCTCCCCCCGCTTCGCCCTCGACGGCGAGGAGCTGCGCGAGAAGGTGCATCTCCCCCTGGTGGTGCAGCCGGGGCTGTATCTGGACCAGCCGGGCACGGGGCAGTAGCCTCCTTCCACCCCCTTCCCCTTTAGCAATCCTCTGCCGGCCGATTATAATGACGGCATGCGCAATCGTTTTCGCTCACCGCTGGCCATTCCGGCGCTGGCCCTCCTTTTGAACGTCGCCGCCACGGGTGAGCTGCCCCTCGAAGGGCTGCTTTCCCAGCTCAAGAGCCCGGACCCTTTCGAGAGCCAGCGCGCCGAGGTGGAGATCCACCAGCGCGGAAGCTCGGCCCTGGTGAGCCTGGCCCCCCTCCTGGTGACGCCCGATGGCGCCCTCGACTTGCGCCTGGAGGGGGTCTTCAAGGACCTGCTGGACGCTTTTCTCGATGAGCTGGAAACCGACTTCCTCACCCTCGCCAACGACCAGCTCGAAATCAAGCGGCTGGACGAGATCCTCAAGGCCAAGTCCGCCCCGGAGCAGGAGGCCGAGATCGCCGAGCGCTTGAACAACCTCGGCGAGCGGGTCAAGGAGCGGGCCCCGCACGTCGAGGAGCGGATGGCGCTCCTCTCCAAGCTGATGCCGGCGGCCCTGGGGGAGATGCTCAAGCGCATGGAGACCTTGCCGCTCGTCCTGGTCACCGCCTATCAGGGCTTCTTTGACCGGACCTGGCAGGGCCTCGGCGCGGCCGGCGTGCTGATCGATCCGGCCGGCCCTGGCTTCGGCAGCCGGCGCTACCTTCTCTCGCCGCTGTGGTTCTGGCTGGCGGCCCAAAAAGGGACGCATGCCAAGGAGGCCGAGGCGCTCCTCGACCGCCATCTCGGCGCCACGCTCCAAGACCTCGCCTCCCCCGACTACCGCGCCCGCGGGCGGGCCGAGGATGAGTTCTTCCTCCTCGGCCGTCACGGCCTGGAATTCCTGAAGAGCCAGAAGCCGGCGCCGCCCGCGAGCTACCAGCGCTTGATCAGCCTCCTCGAGTGGCGCATCCACCCCCGCGTCCGCGAGCGCACCAGCATGGACTTCTCCGGCTACGCCAGCCTCCCCTTCCGCGAGCGGCGGCAGCTGGTCATCCGCTATGCCAGGGTCGCCGGCCGGGACGCCATTCCGACCCTGCGGCTCGTGGTCCTGGACGACGCCAGGGAGAGCAGCTTGCGGGTCAAGCTGGCGGCCGCCGAGGCGCTGGCCGGACTGCGCGATTTGACGGGCATCCAGTTCCTCACCAACCGCCCGTTACCGGAACTTCTGAAAATCCCCGAAATCTCCCGCCGCCTGTTCCTGATCAAGGGGGAGGAGTACCAGTCCGAGAAGAAATACGGCCTGGCCATCCAGGAGTTCCAGAAAATCCTCGATGAGAGCCCCTTCGACTTCGAAGCCAATTACCGCATCGCCTTCGCCTACCTCCTCGACAAGCAGTTCAAGAAATCGATCCACCACTTCGAGATCGCCCGCCGCATCCAGCCGCAGGACATGCTCACCCTCTACAACCTGGCCTGCGCCTACTCGCTCGACAAGCAGAAGGAGAAGGCTCTCGAGGCCCTGGAGGAATCGGTGGAGGCCGGCTTCAACGACGCCAAGCACATCCAGAACGACACCGACTTGAATCCCATCCGCGGCGAGCCGAAGTTCAAGAAGATCCTCGAAAAAATCGAAGGGAAATAAACTCCCTCACGAAATATACTCCCTCACGTTCCAGTAAACTCCCGGGAACCTCCAGCAACCCCACCACCCTGCTGGCCTTATCCCCTCCGGATGATACTCTTCTCCGGAGGAATCCATGCCCTTGGAATTCACCGAAACGGGAAGCACTGTCAATCCGGCGAACGCCCTTTCCGAGTTCATCCAACTCTATTCGAGCATCTGCCAGAAGGGAGCCACCGGCAGCCTGCGGGCCCACCTGGCCGGCGGGGCCAAGCCGGCGCTCCTTTTCATCGAGGGCAAGATCGTCGATATGGATCCTGCCGATAGAGAGTCCTTGCTGGTCCAGGCCATCCTGGCCACGGGAAAAGTATCCCAACGCGACTTCAAGAAAGCCGTCAAGCTGACCAGCGGCCGGAAGGAGGGGCCGGCCCTGGGAGTTTTCCTCTTCGAACAGAACCTGGCTCTCCAGGAGGAAATTCTGGAAAAGCTCCAGGAGGTCATCACCAACAAGATCTGCGATCTCTTCAACGCCGACCTCGAGTCGGTGGAGTTCGTCACCCATCAGGCCGATGAGCGCCTCGAGGACTTCATCAGCGAGCTGGGCGAGATCTTCGAGCTCCAGTTCGATCCCGAGGACTTCTTCCTCGAGGCCATGCGGCGGCAGGACCGCTGGGACCTCGTCGAGCAGAAGCTCGACTGCCTGTGGGACATTTACTACGCCACTCCTGCAGCCATGCGCTACTACGGCGACTCTGAAAATTTCCAGAAGGAGATCGCCCTGCTCAGCAAGGTGGATGGAGTCCTGGATCTCGGGGAAGTGATCGCCAAGGTCTCTTCCGGCCCGTTCGAGGCCTTCCAGATCCTCAAGCGCCTGATTCAAGAAAACGACCTCGCCATCCTCAGCCCGGTGCAGGTCTTCCAGCTGGGGACCGATGCCTTCGACCGCAAGGATTACCGCAAGGCCTGGAAGAGCCTCAAGCGCGCGCTTGACCGCGGCCTCAACGACTTCGACATCCGCTGGAAGCTGGCGGAGGCAAGCGCCGCCTTGGGGAATATCGAGCAGGCCACGGTCTACTACCAGGAGTTCGCCGCCAGCTGCCTCAGCGTCTCGCGGACGAAGGAGGCGGCGCGCGCCTATCAGAAAGCCGCCGAGCTGAATCCGCTCAACGCCCCGCTGCAACATCAGATCCTGAAGCTCTTCATCGAGCAAGGCCGAAAGGAAGAAGCGGTGGTGCAGGGGCTCACCGCCGCGGAAAGCCTGGCGAGCGCCGGCAACGCCCGCGAGGCCCTGGACCTGCTGATCTACCTGAAGAATTCCGGCCTGCACGACTTCCGCCTCAAGAACAAGATCCTCGACCTGGCGGAAAGCTGCGGCGATCAGGAGATGCTGCGGAAGGAGCTGGAGTCCAATCCCGAGGAGCTGGCGAAGAAGCTCGACCTGGATGAGGCCCTGAAAACCTTCCAGCGCCTCTTCTGCGAGGGGAACGACTCCATGGAGATCCGCCTCAAGCTTGCCGAACTGCACCTCCGCAAGGGGAACCGCAAGAAGGTGCTCGAGCACTTGAACAGCATCCTCGGAACCCCGCTCGAGTCCCAGGTGGGAGATCCCGAGATCCTCGCCTGGCTCCACAAGACGCGCCTTTCGCTCGTCCCCGGGCACATCATCTCGGCTCGCTGGCTTGCCGAGACCCAGCTCAAAGCGGGGAAGAAAAGCGAGGCGATCGCCACCTACCAGGAGCTCATCCGGCATCTCGGGCAGGAGAAGGAAACGTATCCTCTCCTCGAGGCGTACAGGCGGCTGACCGCGATCGACGGCGACCAGCTGCCGGCCCGCTTCCAGCTGGCCCAGCTTTACAACCGGCTCGGCAAGTTCGATGAGTACCAGGGGGAGCTGGAGAAGATCGCCAAGCTGGCCGCCGGCCAGAAGGACGTGGAGAGCTTGAAAAGGGCCTGGGTGGAGTTGCTCCGCACGAACCCGTTCATCCGCAATGTCCTCTTCATCCTGGCCGAAGCCCTGCAGAGCTGCGGCCAGAAAAGCGACGCGGCCGAGCGCTTCAAGCTACTTGGCGGGCTGGACCTCCTCAGCGATCAACTGGCAGGAGCGGAAGAGGGCTTCAAGCGCGCCTTGGCCGCAGTCCCCGCTGACCTGGAGGCGCTCCAGCGGCTCGGCCGCCTGCAACGCTCGCGCGGCGACAAGGAGAAGGCCCTGGATTTGCTCGTCCAGGCGAGCCGCCTCTGCCTCGAGCGGCGGGAGCTGCACTCCGCCAGGGAAACCATTGGCCTGATCCTCGCCGACCATCCCCAGGACCCGAAGGGGCTGGAGTTGAAGAAGGAACTCGACCGGCTCGAAGCCGTCCTGAAGGGAGAGGTCCGGGCGGAGCCGAAAGCGCGGTCCGACGCCCCCCCGCCGCCTCCTCCGCGCCACGCCGCCGCCCCGGCAGCGAGCGCCGTTGCTCCAGTGCCGGCCCCGGCCGCCGCGCCGGCTCCCTCGGCCGCCGCTCCCGAGCCTTTCCAGCCCCGGCCGGCCGCGAGCAAGGGGACGGTGGCGGCGATCACCGCGCGGCTGCGGAACATGAAAAGCGGCGGCGGCACGGCCGGCGCCGGAGCATCCTCTGCACCTCCTTCCAAGGAAGCGGCCGCGGAAGGCCACAAGGCCAAGGGGATACGCGGCGCGGCTTCCAAGCTCAAAGCCCTGGCCAACCTGGAAAGCCTCACGAAAGGACCGGAAGATGCCCCTCCGGCAAAACCGCCGGCGGCCCAGCCGCCCCTCGCCCCGGCCGAGCCGGCCGTCAAGGCCGGCAAGCCCGGGTCGGTGGCCGTTCGCCAGGATGGCTCCCTGGCCATCCGCAAGGCGGCGGGCGATGCGCCGGTGAGCCCGGAAGCGCTGGAAAAGCTCGGCAAGACCGCCGCCGACCCCGGCGTCAAGATCCAGCGCTCCCTGGGAGGCTCCGCCTCCAAGCTAGCGCAGCTCCGGCAGTCGGGCGGCCAGCCGGCGCAGCCGCAATAGGATCAGTAAGCCGCGGGGGCGCGAGGGAGCAGTTAATTTTCGTCTCTGGACTCGCAATCTCCTATAATACGCTCTCATTCCTTGGCGGCCTGGAGGATGGAGTCCAACCAACCGCCGGGAGCGGTGAACTCCTTGAGGTTCTCCCCGCGAATGGCCGCGGGCAAACCCCATAGGATCATCATCTGGTAAAAGTCCGTTCCGAAGGTCGCCCTGCCATCTTCCGGGTCCACGCGGTTGGGCATGTCCCACGCCAGCCCTTGGCGCAGGATGAGATTGTCCACCACGCGTTGGGCCGCGCGCAGGCCGCTTTCCCGGTCGCCCGCATACATCATGGTCATCGCCACCACCAGGTTCTCCGCGGGGAAAATCTCGCGCGATTGCTCGTTGTCCGGATCGCGCGTGCCGTCGGTGCGGACGGCGTTGAGCAGGCCGACGGGGGTTGGAGGGATAGCCATTCTCTTGACGGTTTCAAGGACGCTCCGGGCGCGTTCCGGGGGAAAGACGGCCGGCAGGCCGTGCAGGGCGGCGATCCATTGTCCGGCGAGCTGGTTGGACAGGATCGTGTCCGACCGGCGCCCGGTCGCGGGGTCGCTGTAGAGCAGGTAGTATCGGCCGTTCCAGAGCTTCTCTTCCATGGTCCGGCGGCCCTTCTCATAGAAGAGGCGGCACGCATGGACAAAGGCGTGATCGCCCGCGGTCTTCGCCAGCCGCTCCGCCAGCGCGGCCGCCGCCAGCCAGAATCCGGCCACGTAGGGCGACGTGCCGTGCCACGCCCAGGCGCCGTAGAACTGGTTGCCGCAGGGATCGGGCTCCAGATCCGGGAGGCCGTCGCCGTCGCGATCCAGGGTGACGAGGTACTCGATGCCTCTCTTGACCACGGGATAAAACTCGTCGAGAATCGAGTCGTCTCCCGTGCGTTGCCAGAGGCGGTCCACCAGGTCCGCGTACACGGCGCTGTTTTGCGTATGGAGGAAGTGGTAAATCGGCGAACCGAGGTCCGCCCCCCAGCCGACCCCCAGCGGGATCTCGCCGTTGGGCAACTGGAAGTGGGCATAACAGCGCAAGAGCGCGGCCGCCAGGTCGGGGAAGAAGAACACCAGCGGGAGGCCCCCGTACCAATCGCTCGGCATGGCCACGTGCGGGACGCTGCGCGGGCTTTCGGTCAGGCCAAAGATGCCGTCCGGGACGCACCAGTCTTCCCGCGGGATGCAGTTGCTCGCCCAGAAACTGTCCCGGGTGAGGGTATGGAGGATGTTGACGAGCTGGTCGCGGAGCCAGAGGGGGTATTCGCCGGCGGCATAGATCCTCTCCTGCCAGGCCAGGATGCGTTTCAGCAACCGCTCGTGCTGGCCGGCCAGAAATTGGGCCACCTCGGCCGCGCCCGCAAAACGCTCCGCGTACTTGTGAAGGTAGTGGCGGTAGGGGGTGCCGACCCAGCGCGGGCAATACCAAGCCAGGATCAAACGGATCGTTCTTTCCTCCGCGGGGGCCAGGGCGAAGTCCACCGCCAGCGAGACCCCGGGATCGCCGGGGGCCGCCTCAGGAAGCTTCGCGGCAATCCTGGCCCAGGCCGGACCTTCGAGACCGAGAGGTCCCCCGGTTCGGACGGTTTTTTCGTTCAAAGCGACCAGGACATAACCGGCGCCTTTCTCGTCGCCGACCTCGAGGCCCCGAACCGTTCCATCGATCGGCCGGCGCCGGCAACTCCGGGGCGGGGCCTCCTGGGCGGCTGGTCCCGGAAAGGTCATGACGGCGCTGCCTTGCTGGGCGGCTCCGGAACGGTTCCGGAGGTGGATTTCGAAGACCGCTCCCGGCGTATTGCTGAGTTGCGAAAGGCCGGGCAGAAAGGGACTCCAGGCTCGCAGCCCGACCGACATCGGGCCGTTCGTCTCGAATTCCAGGTCGGCCACGGGGTAGTGCCCCCAGTAGTCGATCTGTTCGACCGGGACGACCTCGCCGATTTTTTTCGTGGTCAGTCCCCAGACTTTTCCGCCCACGGCCAGAGCCAGGAAGGGAGTGTTGATTTCCCGGGGCGGCGTGAAGCTGTTGAAGATCGTGGTGCGCCCCAAGGTCCCGTCGGTGTTCAGATCCAGGAATCCCGTTCCGAGCCCCCCGAGCGGGAGGCCGCCCACGGCCTGTCCCGCGCGATGGATCACCCCGCACCCGGGTTTGGTGAATCCCTCCGCGGGGAACTCCCGCCAGTTCCGCCCAGCCAGATCTTTGGGGAAAAGACTCCTGGTCAGTTGACCCCCGTAGGTTCTTTCATCCTTCGAACGCCGTTACATAATATGGACGTGGCTTCTCGACGTCAACGGTTCAGTTATAACTGGGCCAGGGGGGAGTCGAACCCCCACGGTGTTGCCACCACGGAATTTTAAATCCCGCGCGTCTGCCGTTCCGCCACTGGCCCGTCCAGAATTTGGATGATTTTATCGCCAAACCCGGCCTTACTTTCAACCTTTTCTTGCTCCGGGCGGCTTCAGCCCCTCTTGTAATCTCCCCGGCAGCCGGTATATTTGAGGCTTGCACGAGGAAACCTCATTGACGAACGACAACCCCAATTCCCGCATCTCCCCAGATTGGAACTTCAAACCATGAAGCAGTGGCAGCTCGGCTTGCTTTTCACGCTCTTTCCTTCACTCTTACTGGCCCAGTCCCCCGTCACCTTCTCCACCCAGGCGGGGGCGGCGCCGGACTCAATCTCGATCATCATGCAGACCGGCATCGAGGTGTTCGGCGGCCAGGTGGCCGTGAGGATTGATCCGGAGGCCTTCGCCATCGCCACGGTCACACCCGGCCAGGTTTTTCAGCAGGTCCTTAAAAACGCCCAAATCCTCATCAACCAGCAAACCTTCGATGCGGGCGGGGCGGCGGTGACCGGCGGCCTGTTGATGGGTTGGGTGAACAGCAAGTCCCCTCCCTTCGTTCCCCTCCCCAGCGGCACCTACGAGCTGCTCTCGCTACAGCTCGCCCCCAACCTCCCGGGCGGCAGCGTCCAGCAGAACTGCGCGCTCATCGACTTTGTCGACGAGGGGCTGCGCTCCGGCCCGGACAGCCCGATCCTGAAAAACGGCGTCTCCTCCGACGACGGCACGCGGACCATCTTTGCGGACACCATCGATGTCCAGATCTGCATCTGCGACCCCGACCTCCAAATCGCCACGAACAGCCTGCCCGAGGCGACCGAGGGGACCGCTTACTCGACCAGCGTCGCCTTCTCGGGCGGAACGCCCCCGGTAGCGTGGTCGCCCGTCAATCCGGCGCAGCTCCCTTCCGGCCTGCTGTTCGATCCGGCCACCGGCGCCGTCTCGGGCACGCCCTTGAGCCCCAGCGCCGGCGTCTATTCAGTGACCTTCCAGGTCTGCGACGCCTGCGCGCGCGGAACCTTTTGCGTGCAGAAGCTCCTCAGCCTGACCGTCAAGGCGAAGCCGGCGGCCAATCCGCCCTCCGGCGGGGGGGAGGCGGCGGCGGGGGCTGCGGGGCGATCATCCCCCGGCCGCCCGGCAGCTCCGGCGACTCCTTCGGCGGCCTGCTGCCCTACCTGGCGGTCCTGGCCGCTTTCCTGGCGCGCTGGCTCTACCGGCAAGGAGCCCAGCGGCGCCCGGCCGCGGTATGATCCGCACCCCGATCGCCGGGGTGCCTAAAAGATCCTGCGGCTACCCTGCACCGACGGCCGGCATGGACCTATTTTGATCTTGATCGATCGAAGAGCCAGGAACTCCACGAAAAGCGTCGCAACGCTCTCCCATTCCGGTCAATGTGTCTGTCCGGATCCGGACACCTCTCGCAGCCAGATTCCCGCCGGGATTGAAAGCGCAAGCCCGAGAAATCAGGACTGGCGCGAAAAGTAAAGCCGTCCTCCTTCTGGCATCGCGTTTGCTTTAAGAATGCCATCGTATGCCATTGCTTTTCAGGCTTCCATTTCCAGAAACCCAAGAGACCTAAAAGGGGGACCCCATGTGCGCCTGCCACGAATCTCCGACTGAATTATGCTCCGCCAAAAAAATGGCCGAAAAAAATACCTCCACGCCGCCTCTCGACAACCCGCCGGCCGTTTCTGCTGAAGGTGAGTTCCGAGCAGTCGCGCAGGAACGAACGCCCGGAGCTGCGGGCACCCGCGTAAGCGGGTCGTGCGAGGGCCGCCCGTAGGGGTGTGGGGGGGGTGCAACTGCACATAATGCTTGTATCCTTCTCGGCTTGCTCAAGATTGAAGGGAATCCTTTCACCGGGCTTGTCTTCCGGAGGAAGAGCATCCCGACCCTGGCGGACTTCAACTTGGAGCTGAAGGAGCTGTCGAGCGTCCCGGAGATCCGCCTCGAGGTGCGGTCCGGGATTGACGGCCTGGGAAGGAACGGGGCCAGCCGCCGCCATTCCGCAATTGCGGACTCCGCAATTG
>JACQVS010000207.1 GCA_016209605.1 Planctomycetota bacterium
TACATGGAGCGGCGGCTGAGGGACTTGGTCGCATAGGACGAACCGCGCCAGAACGAAAATGGCCAGCGGCAGATAAAAAAGGGATCGACATTTGTGGTACATTGAAGGTCCTTGAAAACCAATTATAGGAGGCAAAATGCGCATGGACAGTCTCAACTCGTCAAAAAAGGCCGGCGGGGGAAAAGAAGCCCGAGCCCGGGATCAAGGACAATTCCTTTTTCATCGAGGAAGCCTACAATCAAGAAGCGGGCGTGGTCCAGCACATCCTGACCGGGAGCTGGTTGCGCTCCGTTCAGGGGGGCGATCGCGCCGACGGCTACGACCTGGCCTTCACCCAGGAGTGGCCGATCCCCTTCTATCCCCGCAATCAGTTCTCCTACACCATCCCCCTCCAGTGGCTGCGAGGGGAAGCTCCGCACGCCGAGGGCTGGAGCGATGTCCTGCTCAACTACCGCTGCCAGGTGCTGGAGGAAGAGGACGGCATGCCGGCCTTCGCGCCGCGGTTTTCAGTGGTGTTGCCGACCGGGAGCGAGGACCGCGGCCTGGGCCGGGGCGAGGCCGGCTACCAGTTCAACCTTCCCCTCAGCAAGGAAATCGGCCAGCATTTCTTCTTCCACCTCAACGCCGGGGCCACCTTCACCCCGGACGCCGGCCTGGACCTCGAAGGCGGCGGCCGCTCGCGCAAGGAGCTTCTGGCCGACTACCGTTTCGGCTTCAGCCTCATTTACCTCCTCCGCCGCGACCTCAACCTGCTGGTCGAGTTCGTGGCCGCGCGCACGGAAGACATCGACGCCGAAACGGGGAAGAAGGAGGAGTCCCGCGAGCTGCTGGTCTCCCCCGGGGTGCGCTACGCCCTCAACCTCCCCAAGGACATCCAGATCGTCCTCGGCGCCGCCGCCCCCTTGGGCCTCACGGACGAAACGGAGGATTACAGGTACCCACCACCCCGCCCTGCGGAGTCCGGACTTTAGACCGCTTCCGGCGGCTGGGGAACCACCCCAGCGAGCTGAAGAAGACACCAACCAGTATGGCACATTCCCTGTAAAGCCAAAACAGTCTTCAAGCGTCGAAAAAACCGACCTCCACCGGTAGTGCTGGCCATCCTTGCAGTTGTAAGTTATTTCTAGGAAAGGGTTTGTCGAGACTTCCTATCTATTATAGTCAAGAGATTCATGCTCGCCAGCCGGAGCCCTTGCCGTGGGGAAGAAATTGAAAAGCGGAAGAAATTTTTCCTGCTTTGAGATGGGCACGGATGTTACCGCCCAGCCCTTTATAATGCTCAAGAAACTCATGAAGCCTTTGGGCCGTGTGTGGAGAAATTCCGTGCTCCATCTTGCAAGTGTCGGCCTCTGCAATCTCCGGCGGCACGCCAAAAACCTGAACCAGAAGGTAAAACAAATCCGCATGGCGGTGAATGAGAGCCTCGGCTATGCTGCGGCCAAGACTGGTCAAGCGAACCTCACACCTGGCTTTATGCTCCACAAAGCCCTTCCTCTGCAAAGCTTGAACGGCCCGGGTTGCAGGAGGGCGCTGAACTCCCACACGGCTGGCAATTTCCGAGACCAGAACGGTTTTTTGTTCCTGCTCCATGTGAAAAATGGTCTCGAGATAGTCTTCCTCCGAAGTCGAGAGAGCTTTCGACCCATTCAAGGATAGTTTATTCAGGAATGGTTTTCCCCTCCCCGATTTTTTTTGAGGCAGATTCATGCCATCGATGGAGGCGATCATGATTTTTTCATTCTATTCTTCCGCTTCCTCTTCCGGTAGCGAAAACAAAAGCAAGCTTTTTAAAAACTCGGCCACCGCAATCTGATCTCCGGCGCTCAAAGCCATGAAAGCGTCACGCGATGCTTGAGCTTCTCCTCCGTGGAGTTCAATTGCCTCCTTGAGGGTGCCGGCGCGGCCGTCATGAAGCCACGGCCCGGTATTTCCGGCCCCCCAGAGTTCCGCGGTCAAAAAAGTGTCCGGAGAGACGCGAATTTCCATGCCGTTCACGATCAAGGGCCCGCCATTGGCTTTCCGGATGGAAGTAGCTTGAGCGTCGGCGAGCTGGCTTCCCATGGCGTGTCGTTTGAGATCGCTGAAAAGCTGGACGCGGGCTCCGCCTTCGGGGTGGGGCGTCAAGCGAGGGAAGTCTCCTTCCTGCACCAGGTTGAATCGAAACGGCCTCGAGGGATTCAGGCTGGTGGTTGCAGGGTCGATTTCGGTGTCGAGATAATTACCTCTTCCACGAAGGGTCGGCTCCGCGAAGACCGGATCGTTGAGGCGCAACTCCGGGACATGACATTCCGCGCAGCCGATCTGCGAGAAGAGCGCTTGACCTCGACTGGCCAGATTTGCGGATTCGGCGCTGGGAGGCGGCGCCAAGCGATCCCGGACCAGCCGTTCCAGGGGCTGAGGGATCTCCTGAGCCCCCACGTAAATCGTCAGCGCGGTGATGTCGCCGACTGACAGCTCCTCTTCCACGCCATCGCCATCGGGATCGGATCGGCCTTGGAAATCCTTGGAAACCAGCTCACCGGCCTCCATCCCCAGCTCATTGAGCGCGGCGCCCCGGCAAAAATCCCGGAGCGTGGTGACGTTTCCTTTCCACCCATAGGGGCGAATGACCAGGTCAGGATCCACGCCCAGAGCGGCGGAGAAATCGAAATCGAGCTGGCCGTTTGCCTGGCGCGAGACGGTGAGGCGGCCGTAGGAGATCCCCTTGGAAAACAGGTCCACGGTAATTGCCGGTCCCCCCGCGACGGCGACGGAGGCGGCTTGATCCTTGAGCGCGTGCAGATCCTCGGTAATCTCCTCCGCCAGGCGCTGCAGGACGGCCGATCCGAACAAAGAAATGGTATTTCGCTGATTGAAGGGCGGCGCTCCAGTGCCGCTGGGATCCTGGAAGACGTTGCTGGCGGGCTCTCCGGCCCCGGTGCCAAAGGGGAAATTGTGGCACCCTTCGCAAGACTGCGCATTCGGGCCCGTGAAGCGGCCGCCGCCCGGGGGAACTCTGGAAAAACGGGAAGGAAGGGGAGTGCCATCGGGAAGCTGGAGCGCGCCGACCCCATCGAGACTGTTGAACTTGGCTTCGAACAGCTCATCCCCAAAGCTGAACAGGGCTTGAAATGGAATGACTCCACTGGTGATGGCGGCCTGATCGACATGGGATAGGAATGGAAACGCGGGCTGGTCTCCGGGCGGGTTGTTTGGATCGGCCCCGTTTCCGCCTCCATGCTTGCAACCAAAAAGGAATAGGAAAACCAGGAGCCAGGGGATAATGGCAGGAAAGCGATACCCCAACACCCTTCTTTCCCTTGGCTTCGATTTATTCATCCGATTTTTTCCTTTAAATGAAGAATCACATCGTCTCCTTCAGCGGTCACGCGAAAGAATTTCAGGGGCCTCGGCGCCGGACCGCCGGTGTTCTGCCCTTCGCCATCATAAGTGGAACCATGCAAGGGGCAGCGGAAGCCGCTGCCCGATGGCGAGACAATGCCTCCTTGGTGAGTGCAGACCCCAGAAATGCCGTCAAAGGAATCTTTTCTTCCATTGCGGCGGACATAGATAACGCGAAAAACGGGAACGAGCACTTTGACGATGCCGCCTGGACGGTTGAGCTCCGGATAATTCTTGAGGGTTATCTTGACCGTGTCCCCGGCCGGCGCCTGAAAAGATCTTGGAATGACCCTGCAGCCGCTCAGCAGGCACCCTCCCAGGGCGGCAGCAAGACACGCATCAACGCCTTGAGCCACTTTACCCAAAAAGGCTCTGCGGCCGTGTCTCAATTTCATTTTCAGGCTACTTGGCGCATCCATGGATCCTAAGTTCCACTAAACTCAGAAATAAGAAGCAAGCGAGAAGACAAAGCCATCGTCATCGAGATTCCGGCCCGGCACATTGCGGACTCCAAGTCCCTTGAATCCAAACCGGTAGGCGAACTTGAAGACGGTATCGGAAAACGGGCGGAAATTGATTCCCGGCTCAAGGGCCTCCGCGTGATCGCCGTCGAGGTCGACCCAGTCATAACGGAGGACGGCCGTGAAGGCGGAACCTTCCTCGTCAAAAACATAGGGCACATGGTCCTTGAGGAATTTGGGCATGTGACTCGCGGAAGCTTGGACATAGAATCCCCAGTAACGGTCAGGGATCCCGGCGGTTCGCGCGAAGGCGTCCCGCTCGAATCCCGCCCAGGCCAGTTCTCCCTCCAGCGCGAATGGGCCATAGACCAGCGCCAGGTCGCCTGCCAGTATGGACAGGGTATTGTCGTTGAGCTCATCGTAATCGCCGAGATGCCATGAAAAACCGGCATCCAGAGCATTGAGAGCTTGGATGGAAACCCGGCCGGTGGTGGCGATATTTGCATTGATATCTCCGCCCAGCGATGGTCGCCCTTCTCTGAGCAGATGCTCCCGCTCGGTGATGGGTACGGCGATTTCGCCGTCCCGGTCGAGAAGGTTGAATCCGTTCACCACATAGATTTCGTAGCTCAGGGAAAGCTGATCGAATACCCACACCGTCCCGGTCGGGCCGATCCCCACCTCGGTCAGGGTCGTTGGAATGACAAACCTGGAGACCAAGGGCCGGTCAGTGAGCTCGCGAATCGGGCCATCGTGGTTGATGTTGACGCGTCCTAGAGGCGCCAGCAAGGCGCCGCCGCGGATGCGGAATTCCTCGAAAAGGGCCCACTCGATGAAGGCCATCTCGGTCTTGACCTCAAGCTCCTCCCCCGGCCCCTCGTTTTCGAACTCCAGCTCGGCCCCGAAACGAAGCCGATCAGAAATCTCGGAAAACGCGAACAGGTTGGTCCGGAGGGCGCGGAAGCCTTTTGGGATCTCGAGGGGATCATCCCTGAAGGAATGGAAATCGAACTCGGTATAGCCGCCGAAATAAGCCCGGCGCCAGGCCTCGACCAGGAATGGTTTGTCGTAAACTCCCCGCAAAGGCGCAGGCTTTTTGAGAGGCTCGCGCTTGAAGAAGGATTTGACCTGGATCTCCTCGGGTTTTTCTGGGGGGGGATTCTCGGAGATCTCCGGCGGGTTTTTCTCGCTCGGCTCCTTGAGGCTTTCCTTGGGTGCATCGGCGCTTTCGCCGGTTTTAATCTGTTTCAATTCCTGCTCCAAGGCCTGCAAGCGCTTCTTGAGCTCAGATATCTCGCTTGCGGTGGACTTTTCATAAGTCTCCCCGGGCCACAAGGGCTCCAGCCACTGGGCAGATGGCCACATGAGAATCATCGCCAGCCACATCAAAACTGAGATTGAGTGTTTTTTTGGCACCATCACCTTGTGAATAATTCCTTGCGTCATCGGGTACTTAATCATTTCACATTTCCGGCTGATCGCTGGCAGCTGGGAGGGCAATTACCCTAAGATAATTATCTTCAGGTAATTATCTTAGGGTAATTGTAGAGACTTTGAAAAGAGAGTCAAACTTATTTTTATCAGAAATTCCGCAAGCAACTTGCGAAACTCCTACAAATTAGCCTCACCCTGAATGATGATTTCAATTTGCTGGTCGAGTTCCTGGCCGCGCGCTCGCAGGATATCGAGAACTCGACCGGCAAGAAGGAAAAGGCTCGCGAGCTGGTGGGCTCCCCCGGGATTTCGCTACGCCCTCAACCTCCCCAAGGACATCCAGATCGTCCTCGGCGCCGCCGCCCCCTTGGGCCTCACGGACGAAACGGAGGATTACGGCGTCTTCGCGTACTTCTCGTTCGAGAGCCCGCTGTGGAAGGAATAAAAAATTAGTCGCTGCGACGAATTTTTTGCCGAATTTTTTGAATGAGCGGCCGCAGCGCCTCGATCGTCCGCTCGCTGGCCCCCTCCTGCGCCCGGACCGTCTCCCGGGCGAGCGCGCCCAGGCGGCGCGAGCCCTCCGGATCGCGCTTGAGGGCCTCGAGCTGGCGCAAGAGGTCCTCGCGATCCCGGGCGATCACCAGGGCGTTCCGCTCCAGGAAAGCTTTCACCACGCCGCGGAAATTCTGGTAGTTGGGGCCGATCACCACCGGCCGGCCGAGGCGCGCCGGCTCGATGATGTTGTGCCCACCGAAGGGAACGAGCGATCCCCCCACGAAAACCACATCGGCGGCATCGAGGATCTGGTCCAGCTCTCCGAAGGTGTCGACCAGGAGAACTTCACCGCGGTTTTTCAATCCACCGCCATTGGACCAAGAAGCCCGCGAAGCATCGCTCCAGCGCCAGCCCCGCAGGCCCCGGCGGCGGAGCATCTCCATCAGCTCGCCTACCCGCTCCTTCCGCCGCGGCGCCAGGATCAAGCGCGCGTGCGCATCCTGGCGGTGCAAGGCCGCAAAGCAGTCGAGGAGGACCACATCCTCCCCCTTGTGAGTGCTGGCCGCCGCCAGGACCCAGTTGCCGTTCAGATCGAGCCGCTCGCGGATCCCGGCGGCCCGCGGAGGCAGGTTGTCGAACTTGAAGTTGCCGGTGACGTGGATGCGGTATGGATCGACCCCGAGCTCCTGGAAACCCGCGGCGCTCGCCTCGTCCTCGACGCAGATGCTGGCCACGCTGGACGGCGGCCACTCGAAGCAGCGCGCCAGCCACCGGTACCCTTTCAAGGAGCGCTCCGACAGTCGCCCGTTGATCAAGGCCACCGGCACGCCGCGGGCGCGGGCCTGCCAGAGGAAGTTGGGCCACAGCTCGTGCTCGACGATGATGATGAGATCCGGCCGGAGGCGGTCGAAGGCGCGCCTCACCAGCCAGCTCCAGTCAAAAGGGTAGGAGGCGATGAGCTTGCCGGGATACTGGCGGGCGCTGGCCTCGAGGCCGGCGCGCGTGGTCGTCGAGAGGACGATCTCCCACTCCGGAAATTCTCCGGCGAACTTGTCGAGGAAGCTGCGGGCGCTGAGGATCTCGCCCACCGAAACGCCGTGCACCCACGCGCACGGGCGGCTGCCCTGGCGCTCCGGGATGTCGCGGGAGCGCCTCCAGAGGTGATCGACCAGGGACCGCCCTTTCCCCTTGAGCAAGAGGTAAGGCACGGCGAGCAGCAAGCCGCCCGCGTAAACGCAGTCGAGGGCTGAGGACTGGAGGACCGGCGCGAAATTCTTGTGCGCTCGAGGAGCCGCGGCCGGGGCGGCATCGGCCTTCCCGAAGACCCGATCAAAAACCCTTGCTAATCCCCTCATCGCCGGGTTTTCTCCTCTGAGTTCTCTTTGCTGCAATGAATGAAGTCCCTTGATTTTAACGAGACCGCCGCCTCACATACCTCGCAGATGGTGACACTCTTTTATCAGCCTTTCAAGCAGAAAAAGCCGAGTCGTTTTGAGGCAA
>JACQVS010000215.1 GCA_016209605.1 Planctomycetota bacterium
ACTTTCACGCCACCATCTTGCATCTCCTGGGCCTGGACCACGAAAAGCTGACTTATCATTACGCCGGTCGCGACTTCCGCCTGACCGACGTCCATGGAAACGTGATCCATAAAATACTGAGATCCAGAACCTGAGATTCGGCGGCGGTCGCCGATAAAATGGTATTGGGAGTCGTTATATGATAGAAGAAATCCATCGAGAAAGGATCGGCTTGGCATTTGTGATGGCGATGGCTTTGGCTTTTTGCCGCGGGCCGGTATCGGCCGACAGCGCCCCTGAGGCCGGAGGGCCCGATCTCATCAAGCACGCCGAGCTTGCTTTCAACGGGCTTACCGGGACGGTGGATGAACACGGCGAGTTTCTGTTTCGCGCGTGCATGGCTCCACCGTCGATTGCGCACGATGCCATCAGTTTTGCCGCTTGCGGGCCCAAGTATATGGAGTCCATGGCGATGATGAGCCTCATGACCGGAATCGATCTGAAGCGCTCCCCTGGCCAAAAGACCGTCGATTATCTCATCACCTGCCTTGGGGAGGACGGGCTGTTCTACTGTAAGATAGGACCCGAAAGGCCGTGGGACAAAACCAGTCCGGAGGACTACGCCAATATATACGGTCAGGGGCGGATGCTTCGAGCCATGATGGCGATGTACCAGTTGGACGGAAACGAGGCCTGGGTCGCGCGGCTGAAAAAGATCGTCGATACGCTGAAGAAGATTGCCGTCAGGAAGACGGATTCTGCGACCGGCGAGATTTACGCATACTACCCAACCACTCCAGGATACGGCGACATATTCAGCTACCCTAAGAGCGGATGGAAGACAACCGAGCTGCTGACTGGCGCGCAGCCGAATATGGCAGACATGCCTGACCATACATTCGGAATTCCCATTTATATCGGCGGGATCGTTGAACCGCTCACCAAGTATTCACGAATGTTCAACGATCCGGACGCCCTCGAGCTCGCCGGGCAGGTCGTTCGCCTGGTCACGCGAAAGGAGATGGCGTGGATTCCGGATGGCCACGCCGGTGGTGTGATACCTGAGCAGAACGCCCAGTTCCGCGGTCATTTCCACGCGCACACCATGTGCCTGCGAGGCATCCTCGAATACGCGACCGCGACGAATGACGCCAGGTTGAAGAACCTGGCAAGGTCGGGTTACGAATTCGCAAGGACGCTGGGTATTCCAAGATTGGGGTGGTTCCAAGAATACACCGGCAAGTTCTCGCACGAAACCTGCGGCCTGGCGAATATGACTGCGCTTGCTATCAAGCTGAGTCTTCGAGGGGTGGGGGACTATTGGGACGATGTTGACGGCTACGTGCGGAACCATCTGACCAGGGGTCAATTCACTGATCTCGCGAGGCTCAAATCTGCCAACAAAGACAAGTTAACCGAGGAGCAAGAGTTGACGTTGAAAAAAATCCTCGGACTTTTCGCCGGCTGGGGCACGCCCGAGAGCATTTCCATAAACATCATGAACTGCTGTACGGCGAACGGATCGCAGGCACTTTACTATGCCTGGGACAGCATCGTGCTCGAACGATATGGAACGGTCTCCGTGAACCTGCTGATCGATCGGAAGTCCCCCTGGCTGGATGTCGAAAGCCGACTGCCGGATAAGGGCGAGATCATCTTGCGTAACAAGAAAGCCCAGCAGGTCACCATGCGTGTCCCTCAATGGGTTGACAAGGACTCCGTCAAGATCGAATGTGGCGGCAAAGTCGTCAAGCCGGTCTGGAACCAGAACTATCTTCTCTTCGGCGAGCTTGCCGCCAATGCTGTCGTGCGCGTCAGTTTCCCGGTGAAGGCGTCCACTGAACAGTACGCGGCGGTAAAGGGAAAGGTATACACCATTCGGTTCAAAGGAAACACGGCTATTGGGATGGAGCCAACTTCTCGCGAGGGCTACCCGGTATATGATGCGAGCAGGCCGGAGAAGGTTGAAGATCTGAAGCTTTCAACTCCTGGTCATGTTGCCGGCAAGAGAATTGACTGGTAGGGAAAAATTTTCTACCAGGGGGCGTAGCGCTCCTCATCCTTTACCCGCCGATGATCACCGTCGGGCAGCCCATGGGTATGGTTCCTCCGTGAGCGGTGTTGTCCCCCTGGCGGGCGGCGGGCTTGTTGCCGATCAGGACGGTGGCGGAGCCCTTGACGATGGAGTCGGGGGGGCCGACGCAGACGCACATGTCTCCCATCACCGCCGCCGGCTGGTTGCCGATGAGCACGGTGGGGACGCCCGGGCCGCTGATGGGGCCGCCGACGTGCGGAACGGGGGGCACTCCCGGCGTGACCATGGGGCAAACGTGCATGTCTCCGACTCTGGCTGCGAAAGGCATGTTGTCCTCCGATTTTGAAAATCAGCTCGCGTGGCGTCGCGGGGCCGGCTTCAGGCCGGCTCCCAGGCATCCTTGTCAAGGTCCGGGAAGGTGATCTTGCAGTTTCCCGCGGGGATCCCTTCAATGCGGGCGAAGCCCTTTCCGTCAAGGGTCCCCTCGGCGACGCTGTCGTCCGGCAGGGTGACCCGGTATTTGAGTCCCGGCACCGGCTGGCCGTCCTCGTCGACCAACTCGATCTCGATCCAGCTGTTCTTGACCTTCTTCTCCTCCTCGTTTTTTGGCGGCTTGTGGGGCTTTGCGGGCGTGGAGCCGTACTTCCCCTTCTGCGCCTCGATTTGATCGGCCTTCACCTTGGCCACCTCGCCGGGGTCGGCGACATCGGCATCCTCGGCCGGCTTGGGCTCGGCGGGGGAGACCGGCGAGCCCGCTTTTCCGCTTTTGGGGTTCATCGGGCAATGCTCCTTTCAATTGATCTTCACCATGCCGCCCTTGATCTCGGTCATGGCGTCGCCGCTCACCGTGGTCTTCGCGCCTTTCAGGTCGGCCGTGGCGGTCGACTCCAGCTTGAGCGGGCCGGTGGCTTTCACTTCCGCCTGCCCGGTCGCCTCCACCTTGATCTGTCCGGTGGTGCCGATCTTGATGCCGCTGGACTCGATGGCGATGTGCGATTCGCCCACCTTGATGGTGACGTTGGTGGTCGCCTCGATGACGATGTTGGCGGCCTTCAAATAATAGTCGCCGGTGGTCTCCTCGGAGTGGTTGGCCTTGAAGACCTCGATGACATCGCCCTTGACGGTGAAAGAGTGGCTGTCGCCGATTTCGATGGCCTCCTTGCCGGCCACCTTGAGATGGCGGTCCTTGCCAATCTCCTCCATGTGATCCTGGTCGACGATTTCCGAGCGGTTGTTCTCGACGTGCTCGACCTGGTCGTTCTTGACCACCAGATGGCGGTCGTTGCCGATCCACTCGTAGGTGTCGTTCTTCACCCGGATATCCTGGTTCTTCTCGGCGTGGATGAAGATCTGCTCCTCGCCTTTCTTGTCCTCGAAGCGGATCTCGTTGAAGCCCTCGCCCCCCGTGCTGCTCAGCGACTTGATGCCCGATGTGGTCTTCTGGTCGGGAAGCGGGTAAGGCGGCATGTTCGATTTGTTGTACAGGCTGCCGGTGACCAGCGGCCGGTCCGGATCGCCCTCGAGGAACTCCACCAGCACCTCGTGGCCGATGCGCGGCAGGAAGATGGTGCCCCAGTTGGGGCCGGCCCACGACTGGGCGACGCGGATCCAGCAGGAGCTGTTGTCGTCCTTCTTCCCCTCGCGGTCCCAGTGGAACTGGACCTTGATGCGGCCGAATTCGTCGGTGTAGATCTCCTCGCCCGACGGTCCGACCACCACCGCGGTCTGCGACCCCTGAATCTGGGGCTTGGGGGTGATGCGGGCGGGGCGGAAGGTCACCGACTCGGGAATGCAGGTGAAGGTGTTGCTGTAGTCCTCGCCTCCCCCGCCGCCGCTCGTCGTGTAAGCGCCGGCTAGGGAGATGTTATGCTCGATGGCGGTGATGGCGAAGGTCTTCCCCTCCTCGGCCTTGTGGTGGTGGCGGACGACCTTGAACTTGTAGCCGGGGCTGAAGGTGCGGCACTTGCTGGAGGCGGAGACGATGTCATACGAGACCTCTTCCTCCTCCATGCGGACCTTGACCTCCGCCTCCCCCTCATCCTTCTTCTCGTACTCGCCGGGGTAGTCGTATATCTCGAACTTGTCGATGTTCTCGAGCTGCACCACGGTTTTGGTCGTGGCCATCAAGTTGACGGTGGGATTCTGGAAGTTGTAGTCGGTGTGGGCCCACTTGCCGGGGCGGAACTCGTACTTGTGGACCCAGCTGGTGATCTGGTCCGCCTGCTCGGGTCCCCTCAGGCTGGCGGCGAACTCCACTTCCGTCTCGGGGGCGTCCTTGTAGGCCCCCTTGTGATCCGCCAGAACCAGGATGTGCTTGCCGTTCTCGTGGCGGAAGTAGTAGAAGACGCCTTCCTGCTCCATCATGCGGGAGACGAAGTTGAAGTCGGTCTCGCGGTACTGGACGCAGTACTCCCACTCCGGGTGGGCGCCTTTGATCTCGGAGGTCTCGAAATCGCTGAAGCCGAGATCCGAAAAGATCTGCTCGATGATCTGTGGGACCTTCTTCTTCTGGAAGATCCGGCAGTCCGATGTCATGGTCAGGAACCACAGCCAGGGGACCACCTCGGCGGTGTAGCGGCTGAGGCGATCATCGGTGCCGCAGTAGGAGAACCTGCTCACGTAGCCGTTGAAGAATCTTTGCGAGTCATCCGGGAGGCGGACGGCGACGGTGACGTTCTTGCCGACGATGTCCTTCGGCGCAATGGAATCGTTTTCCGAGAGCATCTCCAGGTGGTAGCTGAAGAGCCGGGACATCTCTTCCCGCCCCGAAAAGTGGGTCAAGAGGAGAACATCTTTTCCCAGCGGCGTCTCTAACGCCAGGCCGCGCCCTTCTTGAGTGTAAAGAGTGCTCATCGTAGTGTCCTTGTTGGTTTACGAACCTCGGCCGCAAGGGACCGGAGGGGGATCCTCCGGTCTCCGATTTCGCTTGATTGGAGATAACTGAGTTTAAGCCTTGCCCAGAGCCGGATTGAACTTGGCCGGCACTTCGCCCTTCTTGTCGCCGGTGTTGGGATCGACCACCACATAAATCCACTCCGCCTCGCTGAAGGAGAGGGTCACTTCTTCCGAGGGCTGCGGATCTCCCTTCGAGTTGCCGTGGAAGCTGTAGCTCGAGATGATCACATCCTTGAGCTTGTACTTGAGGTACGGCTCCTGCTTGTTCTTCACCTGGGTGCAGAAGTGGATTTCGACTTCCTTGAAGAAGGTGCCGTTGGCGCAAGCCTCTTGAAGCTTGACCGAGGATTTATCGAGCTGGCGCACGAGGACGATGTCGCCCAGGGTGGTCTCGCCGCGGGACCTCTGCATGTCCTTGGCGCCCGGTTGAATGGAGCGGTAAACGGGGGAGCTCAACGACTCGATGATGATCCAATCCTTGTGGTTCTGCTCGGTCGCCTCGCCCTTGATGTCGCCGAGTTTCATGTAAGCTGGCATGGTTGACTCCTTTCGGTTGGGGTTGGTTGGTTTCCTGAAATCTTTTCTAGCTGACGGACAACTTTATTCTCGTGAGCCCAACGGCAAAGTTGCGTCCTTTTTGCCGGTTTTCAGCTATGTCCAGCCCCCGTGCTGAACTTTCCGAGCACCTGGCCCCGGCGGTCGCCGGAATTGGGATCGACCACCACATAGGTCCATTCCACCTCGGAAAAACCGAGGGTGACGTTTTCGACGGGGACGGGGTCGCCGCTGGCGTTACCGCTGAAACTGTAAGAAGTTACGATGACGTTTTTGAGCTTGTAAATCAGGTAAGGTTCTTGCTTGTTCTTGACCTGGGTGCAAAAGTGGATTTCCACCTCCGGGAAGAAGGTGCCGTTGGCGCAGGCCGTCTTCAGCGTGACCGAGGACTTGTCCAGCTGCCGGACCAAGGAAATGTCGGCCAGGGTGGTCTCTCCGCGGGCCCGCTGCTGGTCCCTGGAGCCTTGGGGAATGGATCTGGCGATGTTGTCGCTCATCGACTGGATGATGACCCACTCCTTGTGGCCCTGCTCGGTGGCTTCGCCCTTGATTTCGCCGATCTTCAAATAAGCTGGCATGGGAAACTCCTTTCGTGAGAACTTTAAGGCCAGTACACTACTCTATTTTCGCCCCGGCGTTTAAAAGGTTGCGCAAAATTTTCGGCAACGGGGAAGGATATTTTCAGAAAAGGAGCGGCTTATGGCCTTTGAAGTACTGGTGCATCAATGCGTCATCAAACCAACGGCAGGATCTAAGTTCCGTCTTTCTTAAATCCTTGTAGGGTGAGGCCGGCGCTTTCGTCTCCTGGCGGCGTTGCACCCGCTCGGCGGTACTCCGTCCCGTATCGCCTTCGCGGGCGCGCCTTGCCAGTAGCCAAAATCGCTCGACCTGACCCTACAATTATTTGCGAAAGACTGCACTAAGTTTACTTCCAGTTCACCTCCATGCCGAAAAAGTGGGCGAACACCTGCCGGGGGGGATTGTTGCTGTTGGTGGGGTCCTTCTCCTTGCTGCGGATATAGAAATCGACTTGCATCGCGGCGGGATTGACCTCTCCGGCCAGGGTCTTCTTGTTGAGCATTGGATAGTTGACCTTCAAGGTTTTCCGGTCCCGCATTCCTTGCGTGACCATGAAGTGGGCTTCGTAGTCCTTGTAGAGCGGCTTGCCGTTGAGGGTGGCGTCGGCGAGACCCCAGCCGGCAACGTAGATGATTGTTTTCGGCCAGTTGGCATCGCCGCAGCCCGAGTCGCCGTGCTCGAAGATCCAGGACGCCACGCCGCCGTCCTGGCAAGGCTGGAACTCCACGAAGCGGTCCATGACCATCTCGAAGTCCCCCTCGGGCAGCCTCAGCCTGGCCGTGAACTTCCCAGTGTTCTTGATCTCGTTGACCTCGATGGCGGCGGTGCCGGGAACCGCGTGCACGTTCTTGGCCTCGTTGCTCATGTGATCCCAGCCCGGCTTGTCGAGAAGCCCTCCCACCATGTAAATCTTGTCCGCGGCAATGTGGAACTCGCCGTCGTAGAGCTGGTGCAGCGGCGGGCTGTAGATGGTCATGTCGGTGCCGGGCTGCTGCCGGCGGCCCCTGGTGATGTCGGCTTGCTGCCCGGCCGCCAGGTTTCCACGAATCGACTCCCATACCATCCCCCCCGCAACCATGCTGGCCAAAGACAACAGCAGGTGAGCGATAAATCGCCGTCCGTTCATGTGAGATTCTCCTTTCTGCGCTGGCTTTTCTTCTTGAAGGTTCGACGCGGCCATGGAAGTCGCTGATCCTTTCATTCCCCGTGAATCAAATTTACCTGGACCGTTTTTCCAGCCTGTACTTCAATTTCCATCTGTTTGGGCCCGAATCGCTCGTGCCACGCTTCGAGAACGTACTTTCCTGGAGGTACATCCGGGATCTTGAAGGTCCCGCGAGCATCGGTGACGGCGTGGAACGGGTGGCGATCCACGCGAATGAAGGCGTTCATCCAGCCGTGGGCATCGCACCTCAGCTGGATGAGCCCCGGCTTGCCGAGCCGCCGCTTAACGTTGTTGCCGCCGCCCGGCGCCAGAGCTATGTTGAAGGAACCGGCGAAGTACGCGTGCACGGTATGGAGGACCGGGTCGCTGTTGCGCAGCTCGAGGATGCTTCCCGCTGCGAGCACCGCGGCATGCGGCTCGAACCGGCAGTTCTTGTTGTCCAGCAGGAGATGTCCGGGCTGGGCCCCTTCCCAGATTTCGAGGTTGTTGCCGGAGAGATGGACAATGACATGGCGGAGACCTCTGGTCTCCGGATCGACGATGCAGTCTTCGAGTGACTGCTCATGGCCGCAATACTGCGGGTCGGCTCCAACCGGAACGATGGTGGAAGTCGGAAGGCGATCCCCTTTGAATCTCACGCTCCCCTCCACCGCGCCGGTGGATTGAAAGGCGGCAGATGCTGGAATCTCCTTTGAAGGGGAATGCCCAGCCGTCATTTCAGAGGCGGTTTCCTGCCGCTTTATCTGCTGCTGCAGGTTTCCGCTCTGCTGCGGTTGATTCCCCTCCTCGCCCGCTGGGCCGCAGCCTGCGAGAGCGGCGCCCGCCAGGATTACGGAACACCATAACGAAGCGGATGATCTGGGGCGGGAACGGATGGTCCAATTCATGGGGCCAGTCCTTTCAAAAGCAAACTGGCGAGTCCGCTCAAGAGCACGAACCAGATGATGTTCCAGTTCCAGCGGAGGAATCCGATGAAGCCCAGCTTCAGCCAGAATTTGAGCGCCTCGGTGAAGGTCGGATGGTGCAGGCCTGAAGAGTTCAAGTCCGCGGGTGATTTGACGGGAGATTCGAGGTCTTGATACACGGGCGTGGCGGCTTGACTCCTTTGAGTTATTGTAAGGAACGGGATTACCCGAAAGAAAAGCTTGCGATGAGAGTCACTCTCCGTTCAAGTTATATTCCATGGCTCCTCCTCCGGGCAAGCGAAAATATTTTGTGGCCCTCCTCGGCCTCTTGACCCTGGTCCACTGGAAAGTTCCCGGAGCCGCCGACCGCTTCGCCGAGAAGTTGAAAGGGGCGGATCAAGCCTGGTGGGATGATCTGCGCTTGATTTTGCACTTCCACGCGATCGATCCTCTCCTTGAAATCCTGGCCAACCTGGCGCCCGAATTGAAGTCGGATATCGAGGAAATTCGCGCCGCCTGGAAGGAGGTGGAGGATTAGCGGATCTCGTACTTGAACCCGCCCGTGCCATCGGTGGTGACGTGCACGTGGGTGATCGGCTCGCCGCTCGCCAGGCGCGCCAGGAACTCGGCCGACAGCTCGGGCAGCAGGGAGCGCGTCAGGATGTGGTCGACGTTGCGCGCGCCGCTCGAGACCTCCTTGCAGCGCTCGGCGATGCTCGCTACCAGCTCCGGCGCGTAGCTGAAGGAGGCCTTGTAGTTCTCCTTGACGCGCCGGCCGACGCGGCCGAGCTGCAGCTCGATGATCCCGCGCATGACGCTGTCGGTGAGGGGGTAGTAGGGGACCAGGGTGACGCGGCCGAGAAAGGCCGGCTTGAAGGTCTTGAGCAGATCCTGATGGAGCGCTTCGGCCAGGCCTTCCGGGCTGGGCCGGGTCTCCGGGTCGGCGCAGAGCTTGACGATGAGGTCGGTGGCGGCGTTCGAGGTCATGAGGATGACCGTGTTCTTGAAGTTGATGTCGCGGCCGGTGCCGTCGCGCATCGTCCCCTTGTCGAAGACCTGGTAAAAGACGTCCTGAATGCCCGGATGGGCCTTTTCCATCTCGTCGAGAAGCACGACGCTGTAGGGGCGGCGCCGCACCGCCTCGGTGAGCACGCCGCCCTCGCCGTAGCCGACGTAGCCCGGGGGCGAGCCCATGAGCAGCGAGATCTTGTGCTCCTCCTTGAACTCGGACATGTTGATGACGGTCATGTTCTGGTCGCCGCCGTAGAGCAGCTCCGCCAGGGAAATGGCCGTCTCGGTCTTGCCGACGCCGCTCGGCCCCACCAGCAGGAAGACGCCGATGGGCCGGCGCGGGTCGGTCAAGTTGGCGCGCGCCGTGCGGATGCGCTGGGCGATGGCCTCGAGGGCGTGCGACTGGCCGATGATGCGTTTTTCGATGTGGCCCTTCAGGTTGAGGATGTTGTTGATCTCATCGGTGACCATGCGGCCGATGGGGATGCCGGTCCAGCCGGAGACCACCTCGGCGACCGCCTGCGAGTCGACGCAGACCTGCAGGAGCGGCTTTTCGCCCTGCAAGGACTTGAGCTGCTGGTTGAGGCCCTCCAGCTCCTGGCGCAGCTTCTCCCGCTCCTGGGGCGAAAGCTCCGCCGGCGGTTGGGCTTCGGGAGCGACCGGCGCGGCCTCCTTGCCGGCCGGAGCTCCCCCTGGAGCAGGTGGAGCGGCCGGCCCCACCGGCTTGGCCTTCTTCGCGGCCGCAGGCCGCGGCGCCGCGGCCTCCAGCCGGATCCGCACCTTGCGGATACGCTCCACCAGCTCGCCTTCCTTCTTCCAGCGGGCCTCCAGGGCCGCCAGCTCCGTTTCCGCCTCGGTTTTCAACTTGCCCAGCTCGGCGAGCCGGTCCTGATGGTCGATGCCGGTGGCGGTCTCGCGGGTGAGGATGTCGATGGAAACGCCGAGCTGCTCGATGCGCCGGCGGCAGTCCTCGACCGCTGGCGGCGTGGCGGTGGCGCTGATGCCGACGCGGGCGCAGGCGGTGTCGAGCAGGCTCACCGCCTTGTCCGGGAGCTGGCGGCCGGAGATGAAGCGGTTGGAGAGGCGGACGGCGTCGTTGACGCCTTCATCGAGGATGCGCACCTTGTGGTGGCTCTCGAGCGTGTCGACCAGCCCGCGCATCATCTGCAGGGCCGCTTCCTCGGAAGGCTCCTCGACCTTGACCACCTGGAAGCGCCGCGCCAGCGCCGCATCCTGCTCGAAGTACTTCTTGTACTCGGCCCAGGTGGTCGCGGCAATGGTGCGCAGCTCGCCGCGCGCCAGCGCCGGCTTGAGCAGGTTGGCGGCGTCGCTCTGCCCGGCCTGGCCGCCGGCGCCGATCATGGTGTGAGCCTCGTCGATGAAGAGAATGATCGGCTTGGGCGAGCCCTTGACCTCGTCAATGACCGACTTGAGGCGGTTCTCGAACTCCCCCTTGATGCCGGCGCCGGCCTGCAGGAGGCCGAGGTCGAGGGTGCGCACCGACACGCCCCGGAGAGGCGGCGGCACATCGCCGTCGGCGACGCGCTGGGCGAAGCCTTCGACCACGGCGGTCTTGCCGACGCCCGCTTCGCCCGTGAGGATGGGATTGTTCTGGCGGCGGCGCGTCAAGATGTCGATGATCTGGCGGATCTCGGCGTCGCGGCCGAGAACCGGATCGATCTGCTTCTTGCGAGCCCGGTCGGTGAGGTCGATGGTGAACTGGTCGAGCGACGGGGTCTTGGTAGGGCCGCCGGGCACGCCCGGCGCGGCCGGCCGGCCCGGCGCTCCGGCGGCAAAGGACACGGGAGCCTCCCCTTCCGACTCGCCGGAGGTGGCGATGATGTCGAGCAGGTCTTTCTTGAGCGACTCGGCGGAGATCTTGTCGAACTCGGAGGAGGCGTCGCCGGCGAGCGAGGCCAGGTCGCGGTCGAACCGCAGGGCGCAGAGGACATAGCCGGAGCGGACGCGATAGGAGCCGTACTGGATCGAGCCCACCAGCCAGGCCTCGCGCGCCAGGTCGACAACGTTCGGCGACAGGGCCGGCGGCCGGGCGTTGCCGGTCTTGAGCTTGTCGATGGCGCTGGTGAGGTCGCGGCTCAGCCGCGACATATCGACCTCGTAGTAGCGGAAGAGCGCCGCCAGGTCGGTGGTGGGGGCTTCGACCAGCTTGAGCAGCCAGTGCTCGATCTCGACGTTGTAATTGGTGCGGGACAGGCACAGCCCCGCGGCCGCCTCCAGCGCCCGGCGGCAGGTGTCGTTCAGTTTTCCAATCAAGGATTTGAGGGGCAGATCAATCATGCGATCTCCTAAGGCGGGCTGCGCCCCCAACCCAAAAGGCAGAGGGCGCTCCGCCCGCAACCCAATAAAAACCGCAAAGACGCAAAGGACGCCAAGTTAAGACGCAAAGCGAATTAGATATTGGTCCTCAGCCACCAAGACTTCTCCGTAGCCTGCGAAGATGATTTGATGGAAGCGCCTAAAAGTCGTGTAGACAGAATAACACATCATCGGGATCTTTTTCCATGGGTCGCGTGGCCAGCCAGGTGTTCCAGCCCAGCAGCGCTGGAGGTTTGGACTCTCCGCCCAGGCGGCAGGGAGGCGCTTCCGCGGCCTTGAGCAGCGCCTGGACATCGAAGTCCAGCTCCAGGCCGGCGTACGCCCGCGCCAGCCGGAAGAGCGACTTCAAGGCGGTTCCGGAGGGGAACATGCGGCTGAAGCGCTCGTAGTCGAGGGGACCCAGGCGGATGCGAAACTTGCTCTGCACGTCCCACACCCGCTCCCCCAGGATCGCGCTCGCCCCGAGCCGGTTGTTGAGCTCTCCGCCGTCTCCTGAAGCCACCCGGGTCCGGCTGGGAAATTCCAGATGCAGCCACTGCCCCTGGAACTGCTCCACTTGCACGGGGACATCAAAATAGTCGGCGAGCATTCTTTCCAGGGCGCTGGCGGGGCGGTGGCCATCGGCGAACAGTCCGGAGTAGAAAAGCAGCGTCTCATCTTCAAAGCCTAGACGCCGCCGCAGCGATCGGGTGCCCATGCCCGCCAGACTGAAGAGGCAGCCGGTGAACAGGTCCTCGCGGGCTTCCGGGGCGCCGCCGTGAGAGCGCTCGTAAGCGGTGGGGAAGCGGTACTTTTCCCAGGCCCGAAAAAACAGCGAGATGAGGCGGTGGTTGAAAATATCGTAAAATTCGTGCGGTGCGAAATCCTTCTCCCGGTTCCGGTCGATGATCAGGCGGGAGTAGTGGAGGGGCATCACCCCGGCGGGGCCGGTGAGGCCCAAGAAGGAGACCACCATCTCGAGCGGTCCGGATTCGGCGCCGCCGCCCGTCCGCCCGGCGGATTGGCGGCGCAGCTCGACGATGGCGCTGCCGGGAAAGCTCTGCGACTGCAGGGTGCGGAAGCGGACCACCTCGCGCTTGGGATCGAAATCGTGGCCGACGGGATGCCACTGGCCGGCTCTGTCGGAGTCGGCCTTTTTCAGCAGCAGCCGCTCCAGGATGCGGATGGCCTGGAAAAAGTCGAAGCGGTAGGCCTCATTCGACAACTGCTCGACCAGGCTCAGAGCAGCACTTTTTCGGACGCCCTCGGCAGCCATTGCCGCAGCACCTCTCTGCGTTGTTTGGTTTTCACGGAAAGCTGGGTGAAGGAGTTGATCGAGCAGTAAAGCCCCAGGAAGCGCTCCAGCACCGAGGCGAAGAGAAACAGGCCGTGGTCGGAGAAGCGCTCTTCGTCGAACTCGATGGACACCTCGATGCCGCGGCAAAAGCCGTTCAAGCCGCCGCCGCTGACGCGGGCGATCGCCCGCCGGGTGGCGACTTTCAGGACGCCATCGATCTTGGAACGGGTTTCAGGGCTGTCCCGGAAGTCGTACAGCTTGAGGATCTCCCGCAGGGCATCGGGCTTGTCCTCCGGATCGGCGATCGACAGGTGGTTGAGGCTCAAGTGGGAGATGAGGCGCCACAAGGCGCCGTTCCCCAAGGGCGGCCGCAAAGTCGGCGTCGGCGGGGTCAAGCACTGGATTCTGGAAAAGGGCCCTCCCTCGGCCAGCTGCAGGTTAGGCTGGCCGCCGCCGAAGGGCAGGCGCTTGGGCAGGTCCCGGTTGAGGCAGGTGGTTTCGACGTTGACGACCCAGTTGGCGGGGGCCTCGGGATTGAAGCCCGGATCGACGAGAGACAGGAACATCTCGGTGCCGTGGTCCGTCGGGCCGCGGAGGCGCTGCGACGGCCGGCGGGTGGCGTACCAGAAGGTTTGCGGCTTCTGGTGGTCCAGCGAGTGCTTGAAGGAGTAGAAGGGTTGGTACTCGGTCTCCTCGCCGGCCGGGGAGGTGCCGGCCACCCGGTCGATGGAATAGACCTCCGTGGCCAGGGGCCGGCGGGCGTCGGGAACCACGCGGTACTCGCTCTCGGTGTGGGTCAAGCGGATGGGCTCGGCCCTCTGGGCGAAGAGGTTGACCATGGGAGCGCAGCCGAGCTTGAAGGTGTCGGCGGTGACGTTGCGCTCGAGGTCCCCTGGCAGGCGGCCGAGGTAAAAGCAAATCTCGATCTTGTTGCCTAACTGGCTCAGCTTATGGGGGGTCAAATCCGCGATGTCGAAGAAGCAGAACTTCTGGGGGAAGGTGAAGAACTCCGTCAGCAGGCGGTAGCCCAGGAACGACCTCGGCGTGTAAGACAGGAGCCCTTCCTCGGCCTCGAAGCCGACCGTCCTGACGGCCCCCCTCCCCAGGCGCACCGGCCGCGGGTCCTTCTCCGAGTTGGCCAGCGTCACCTCCAGGGTATTGTTGAAGATCAGCTCGTAGAGCGCGAAGACGTGCTGAGCCTGGCCGTTCAAGTAAAACCGCAGCTTGGGGAGCTTCAGCTTGGCGAAGGTCATGTCCCGCGCGAAGCACTTCATCTCCAGCCGGAGTACGGCCGCGGCCTCGTCGATCTTCAGGGCCAGGGTGGGAGGAGGGACGCCCAGCCGCGCCGAGACCACCTCGATCGGCCAGACGGCCACCGGAAAGCAAGTGCGAAAGCGGCAGGGCTCGCCGTCGACCGGCTCGGTCTCGATGGTCTGATGCCGGCCGACGGGATATCCTTCGACCAGGCTGCCCTGGCCGCGGTCGAGCTGGAACTCGGCGATGGCCATGGACGGAACCGGCGCCAGATAATGGGGGTAAAGCACTCCCAGCAGGGAGCTGGTGATTTCCGGAAAGTCGTCGTCGAGCTTGTGGCGGATGCGCGCCGCGAGGTAGGCGAAGGCCATGATCATACGCTCGACATGGGGGTCCTCGCACGCGTCGGGGCCGATGCGCAGGGCCGCCGCCACCTCGGGATGGTTTTCCGCGAATTCCGCCCCCAGCTTGCGGATGAAGGCCAGCTCCTTGTTGTAGTAAGGCAGCAGCTCGTCGCTCACCGGTCCACTCCCTTCACTTCGAAGTTGGTGGTCAAGGGCTTCAACGCCGAGTCGAAAACCACCGGCTCGGGGGCCGGATCGGCGTGGAGCAGCGCCTCGATGCGGAAGCGCAGGGTGCGGTCGAGAGGCTCGGCGTTCTTCACCACCTTAACCTGCACCCTCTTGAAGCGCGGCTCATAGTTCTGGATGACCCGCTGGAGGATCTTGCGGAACTCCTCCTGCGCATCGGCGGAGCCGAGGTTGGAGCCGGTGAAGTCCGGCAGCCCGTAGTTGACCAGGGAGACGTTCAGCTCCTCGAGGTCGGGTGGCCAGGAAGAGCAGCGCCAGCGGGTGTTGAGGAGGTTTTCCAGATCGCGACGCACGCTTTCCTTCAGTTCCCGGAGCACCTGCCCGGGGCTCTTGGAAGAGCCGGAGGGGCTGGAGTCCGGCTGGATCAACCGGTCGAGCACCGAGGACTGAAGGGGCTGGTTCTTGGAGACCTTGGCCATGGGCGATTCGATTTTTAGGAGATTACTACAAAAATTCTACATAGGCTACAGAGTTGTCTTTGTGAAGGAGGACCGCTCTTTAATTCGCCTTGCGTCTTACCTTGGCGTTCTTGGCGTCTTGGCGGTTAAATTTTCTTATTCTCTTTCTTATTCGACTTCAGTGCTTGGTTTCGGTCGTGGTCTCCTTAGCCCTTGGGCGCCAGAAATTCGATCTTCTTCAGCTCGAGGATGGACAGGTCCCGCTCGCCGGCGAGGAACGCGCGCTGTCCCAGGCCCCGCACCGGCGCGCCGTCGCCCCCTTGCCATTCGGTCGCCCGGCCGAGCCGGATGCGGTCATCGGCGCTCGAGTGCGAGCCGAAGTACAGGGCCGGCAGGTAGACTTCGCCGTCGGGGCCGCTGCGGACGATCATGTGCGCCTGCCGCCACAAGAGGTCGCAGGGCTGCGCCGGGGCGTGGAACTCGAGAAGCTCGACGCTCTCGAAGGGGATCCAGTAGTACTTGCCGTTCGAGGTGAAGACTTCGAAGAAGGAGGAGGTCAGGTCGTCGAGGTCCCTCAAGTCGTTGAAGGCCTCGCCGTTCAGGACTCCGGCAACAGGGGGCCGCTGGCCCTCGGCCTGCTCGAGCAGCTCGGCCGCCTCCCGGGGCTTCTTTTCCCGCAGCCGGATGGAGGCTTCCAGCCGCGCGCGCAGCTCCTGCGAAGGCTGCGAGAGGAATTCCGGCAGCCGGCCTTCATGGTAAAACTGCCGCCGCGCCTGCTCCGCCCGCAGGAGCTGGCGGAGGAGCGCGACGCCCACGGCTTGCTTGGTGTCGAGCTGCTCGATGGCCGAGAGCTGGTTGTCGGCGCGCTCCAGGTCGCCCGAAAAGAACAAGAGCTGGCACAACAGCGCTCGAGGGGAGAGGTCGCCCGGCTTGGCTTTCACCTCGTCGGTGGCCGCGGCGATCGCCTCCTTGAGCTGTCCGGCTTTGTAATGGTCCTTGGCAAGCATGAGTTTTTCCTCTCTGGATATATTCTACCGGTTCTGAAAACTTTCAAGTCGACTTCCGGGGCTCCACCGCCATCTTCACGGTCACGGTCGCGGCCACCGCGTCGAGCTGGTAGTGCGGCAGGAGATGCATGGTGCAGAGGTAGCTCCCCGCCCCCTCGCGCTCGCGCACTTGGATCTTGGCTTCCCGCAACGGGTACTTGGCCTTGACCGACGGGGGAGCGTTGTCGTCCGCGGTGACGTACTCGGTGATCCAGTTGTTGAGATCGTTCTCCAGCTCGTGGGCTTCGATCAAGCTGCCGACCTTGTCCCGCGTCCGTACCTTCATGTAATGGGAGAACCGGGAGACGCACAGCATGTACTGCAGCATGGTGGAGATCTTGGCGTTCATGGTGGCGGCCAGCTCATTGTAGACTTTCGGCTTCTGGACCGACTGGTTGCCGTAGAAGACCGAGAACTCGGTGTCCTTGCAGTGACACAGCGAGATGAATCCCAGCTCGCCCAGCTCCTTCTCCATCTCCTCGTTGACGATGAAGTCGGTGGAGGACTTGGGGACGATTCCCGGCTTATCCGTGCCGAAGGAGTGGGCGGGCAGGCCGGTGACCAGGCCCCCGCCTTCCTGGTCCCGTTTGACGCCGCGGATCTCCGCCAGCCACCCGCAGTCAATGAAGGCGCGGATCAGCACCGCGCCGAAGGCATAAGCGGCGTTCCCCCACAGGTACTTGCTGTGGTCCGGGCCGTCGACCTCCTCCCGGAAGCGGAAGCCGTCCCGGCGGGAGCCGTCATCGGCGTAAGGCAGCCGCATGAGCACGCGGGGCAGGATCAAGCCGACGAAGCGGGAGTCCTCCGATTCCCGGAAGGAGCGCCATTTTTGATACTCCGCCGAATCGAAGAGGCGGGGGAGGTTCTTGAGGCGCTCGAGCTGGGAAAAGCTGTTGAGGCCCAAAAAGGCCGGGTGCGCCGAAGCGACGAAGGGCGCGAACGCCGCCGCGGCGACCTGAGAGATCGATTTCAACACCTCGAGGTCGTCAACGGGATAGTCCTCGCTGGGGCGGTAGCGGATCTCGTGGTCGCCGATCAGCACTCCGAAGGGCTCCTCTCCGGGGGTGTCGAAGTGCTCGCTGTAAATTTTGCGGAAGAGCTGGCTCTGGTCGAACTCGACGGCGCGCTCGGCATCGCGCGCCAGATCCTTCCAGCTGGCGTTGAGAACCTTGATCTTGACGCCGGTTTCGACATCGGCCTGCTCGACCAGGTAGCGCAGCCCGCGCCAGGAGGCCTCGAGCTTTTGGAAGCGCTCGTGATGGATGATGGCGTTCACTTGCCGGGAAAGCAGCTCATCGATCTGGGCGATGTCCCGGCTTAGCTGGTGGACCATCGCCCGCCGGGTGAGGGGGCGGCGCGGGGCAAAGTTGGCCAGCCACAGCCGCAAAGCTTGCGCCGGCGCCGGCTCCAAGATGAAGTTCTCGAGGGGAGAAGGCGCGGCGCCGGCAGTCACTGGGGTCGCTTGAACGACCTGGTCGATGAGCCGCGATTCAAGATGGACTTCCGCCGGCGTCCGCTCGGGCTGTGTAGCGGCCGTAGCGGCCATGACTCTATCCCTTCAGTTGTGGGATCTTGGCCACCAGGCGCATCGAGGTGCTCAGCTCCTCGAGCTGCAGCCAGGGCCGCAGCCAGGCGATGGCGCGGTACGAGCCCGGCGAGCCGGGGACCTCCTCGACGTGGATCTTGGCCTCCGCCAGCGGGTACCGGGACTTCATCTCCGCCGTCGGCTTGGGATCGGCGCAGATGTAGTCGGCAACCCACCGCGTCAGCCAGTCCTGGCACTCGTTCAGCTCCATGAAGGCGCCGATCTTGTCCCGCGCGATCACCTTGAGGTAGTGGGCGAAGCGGGAGGTGGCCATGATGTACGGGAGGCGCGCCGAGATCTTGGCATTGGCGGTGGCGTCGGTGCTCTTGGGGCCGTAATCCTTGGGCTTCTGGACCGTCTGAGCGCCGAAGAACACCGAGTAATCGGTGTTCTTGAAATGACACAGCGGCAGGAAGCCCAGCTTGCTCAGCTCCGCCTCGCGCCGGTCGGTGATCCCCACCTCGGACGGGCACTTAAGGTCGGGGTCGCCGTCATCGCTGGTGAAGACATGGGTGGGCAGACCTTCCACCTTGCCGCCGTTTTCCACGCCCCGGATGGCGGTGCACCAGCCGAACTTGGCATACGCCTCGGTGAGCTTGGCTCCCATGACGTAAGCGGCGTTCATCCAGCAGTAATGGTTGTGCGGCGCCTTCTTCGATTTCCCCTTGGAGTCGAGCTCCAGCTCCTCGTAGTTGAACTCCTCCACCGGCCTGGAGTCCTTGCCGAAGGGAAGCCGCGCCAGCACTCTCGGCATCACCAGCGTCACGAAGCGGGAGTCCTCGGACTCGCGGAAGGACTTCCACTTGGTGTACTCGGTGGTGTCGAAGATCTTCTCCAGGTCCCTGGGCCTGGAAAGCTCGGTGAAGTCCTTGAAGCCGAAGAGCTGCGGCGAGGCCGCCGAGATGAACGGGCAAAACGCCGCCGCGGCCACCCCGGAGACCTTGTTGAGCATGTCGAGGTCATCGGGGTGGTTGGTGAACTCGTAGTCGCCGACCAGGGCGCCGAAAGGCTCGCCGCCGGGGGAGCCGAACTCGTTTTCATAGATCTTCTTGAAGAGCAGGCTTTGATCGAACTCGACCGCCTTGTCCAGGTCCTTGTACAGCTCGCTCTTCGAGACGTTGAGGGCCTTGATCTTGAGCGAGGCGCTCGTCTCGGTGCTGAAGACCAGATGCTTGAAGCCCCGCCAGGTCCCTTCCAGCTTCTGGAACTCTGAGGTGTGCATGATGGCCGCGAGCTGCTTGGAGACGGCGGCATCGATGGCGGCGATCTCGTTGTTGACGGTCTTGGTGACGTTCTTGCCGATCACCTTGGCGTTCTTGAGGGCTTCTTCGATGAGCACTTTCATGGCGTCCTCGACGCGCGAGCGCTCGGCTGTGGGCGTGGCCGAGATCACCTTGTCGAGAAGGCCTTCTTCCTTGGTGACCGCTTGGGCTTGGGCTGCTTGTTTTTGTTCTGGATTTTCGCTCATGGATCAGTTTCCTTTTTGTTCGCCGGGTCCCGAGACCCCGAGTTCCTTGGCTGCCTTGGTCAAATTTTCCGTGTTCTTGAGGATCTCCTCCAGCGCATCTTCCGAGACCTTGCCGCGGTCCATGTCGGCGAGGAGGGTTTTCAGCTTGTCGCGGGCATCGAGGAGCTTCTTGAGGGGCTCGACTTGCTGGGCGACGTTGGCCGGCTCGAAGTCCTCCATCTTGCCGAACTTGAGCTGCACCGCCACCTGGCTGCCGTCCCCCTTGAGGGTGTTGTCGACTTTCAAGTTCAAGCCCGGGGTCATGCGGGCCATCACTTCATCGAAGTTGTCGCGGTCGATTTGAATGAACTTGCGGTCGGCGAGGGGCTTCAAGGTCTCCGTGGGATTTCCGGAAAAATCCCCCACCACTCCAACGACGAAGGGGAGCTCTTTTTTGACCGTCGCCCCTTCGGTTTCGACATCGTAGGTGATGTGGACGCGAGGTTTGCGCACCCGGTCGAGCTTGTGCTGAATCGATTCTGCCATGGCTGTATACCTTTCTTCCTACGCCACTTTTTGGCGCCTGTGAAGGCGCCAAAGAGCGGCGCCTAGTGGTTGCTTTCGACTATTTCCTTACTTTAATATTCTATTGTAATAACTTTCACTTCTTTCGGTCAACTAGCCTTTTGCGCATTTTGCGAGATGACGACACCTCGCAAAATGCGCAAAAAGTTTTAATTTCGCAGTTAATTATCGCCTATGGACTTACGATTCGTATAATACCTGGAATTTCGGTGCAATCCCAGTTCATCTGGGATTAGCAAAAAATCCACTTAGCTTTTGCATATTTTTGGCCGCGAACGGCCAAATATATGCAAAAGAATAGAAAGAACAGACGGTCAAGGAACATCCAAATCAGTTTCCCTGGCCGCTGGGCGGATTCCCCGGCGGGTTTTCGGGGGGCTGGATCCCCACCAGCTTGAAGACGCTGCCGCGCAGGCCCTCGTCGGCGATCAGCTCCACCAGCAGCTCGGGGAGGGACAGCCTGCCCCACCGGACGATTCTCTCGAGGGCGTACGACACCGGGCTGTGCGGCTCGGTCTGCTTGAAGAACTGCGCCACCTTGAGGAGCACCTGAAACGCCTCCTGTCGGCTGCGGATGGCGCCGGAGATGGCGAAAGCGGGGCCGGTCGCAGCCCGGGACGCCGCTCCTTCCGCGCCGCCCGGCGCCGCCGCTTCGCCGCCGGCGGGGGAGGCTGCTTCGCCGGGGAGCTTTGCCCTGGCGAAGCTCTCGACGATGTCGTAACACTCTTTCAAGGCCTTCTGGATGTTCGAGGAGGGCGGCGCCAGGGAGCGCCCCTCCGGGTCCTTGCCGCACTTTTCCTCGAGGAGCTTCGTCAAGCCCTCGAACTCGGAGAGGCACTGAGTCAGGTCGTCGAGGAGCTGCTTGGCCTCTTCTGGAGAGGCGCCGGCCTCCGCCTTGTTGATCAATTCCTGGGTGACGGCGCCGGCCTCGAGGCGTTTTTGCAGCTTCACGGGATCGCTCTTCAGCGCTTCCAGGGAGGCCGCCTGGCGGTAGTGCCAGCGGGCGAACCGCCGCCCTTCCGGGTCCTCGCCCGTCAAGGGAACCTTGCCGATCGGGGCGATGAGCAGGCCGTCGTTGTCGTATCCGTTGAGGATGCCGAGCGCCGCCACGCGGGCACCGACCCCTTCCTCCTCGTTGGGGAGCGGGTAGAGGCCATCCCAGAATTTCTCGACCAGCCCGCGCGCCAGCCGGAAGCCCTCCTTGAGCCCCGTGAAGCCGCGCTTGCGCACGATGGCCTCGAGCAGCCACGCGGCCAGCTCGAGGTCCTTGGATTTGGCGGCCAGAACTTCCGGCACCAGCTTCAGGACCGGCGTCCAGTCGGGGTTGGCGGCGGTGTCGCCGTCGAGAAGCTTACGTTCGGCGGTGCGGGCCGCCGAGCAGGCATCCTTGATGGTCCGGTAAACCGAGGTTGAAGAGGGGTCCTGGCGCAAATTGGCTCCGGCGGGACGGTCTCCAGGGATCGGTTCCAGTAACTTGTTGAGGTCTAAGATATCGGCCATAACAATCTCTATCGAGTGTTCCTGTGCCAGCCTTTGGCAGTTTTTCGCCTCGCTCCCGCCATCCGCCCCAAAACCACTCAATCCTCGACGCCAATCAGCCGAAGGGAGTGCGCCAGGCGCTGCAGCGTCTTGGCGTGCAGCCGGCTGGCCCACGCCTTGCTGATCCCCAGGCGCGTCCCCGCCTCCTGCAGCGTCAGCCCCTCGAAGTAGACTCCCCGGATGAGGCTGCCGGCATCGGAAGGCAGGGTGTCAATCAGCCGATGGAGGATTTCCTCCAGCTCGCTCGTGATCACCTGCGCCGAAGGCGAAGGGATCGATTCGTCAATCAACACCGGCCCCGATTCCCCTTCGTCGCGGTCCTGCCCGCTGGCCAGGTAGACCACCGCCAGGGAGCTGGTGACCCCCTTGAACCACTTGAGGTCGCTTTCCAGGGAGTCCGCCGTTTCGCCGGCCTCCCCAGCGCCGCCGGCTTCATCCTCGTCCCCTTCCAGCCGAAGCAGCTCGTCGGCCATATGCTCGTAGCGCGAGCTGTGGTAGTGGTGGCGGTTGAACCAGCTCATCTTCGAGAGGCCGTCGAAGATGGAGCCGCGGATGCGGTAGTAAGCGTAGGTGATGAACTTGCCGCCGCGCTCCGGCTCGAAGTCCTGCGCCGCTTGCACCAGCCCCAGCTGCCCGAAGGCGATCAAGTCGTCTAGATCGACGTAAGGCGGCAGCTTGCGATGGATCTTCCACGCCAGCGAGCGCACCAGGCCCTGGCACCCTTCAATGAGCTTCTCCGCGTCGATGAGCTTTTGCTCCGCCGCCGGGTCGGGGGCCTTCTTGACGGCCGTCTCCAGGGTCCGGGGCTGGGGCATTTTTTTCTTGGCGTTCATGGGGCGGCCTCGACCAGTTTCGACCAGAGCCTTGTCAAGCGCTCGGACAGGGTCTTGTCTTCGTAAAGCGTTCGCGCGATTTCGTGAGCCATGTCGTTCCAGAGCTCCGGCAGCTCCTTGGAAATCCGGAAGTAGGACTTCAGCATCGCCTGCACCAGCTCGACCGCGATCGGATCGAGGCCGAGCGGCTCGCCGCGATGCCGGCGCGCCACCTCGAGGAGCGCCTCGTACTCCTCGGGAGTCACCGTCTCCGCGGGGTTGGGAGACACCAGCGTGTGCTGCAGGATGTCCTGGAAAAATTTCAGGTCTCCGGCCCTTCCTTCGGGGATGCCGGAGTTTTGCGGCCCGTTTGACGGGCGCGGGTCATTGGTCGGCAGAGCCATGAATAAGGGGGCCTTTCTGGTCACCTTCAGTGTTTGGTTGCGGCCGTGGCCGCTTCAGGCTACTTCTCCTGAATGCGGATGTCCTTGAACTCCACCTGGGTCACCCCGCCGGCATGGATCTGCAGGGCGATGTGGCCGTCGGGGCGGTTTTCGGTGTCCTCAAATTCCGAGGTCAAGGCGCCGTTTATAAAAACGCGAACGCGCCGGCCGATCGCCTCGACGCGGTAGTCGTTCCAGTCCTCTCTTTTAACCGCTTTCGAGCCTTTCTCCTTGTAGCTGTTGACGAGCAGGTTGCGGCCGGTCGATTCGTCGTAGAGGCTGCCCCACCAGCCCTCGCCGATGTCGGCCTGGTAGCCGTACATCTCGCCGTTCTCGAGGGGCTCGCTGCGGAACTGGACGCCGCTGTTGGCGCTGTCGGGCCGCAGGCGCACCTTGAGTTCGAGGATGAAGTCGTCGTAGCGGCGGTTGCTCACCAGGAAGGCGTTGTGCCGGATGCCGGGCGAGTCGCCGATGATGGCGCCATCCTCGACGCGCCAGAGCTTGGCATCCCCCTTGAACTCGGAGAGGTCCTTGCCGTTGAAGAACGGCTGCCATTCCGGGAGCAGCGAGGGCACGGTTACCTGGCCGGTGGCGGCCCACTCGGCGCCGCGCTGGAGGAGGGTCTTGAAGCCGGCGCTTTCCATGGAGCTGGGGGCGTGGCCGAGAGGGGTGTGGAAGATGCGCGCCTTGCCGTAGCGATGCGTCCAGGCCATGGGCTCGTAGTGGTCGGTGCCGCCGGTCCCGGCGCGGTCGCTGAAGGCCGCCGCCAGGATCCGCACCCCCGGCTGCATGCGCAGGCCGTGGTAAAGCTCATCGGGGGCCTGCAGGAAGAAGCGCGGCAGCCCGCTGGTGATCGGGTGCCCGCGGTCGATGAGGTCGACCTGGAAGGCGTGGAAGGAGCCGTGGCCGGCGCCGGCGCGCCACGCGCCGCCGATCAGTTGATCGTAGTCGGCCCAGTCGGGGAAGGCGTTGTCGGCGGCGTGGATGACGACGCCGCCTTTCCCTTGCGCGCGGAAGGCGTCGAGGAAAGCCGTGGCTTGCTCCTCGGACCAGCGCCGGTTGGAGGTGGAGTAGAAGTTGAAGACCAGAGCCTGGTAGGGGGCGAGCCGGCTCGCGGAGAGGCCGTCCCAAAGATCCTCGAGGACGTCGACCTTGAATCGCCCGCACTCCTCCAGCGCCGCCTTCAAGACCGGCGTGGTGGCTTTCCAGTCGTGGTTGTTCTCACCGGTGATGATGAGGACGGGAATCGGGCCCGGCCGGGCCTTGTCCTCGCCCCGGCCGGTCGCGCCCAGAAACAAAGAACCAGCCATCAAGGCGGCGAGGCAGACTCTTCGACTCATATCCTTCCTTCCATTCAACGATCAAGCCTTCAAATACCGGGAGAACTTATATTCTGGCAAAAAAAATAGTGACAGTCACTAGTTTTTGTCCGCAAAACTAGCGACCGTCACTATTTTTTCGGAGAGGGCGGCTCGAGGGCTGCGGGTGCTCACCTCCCGAACTTCATGTGGATGTCCCCCGCCGCAGCGACCGCGGGGGGCTCGGCGTGGTAGATCACCCAGAAGAAATCGAGGTTGCCCTCTGATTCCTCGATGGGGCCGCTCGCGTTAATCCCGTTCCAGCCCTGGAGGGTGATCTTTCTCGACGGACCGTAGGGCTGGACTTTCCATCGCTTCCAGTCCTCGGCCCCGGCGGGGGAGACGGACCACTTCCCGCTGGAGGAGCCAAACCTCCAGCGGCCGTCAGCGCTCAGCTCGACCTGCCGGTAGACCTTGTCTCCTGCCGCCCCGGCGCCTCCGATATCGTAGAAGAGGCGCGACGAGTAGACGCGCCATGCTCCTGCGAGCCTCGGCTCGACCTGGCAGCCCCGATCAGGGGCGCGGGCGCTTTCCCGCTCATCCTTGTTATCTTTGGCGGGGGCCTGCTTCTCCCCCCCGGGGCTCAGCTCCTCGCACCTCCGCCGCACCTCCTCCGGCGAGCCGCTGGTTTCGAGGCAGCGGCGGTAGGCCTTCAGTGCCGCCTTGGTATTCCCCTGGGCATCGGCGGCGATCCCCAGCAGGAGGTCCGAGGTGCCGCCCATCGTCCCGGGGGAGCACTTGGCCAGCTGCTCCTCTGCCTCCTCGAGGTCCCCCCTGAAGAGGAGGGCCGTGCCGCACATGAGATGGCTGAGCGAGTCCGGCCTTTCCAGGACCACCCCCTGGAGGTGCTTGACCGCCTCGCAGATTTGCCGCTGAGCGAGGAGGGCCGCGCCGAGCATGAAGCGGGCATCGGTCCCGAGCTTCTTGACCTTCTTCCCGGCAAGCGGGATGGCCGCGCGGTACTCGGCGATGGCGCCCATCAGGTCCTTCCGCAGGATGCACTGGTCGCCCCGGGACACGGCCTCCTCGCAGGAGCCGGTTGAGCTCCCCTTCTTCTCGGGCCGACGCTCGTTGCCCGGATTCCTGGAGATCCGGGTTCCGGGAGGCGAGGTCTCGGTAGAGCCTCTGAGGGACGCCGCCCTGCCGGTCGCCGGCGACTTGTAATCGCCGTCGGAGGAGGGGCTGTGAAAATCGCTGTTCCCCTCGGGGAGCGGGACCTCATCTTCTTCTTCCTCCTTATTCCATCCGTCTTCGTGGTCCTCCTCCTCTTCCTCGAGGCGGTCTTCCGCCTCGTCAGAATCCGGAGGAGTCCCGCCGCGGACCGACCCCGGGGATTTGAAATCGCCGTCGGATTTCGGGGACTTGTAGGTGGAATCGCCCTCCGGGAGGTCGCCCGGCCGGTCCTTCTCATGGCAATGGCCGCCGGCGCCGGGAGTGGAGGGTTTGGAGCCGCCGTCCGAGGGGGGAGGCGCGTAGCCGCCGTCGGATCCCGGGGATTTGAAATCGCCGTCCGACCGGGGGGACTTGTATCCGCCGTCAGAGGTCGGCGGTTTGTAGCCGCCGTCGGATCGTGGGGATTTGTAGCCGCCATCGGAAGTCGGGGATTTGTAGCCGCCATCGGATCGAGGGGGCGTGTAGCCGCCGTCCGACTGCGGGGGCTTCCAGCTTCCATCGGAAGTCGGAGGCCTGTAGGCCCGGTCCGATTTCGGGGACCTGTACCCGCCGTCGGAAGTCGGAGACTTGTATGAGCCATCGGACTGCGGGGGCGAGTAACCGCCCTCCGACCGCGGGAGCTTGTAACCCCCATCCGACCGGGGAGGTGAGTAACCCCCGTCCGATCGCGGGGGCGTGTAGCCTCCGTCGGCCCGCGGCAACTTGCGGCCAGGCCCCGAGATCGGCTGCTCGTGGTCGCTCTCCGGCGACGGGCAGATCTTGAGCCCCGGCAAGACGGGGGGCTTCCAGCAACCGTCCGGGGCCGGCTGCACCCAGATGTCTGGCCCCTCCTTGCCGGCGCCTGTTCCCGGCGTGTGCCCGTCCTTCGAGCGCGGATGGATCCGGAAATATCCCTTCTCGGCATCCTCCTCGGCGACCTGCTCGAGGCCACCGCCCTTGGCACGACTGGCGCTGCGCTTTGCCGCGGCCTCCGTGAGCACGGACTGGGTGAGGCTGGAGAACCATCGATCGCTTCCGACGTACGAGCCGCGCCCGAAGACGCCGTTCGTCGCGTCGTCGCCGTGGGTCCAAGCGCTGGTGAGAACTATCCCGAAGCACGCAGGAAAAAACCGCCGTAATCCTCGTCGAATGTTCAAAAGACCCTCCTTTCCCATTCTTCCCCGTCCTTGAGGACGGATCCTCTCCCCGCATCACCCAGACTGCATTCAAGACTACGATAGCTGAACGGCTCGGGCAAGCGAGGTGCCAGGCCGATAATCCCTGTCTTTCGCAAGGGGAAGGAAGAGAGACTTTTGCCGCAACTATTTGATATCATGAAGGGCCTATGATCGGAATGGTTATCGCTTCGGGTGAGGTGCTTCCATGAGCACAGAGACGGTGAAGCCGCCGCGGTTACAAGCTCCGATCGTGCTCGCCCACGGGCTCCTAGGCTTTTCGCGGCTCGAGGTCGGCGGGTACTCCCTGGTCTCCTACTTCCGGCTGATTCCGGAGTTCCTCGAGCAGGGCGGCAACCGGGTGGCGCTGACCGCGGTTCCGCCGGCGGGCTCGGTGGCCTCCCGCGCCGAGGCCCTGAAGCGGGAGATCCAGAAGCGTTTCGGCGAGGAGCCGATCCACTTGATCGCCCACAGCATGGGCGGCCTCGATGCCCGCCACATGATCACCTGTCTCGAGACGGCGAAGCGGATCCTCACCTTGACGACCCTGGGGACGCCCCACCGCGGCACCGTCTTCGCCGACCGCGCCGTCGAGCTGGCCGAGCGGTTCAACCTCTTCGAGTGGATCGCCAAGCTGGGGATCCCGAGCGAGGCTTTCCGGGACTTGCGCACCGAGGCTTGCCGGAAATTCAACGAGGCCACGCCGGATGCGCCGGCGGTGCGGTATTTTTCTATCGCCGGCGACAAGAAACGGGAGGAGATGTTTTTCCCGCTTCGCTACAGCCACGATGTCATCGCGCCGGTCGAGGGCCCCAATGACGGCCTGGTGGCGGTGCAGTCGGCGCGCTGGGGCGAGCGGTCCACGGTGTGGAACTGCGACCACTTCAACCTGGTAGGCTGGACCAGCCCGCGGGAGCAGCTGAGCGGCTACACTTTTGACGTTAAGACCGGTTACAGCGAGATCCTCAAGCTCCTGGTCGAATGTGGATTTTGAAAACCAGGTCAGTTGTAGTGGAGCTGGATGTTGGCCCGGTGGTAGAACTGATGGCCATGGCCGCTTCGATCGACGCCAACCGTCAGCATGTTGATGCGGAGATACCCATCCCAGGTGGAGTTCGAATTTACGTCAACGAACGACTCGCCCTGGTCATACATGCCGTTGCCATTGGAATCGACGAAGGTCTCCCCGACAATCGTGAAAATCGGGTCGGAAATCTTGTCCCCATCCATATCGAAGGCGACGCCGCCGGCCTGGCTCAAGACCATCCGGTCCTGGCCAAAAACGCTTTCCACGCCGCCGGTGGTTCGCAGGGCCAGGGAGCCGGTCAGAAAGGTGTCGAGGGTGTCTCCATCGTGGTTCAAATCGGTGTGTACCGCCTCTTCGGAGATCGAGCCCGTGGAAAGGACCCTGAGGGTGAGTCGGTGGGGGTCGGCGAAGGTGTCGACCATCGGCCCCGAGGCTTCCACGGCCCCCCAGTAAACGTCGCCGTTGGGGTCCAGGAAATCGAGCTGGGTGCCGTTGTTCTGCTCCACGGGCACCGTGAAAACGACGGAAGGATTGGAACTGGTCGCATCGAGCGAGACGATCTTCGCCGAGATCAAGTCATCGAGGATGCGCTCCTGGGCGATGACGGCCGATTCCTTGAGATTCGAGCGGAAGATGGCTTCGTTGTAGAAGTTGGTGACGTTGGTCAAGAGCGGGGTGGAAAAAAGAACAATTACGATGAGCAAACCGACGGCGACCACCGTTTCCACAAGAGTGAAACCCCCATGTTGACAGGGCGACCGGAATGTTTTCATCTCCATCGATCAAATCCTCCTTTATAAATCCGCGGATCCTTCCGCATCTCGATGCGTCTAGTTCGCCACCCGCACGTAAGTCACCACCTGGATCGGAGCGACATTATCGCCGTGGCTCACGCTCAAATCGATCCGGACCAGATTGGCGAGCCCCGCGGCCCCGGTTTGAATGATGGAGGTGCAGGTATTTCCGGTGCGGGTGATGGTTTTATTGAACTCCGAAAGGCTCACGCCGCTGGGGAAGGCGTTGCTGGCCTGGGACTTGAATTCCTCGACCCGGCTGCGGAGCTCGGCGTAGTCCATGTACCTTTCCTGGGAAATGTTTTCGTTTTGCTCGGTGAGAATCATGACTCCGGAGGACAGGACCACGCCGAGGATCAGGAGAGTGATGCTCACCATCAACTCGACCATGGTGAAGCCCTGGCGACTCGATGTATGTCCGGACCTGCTGTTCATGAAATTCATTTGCCATTCCTCCCTTCGCCCGTGGGGCATGCTCTCTCAGTAGCTGGTGAGTGTGGGACTCTTCCTGACCATGACTTTGCGGACCATGGAAACTTTCGTGGTGTCCCGGATATTCAAGAGCTGCTTGACCCGTTCGTCGTAATTGATTTCCAGGCCATCCGCCACCAGCACGCCCGCATCGCGTGCCACCAGGGCGCCGTTGATGATCATCTGGCCGAGGGTTTTCGAGGCCGTTCGCGCCAGGGTGAAGATGGAGCTGTCGGTGTAGATGAGCGCATCGATCTTGAATTCCGATCCGGAGGGGCGCTTGGATTCATCCTCGATCCAGAAATCCTTCAGCTGCTTGGAGGTGATCCAGGAGCTGGTGGGATTCAGGGGCGTGATGGTCGCTCCCGCCGGCGGCGTGACCGCGATCACATCGGAGAAGCTTCCCGGATGCTCGCTGCCGATCCAGGTTTGATTGGCGTCATCCCAGACCGTCTTGCCGGTCTTGAAGACCCACACCGGCGAGCTGGGATCGATCTTGTAATATTTGGGCTGGTAACTGGGATCATAGGTGCTGTTCGTGACCGCGATCCCGCCCGGCCCGGGAAGGGTCGGCTGGGTCTTCTGCCATTCCCGGCGGTTGAAGATCGCCAGTTGAGAGATGGAGAATCCGAAGCCATCCGTCGACTTGCCGGTCATGAGGGAGGTGTCGCTGGTGAGGGAGCCCTTTTGGGGGGTGAGGTAGTCGCCCACCATGATGTTTCCGCCCGCCGTCACCGCCAGGGTGTTCGGGGTGCCGTCCGCGGAGATTCCGTACTGGCGCTTTCCGCCGCTGACCTCGTCGTTGTAGGTCAAGTCCCCGGCGATGTAGACGTTCCCTCGAGCGATGATGGAGCCGGTCCCCTGGACCGTTCCCTTGATGATCACGTCGCCATCCACCACCACCCTGCCGTCGATGCGGATGGGGCTGGAGGCGGTCCCGGTGAGGATCAGGTTTCCATCGATGAGCCCCTGGCCGCTCACCGGATTCGAGATCGACAGGCTGGTCCCCCCGAAGCTGCTCCCCTTGGGAATCACGTAGCCGAATCCGGAAACGCTGCCTCCCGCGCTCTCCGCGACCTGGGTAAACTCCGCATCATCGACGATGCGGTTTTGGTTGTCATCCGAGAAGATCGACGGGAAGTCCTGGGGAACGCTTCCATCGGTTTGATTTTCAGGGGCCTTGGGGTAATTCATGTAGAGGTTGTAGCCCGGCAGGGGATTGCCGTCGCTCCCGAGGGGCGCGGGGGTGAGGCTGATGAGCGAGGTGCTGCTCGGATCGATCATCCCATCGGTGAAGGTGTAGCCTTGCAGGGTGGTGCCGGTGAGGTCGGCGAGGACGGTCCCGCTCTTGTTCATCAGCTTGTTCATCACGTACAGGGTTCCGGCGATGGTGGAGTCGCAGTTGGTTCGGATCATCATGCTTTCCAGGCTCGCCACGCGGATGCGCTCGTAGGGGCCGCCGTCGAACTTCTTCACGCTGTCGATCTTGGTATGGCAGAAGATGCAGGAGACGTTGTTGGATAGAAGGCCGAATTCGAATCCTTCGAAAGGCTCTCCCTCGGCCCGGTAAACCGATTCCAGATTCTCGGTGTGGCCGAAAACCGTGACCGAGGACTGGAAGCGCAGCTCGGTGTGGTTGGAACCATCGGTGCGAAGCACGATGACCGAGGCGGCGGCGCCGTCGGTCAACTGCAAGGAATTCAAAGGAACCCCGATCCAGATGCCCGGTTTGATATCCAGAACGGAGTTCGAGTCCAGGTATAGCCGGAAATTGGTCAGGCTGGCGGGGCTGCCGCCTTTGGCCTGGAGGAAGCCTTCCCAGATCCGTTCCACCGCGTAGTTCAGCGCCCCCTCGGCGCCGTAGTAGGAGGCGACCTTGTTGGTGTAGTCGAATTTGAGCCGGCCGCGCTGGAGCTCGATCAGGAGCAGCGTGCCTGACATGATCCCCAACATCAGGACGAGGATGATGCTCAGAACCAGGGCGCTTCCCCGCTTTCTGAACGTCGTTCGGTTGAGGTCCAAAAGCAGTTTCCGTTTCGAGAGGGTTGGAACAAAAGGCGAAGGTGGCTTCATTTCATTTACCCCTCAGATCAAGCGGGCGCCAGGCGGGACGCCCGTTTTCTTGAAGACCGAGTGACTCCAGCGACCGCTTCAGGCTTTTGGGCAAAATTCATACCCGTGAAATATTTCCCGGACGATCGACGGAATGGATTTTTATGGCCAGTCCGATTCTTGACTTAAGAATAACCCGATAATTTTCATTGACGGTGCGAAGCCGAGGTTGACCCATTTGGGGCAACAAACTTTGTCATCGAGACAAATTTGGTCAGAAATTTCCAGGAAGATGTTCGAGTGCGAAAGGGCGGCACCGGGTCGTGCAAAATGTCAATTCATTCTTGCCGATCCGTTGTACCATGAACTTCGCAGTCAAGCGTCGCCTGGGGACTCACCATCAGTAGTAGGTAGTGAAGGTGGGGCTTTTCCTGACCATGACGGTGCGTACCATGGTAACCTTCGCCGTATCTCGTATGTTCATGAGCTCCTTGACCCGTACATCGTAATTGATCTCCAAGCCCCCCGCCGCCAGGACGCCCACGTCTCGCGCCACCAGGGCGCCGTTGAGGATCAATTGGCCGAGGGTGTTCGAGCCCGTTCGCGCCATGGTATAGATGGAGCTGTCGGTGTAAAGGAGCGCATCGACCTTGAAGTCCGATCCGTAGGGGCGATTGGCATTGTCCTCGATCCAGAAATCCTTCAGCTGCTTGGCGGTGATCCAGGAAGTGGAGGGGTTGAGGATCGTGGTGGTTGCTCCCGCACCCGGCGTGATCGAGATCATATCGGTGAAGGTGCTCGGATGCTCGCTGCCGATCCAGGTCTGATTGACTGCATCCCAGACCGTCTTCGAGTTCTTGAAAACCCACACCGGCGAGCTGGGATCGATCTGGTAATATTTGGGCTTGTAAGCGGGGTCATAAGTGCTGTTCGTGACCGCGATCCCGCCCGGTCCGGGAAGGGTCGGCTGGGTCTTCTGCCATTCCCGGCGGTTGAAGATCGAGAGCTGCGAGATGGTGAATCCGAAGCCGTTCGCCGAATTGCCGGTCATGATGGAGGTGTCGCTGGTGAGCGAGCCGCCCTTGGGGGTGAGGTAGTCGCCCACCAGGACGTTTCCGCCCGCCGCCAGCGCCAGGCGATTCGTAGTGCCGTCCGCCGCTGTTCCGTACAGCCGCTTCCCGCCGCTGACCTCGTCGTTGTAGGTCAAGTCTCCGGCGATGTAGATGTTCCCACGAGCGATGATGGAACCGGACCCTTGCACCGTTCCCTTGATGACGACGTCGCCATCCACCGCCAGCTTGCCGTCGATGCGGATGGGGCTGGAGGCGGTCCCGGTGAGGATCAGGTTTCCATCGATGAGCCCCTGGCCGCTCACCGGATTCGAGATCGCCAGGCTGGTCCCTCCAAAGCTGCTGCTCTTGGGAATCACGTAACCGAATCCGGAGACGCTGCCGCCGGCGATCCCCGAAACCTGGGCAAACTCCGCATCATCGACGAGGCGGTTCAGATTGCTGTCCAGGAAGACCGACGGGAAGTCCTGGGGGACGCTGCCATCGCTTTGATTCGCGGGAGTTGTGGGGTAGCTCATGTAAAGGTTATAGCCCGGCAGAGGATTGCCATCGCTCCCGAGGGGCGCGGGCGTGGGGCTGATGAGCGTGGTGCTGCTCGGGTCGATCATCCCATCGGTGAAAGTGTAGCCTTGCAGGGTGGTGCTGGAGAGGTCGGCGAGGACGGTCCCGCTCTTGTCCATCAGCTTGTTCATCACGTACAGGGTTCCGGCGATGGTGGAGTCGCAGTCGGTTCGAATCAACATGCTTTCCAGGCTCGCCACGCGCACGCGCTCGTAGGGACCGCCGTCGAACTTATTCACGCTGTCGATCTTGGTATGGCAGAAGATGCAGGAGACGTTGTTGGATAGGAGGCCGAATTCGAACCCTTCGAAGGGCTCTCCCTCGATCCGATAAACCGATTCCAGGGTCTCCGTGTGGCTGAGAACCGTGACCGAGGACCGGAAGCGCAGCTCGGTGCGGGTGGGCTCATCGGTGCGAAGCACCGAGACCGAGGCGGCGGCGCCGCCGGTCAACTGCAAGGAGTTTGAGGGCACCGCAACCCAGCTGTCCGGTTTGATATCCAGAACGGAGTTTGAGTCCAGGTATTGCCGGAAATTAGTCAGGCTGGCGGGGCTGCCGCCGTTGGCCTGGAGGAAGCCATCCCAGACCTGTTCCACCGCGTAGTTCAGCGCTCCCTCGGCGCCATAGTAGGCGGCGATTTTGTTCATGTAGTCGAGCTTGACCCGGCCGCGCCGAAGCTGGATCAGGAGCAGGGTGCCTGACATGATTCCCACCATGAGGAGGAGGAGGAGGCTCAGCACCAGGGCGCCGCCGTGCCTTCGCCCAGTTGCATCGTGGAGGCCCAAAGTCAGCGTCAGTTTACCTTTCGAGATGATTGGAATGAAAGGCGAATATGGCTTCATTTCCCCTACCTGTGAGATTAGCGGACATCCAGCGGGACGCCGGTTCTTCCTGAAGACCGAGTGACAGGGCCGCAGCTGGCTTGCGGGCAAAACTTATACCTGGGAAATATTTCACAATCGATCGGGGGTTGGGGTTTTTATCACAAGTCCCTCTCAAGTCTTAGGAACGAGCCGATAAGTTTTGCAACCGGATTCGAATCCGTGGCTGACCTTTTGGGTCAACCAATATTGACAACGGGACAATTTTGGTCCAGGATTTCCGGAAAAAGCAGGGGCCGGTCCAAAGGGGTCGTGACCCCGATCACAGAGCGGTGGCCACCCGGCGCTTACCTTGACGGCATGAACCGTCATCCCTGGAGCGGAAAATTGCGGCGGATCGGGGCTGTCGTTCTGATCCTCTCTTCTGTTCAGGTCCTTCCGGCGGCCGGCCAGGCCGTCAAGATCGTCAAAGGAGCGGCGCTCCCTGCCGGCGAAACGGAGGGGGAGCGGCCTTACGAGATGGTCCGCGCTGGACGGCGGCCGGAGCATGAGCCGCTCGTGAGCTTCGACAGCCTCGAAGACTGGACCATCGGGTGCGGTCAGGGGGCCGAGGCCGACCTCTACCTTTCCAGGCGGCAGCGGGTGTGGGACTCGCCGGTGGCGCGGCTGGTTTACCGCGGCTCTTCCGGCGCCAGCACGGTGATGCTGCGGCCGCCGAAGCCCATCCCCATCCCGGCGCCGGTTTCGGCGGCGAGCCTCTGGATCTATGGCAACAACTGGGCCTGGGCGCCGGATCCCGGCACTCCGAGAGTGGCCGTGAGCCTCAAGATCATCGACCGCGATGGCAAGGAGCACGACCTGGAGATCGCCCGGGTCGGCTGGATGGAATGGTGGCTGGCGCATAAAGTCCTGCCGAGGAGCCTCTGCGACCGCTTGCCGCTCCAGTTCAGCGGGATCGAGGTGCGGGGCGGCGCCAATCCGGAGAACCGCGAGCTTTATTTCGAGGACCTCGCTTTCTTCAAGGAGTCGCTCGAACCGCTCCGCTTCGAACCCCGGCCGCGGCGCGGCATCGATCCCTTTCCCGGGCAGTCACCCGGCGCCAACACCGGCCCCGGACGCCTGCCGTTCCCCACCCGCGAGGAGACCATCCTCCCCGAAAACCCGGCGCCGGACTTCCGCACCCGGCTGGTCCCGGCGGAAGCGGAGAAATCGTTCCGCTTCGTTTACGAAGGCCCCGATGCAAAGCTCGAGTACGAGGTGGCGCCGGGGAAGCCCTTCTGGGGGCCGGTGGCGGTGAAGATCGGCGGCGCGCCGGCGGCCAGGGCGCTCGCGGGCGCAGGGCCGGTCTTCTCCGAGGAGCTTGCCGAGGCGAAGCTGGTGGAGCTGAAGGCGGAAGGGGAAGCGCTGCACGGCGCCTGGCAGGGGAAGCTGGGGGAACAAAAGGTGCGGGTGGACTCCTTCCTGCGGCTCTGGCAGAAATCGCTGGTGGTCGATTTCATCGCCAAGGGCGGAGAAGCCGCCGAGCTCTCCTACGGCCGCGTGCTCGAGGTGGAGAAGCCGGAGCTCCTCCTCCTCCCTTACCTCAACTACGGCGGCCACCATCTCCATGTCCTGATGTCGAAAGGGGAGCGGCCGTTCTTCGCCTCCGTGTGGATGGACTGGTACCGCTCGAACGCCTCCCAGCCCTACGCCGAGGACAAGATCTCCGGCAACGACGTGACTTTGAACGGCGGCGTGCGCTACCTGCCGAGGACCGATGGGCGGAGAAACGACCTCTTCGAGCGCGTCTTCGTCACCTTCGCGCCGCTCTTCGAGGAGACGCTGCTGTCCATCCCCAACCCGCCGGCCCGGCGGGGCAAGGAGGCTGGGTCGCGGCTCTGGCAGGAGAGCTGGGGGCCGGAGGACTACCAGCGCGAGCACGAGCGCTCGAAGCGCCTCCGCGCTTACGGCCTCGAGATGCTCACCCAGTGCAACCACGAGATCACCTGGCGCGACGGCGGGGAAAGCTTCACCTTCCGCACCGCCGCGGCGCCAAAAAAAGGGGGCGACGAGGCGCTCCGGCGGTACGTCGAGGCGCAGCGTTCGCTGGGCTGGCGCTCGGGCCTCTACACCAATTACTGCGACTTCGCCCCGGTGAACGAATTCTGGAGCGCCGACCACGTCATGCGGAACCCGGGCGGCGACCTGGTGCCGGCCTGGCCGCGCTGCTACTCCCCCAAGGCGCTGTTCGCCGTGGAGATGGACCGGAAGCTCGCGCCGCTCATCCAGAAGAAGTTCAAGACCGATGCCGCCTACACCGACGTGCACACCGCGGTGGCCCCCTGGGACCGGGTCGACTACGACGCCCGCGTCCCGGGCGCCGGCACCTTCGCAGCCACCTTTTACGCCTACGGCGAGCTTCTCCTCCACGACCAGGAGGTCTACAGCGGCCACTGCTGGTCGGAGGGGAACCACCAGTGGCTCTACGCCGGCTTGTGCGCCGGCAACTACGGCTTGACTTACAGCGGCCTCAGGCTGTGGGAGTATCCTTACCTGCCGCACTTCGATCTCTTGAAGATGCACCCTCTCTCCGCGGACATCGGCATGCCCTGGACCGGCCAGTTCTTCCAGGGGAAGTCCGGCTGGGACCGGCCGGAAAACATCGCCGCCAGCATCGACCAGTTCATCGCGGCGACCATCGCCTACGGCCACCTCGGCTGGCTGGTCGAGGAAGCGCACGGCATGCGCCAGACTTGCCGCTCCTACTACATGCTCCAGGAGCTGCAGAGCCGCTACGTCCTGGAAAAGCCGCGGGAGATCCGCTACGGCGCCGGGAGCGGCACAGCCAGCTCCTCGGAGGCGCTGCTCTCCGGCGCGTGGAAGGGATCGCGAATTTACATTCGCTACGCCAACGGCCTCGAGGTCTGGGTGAACGGCAACGCGCAGGAGAAGTGGGAGGTGGCCCCTCAGGGCCAGGGCGCGGCGCACCTCCTGCCGCCCCATGGGTGGCTCGCCATCCAGGGGGAGGCGTTTTACGAGGCTTCCGAGCTGGCGGAGGATGGCGGGCGCTGGGACGCCTGCAGCTCGCCATCTTACGTCTTCGTCGACGGCCGAGGCCGCTTCCGCGCCCGTGATGGCATCGGCGCGGCCGGGAGCCTGGCGGTGCGTCTCGGTAAAGGGGAAGGGGAGCTGTCGTTGACGGCGGTCGAGGGGGTCGAGGAGATTCTCCTTGCCAGGCCGGGGAAAGATCATCCCGCCGGCGATGTGCGGGAGGCGATGGCGCGGGCCGCCAGGGCTTCCAGGCTGGCCGCGGAATCGTTCGATCTCGAGGGGAAGAGCCTCGGCCGCGCCCCGGCGGCGAAATCTCCAGAAGGCTGGAAGATCGGCGCCGTCAAGGGAGCGATCAGGTATGAGGTGCGGCCGGAATAAAAACGGCCCGTGAAGCTTCCGCCTCACGGGCCGCTCAATGCCTGCGCGCGGCTCACGGCGTGATTGCGGGCGGGCCTTCCTTCGCCGTCAGCTATTGCTTAACGGACCAGGTTGTCAGGAAGACCGTCTTCCCCGAGGTCCTTTTCTGGCACCCACTGGACGGCAGTGTCGGTGTAGACGACGTTGCAGCCGCCCCGATGGCCGTTGGGCTGCTCCTCGGTCTGGACGTACTTGTCCGACGACAGGAGCTGGCTGGCATCGGCCGGCGACAGCTTGCGCTTCGTCCAGGTGTAGGAACAGGTGTCTTCCGAGAGCTGGTACTTGCCGTCTTGGTCCGGCTTGGCGGTCCCCCCGCGCCAGGTGCGGCAGGTAAAAAGTTCCGGTTTCAGGTCCCGGAACTGCTCCACCAGGGCGTTCAAGGACTCGTGGGCCGGCGGGTTTTTCCCGGCTCCGTAAGGAAAGAACCGCGTTCCCGATTGATCCGCGTACAACATGGCCAGCTGGGCGATCTGCTTGAGTTTGTTTCGGCAGTCGACTTTATCGGCTTCCTTTCGAGATTGGATCAAGGTCGGGATGAGGAAGCCGGCGAGGATAGATATGATGGCGATGACGACCAGAAGCTCCACCAAGGTGAAGCCATGCCGCCGCGGACCATCCTCAGATGTCAAAGAACCATTGTTTCGCGGTCGATGGGGTGTATCCATACGAACCTCCTTTCAGGGTGTTTTCAGGCACCGGCGAAAGAAGGACGGGCCACTTCAGGCAAATCCGCCGCGAAACGGCGCGCAGGAATTTACTATATTTACTTTAGCTCCATTTGGCGTTAAATGAAATGAAAAAGAGCGCTTGAAAGGTTTAAATGATCCCTGATCAGCTTATAGAAAGGACAGAAATCCATGAGCAAGAAAATTCTCCTCATCACCGGCGATGCCGGCGAAAGCTACGAGGCCCTTTACGCCCTCCAGCGGTTTCAAGAGGCAGGCTACGAGCCGGTGGTCGCCGCTCCGAGCAAGCGGAGGCTGCATCTGGTCATGCACGATTTCGAGCCCGGCTGGGACACTTACGTCGAGCGGCCGGGGTACCAGGTCGAGTCCCACCTCACCTTCGAGGAGGTGCGTGCCGACGAGTACGAGGCGGTCCTGATCCTCGGCGGCCGCGCCCCCGAGTACCTGCGCCATGACCGGAGAGTGATTTCCATCATCAAGGAGTTCCACTCGAAGAAGAAGTGGCTCTTCGCCATCTGCCACGGCATCCAGGTCCTCATCAGCGCGGGCCTAGCGAAAAACGCCAAGCTGACGGCGTATGAAAACATCCGCTTCGAGGTCGAGGCGGCCGGCGGCGTCTACTCTACCCAGCAAGCGGTGCGCGACGGCAAGCTGGTCACCGCCCAGACCTGGCAGTCGCACCCGGAGTTTTACCGCGAGATCTTCGCGTGTCTGAAAGGCTGAGACGTGAAAGCCGCCGCCGCGCCGGCTTCAGCAGGCCATCGCGTCAAGCGTTGAGGTATATTATGAAGGAGCCACATCGGCCTTGAAGCAAAGCTGTGTGGTAATCCTCAAGAATAAATCCAGAAGATGCGTACTTTCTACGGGGGCTGGGAGATTTGCCCGACACCGTCGGGCAAATTAGAAGCCCGGGCAAAATGCCCGACGCTGTCGGGCATATTCAAGCAGAAAAAACCGCAGAATCCGGCCGGCGAATCTCCGCGC
>JACQVS010000210.1 GCA_016209605.1 Planctomycetota bacterium
ACCTTCAAGGATGACCGGCCGATTGATAACCAGGATGTTCTGATTCAAGTGTCCGATGGAACTAGAACTCCGCCTGATCTTGAAGATCGTGCTGCAAAATATCTTCCTGACCAAAACCTGCTCATGATCAACGGGGACTTCCGTGTTTTTACTGATATGGTGGAGCGTTGGGAACAGCGCTACAACCATGCTCCCGGAGCAAAAACTGTGATTATCCAGGTGACGAGGGAATGGTTTGAGTCCGAAAGTCCGGTATTAATGCTACAGTCTCGAATTAGATGAGGCTTTTTGAACTGTTGATTTTCTCGCCAAGTCTCAATTAGAGCTCTTAGGAGGATCCCGATGGGGATTGATCAGAATGTTATAGTGGAGATAATCAAGCGAATTTTATCCGTTGCCATGCCGGACCGGATAATTCTTTTTGGTTCTGCAGCAACTGGCCAGATGACCCCCAATAGCGACATCGACCTCCTTGTCCTCGAGGCTGCCCCTATGGATACCCGCAAGGAAAGCATACGGCTGCACCATGCCCTTAGCGATCTTGGGTATTCCCTTGACATCATTGTGATGGCTACGGAGCGCTTTGAAGAGACCAAAAAAGTCATAGGCGGCATTGCTTACCCGGCAAACAAATACGGGAAGGTAATTTATGAAGCCGCCTGAGGAAGTGAAAAGAGAGCTGGCCAAGCAATGGCTGGCCAAAGCGGAAGAAGATCTGGGCGTGGCTAAAACGCTTCTTTCGAAGGAAGTGCCATATTTCTCTGCCATCGCATTCCACTGCCAACAGTCTGCTGAGAAATTTCTTAAAGCATACCTTACCTTGCACCAGATTGAATTTCCCAAGACCCACGATCTTATCAAGCTCGTCAATCTTTCAGCTTTAGTAAATTCATCTTTCGCTATACGGTTGAACGAGATTTCTTTGCTCAATCCCTATGGAGTGGACATTCGCTATCCTGGGGATGTGCCTATCATGACACGGAAGAATGCCGAGGACGCATTCAATGTGGCTGAAAAGGTTCGTGACATGATTCTCGCAGCGTTGCAAGGATTGCTATGAAATTGGTCAGATCCAGACTGTCGTTCTCATCAAGATTTCCCCACCGGCCGTGACAGGGGCCGCGGGCCGCGCCCGCGGCTACTCCAAATCCAAACATCTTAACTTCTTTCTCAGTTGCAGGTAGGCAGCAAGGGGCCGGCAACGGCTGGGCCTCCATCGATCTGGCTGCGGTCGATGCAATCGTCGCCGGGCAGCCCGGGCCGGCCGTAACAGCGCGTCCACATGCGGATGAAGTGATCGGCGGACTGCTCCACCGTCGCGGTGTCGACGTTGAGATTGCCGCTCAAGTCGGCGATGATGGAGCCGATCCGGTCGATGCGCCCGAAGCCGGCGAGGTCAAACTCGGTGCCCGTGCCGTTCACCGTCCAGTCCCCCTGGTCGTCCTGGTAGCCGTTCCGCACCCAAGAAGAACCGGGGCCTTCGGCGCAGGCCCAGGCCCGGGTGCCGTACTTGGGGTGCGAGGGGTCGGCGAAGCGCGGCCGCATCTGCTCGATGAAGCCGTTCATGTCGCTCGCCAGCGCCTGGGGGATCTGGTAGCCCAGCGAGCCGTAAGCGTAGCTCTGGGCGAAGTCCCGGATGGAGCCGGGGCAATTGTTGTCGACGCCGCTCGGGAGGTAGGCGCGCATCCGGTCCCTGCTGGTCCGCAAACCCACCATGCCGCCCAGGATCTTGACCTGCTGGATGGTTTCCCAGCGCTTGGCCAGGTGGTCGTTGAAGGGGTTGGCGGTCAGGAGGTCGCTGTAGCGGGCGTGAGAGATGAAGAGGGGATAGTAGTCGTTGGCCACGGCGAGCGCGTAAGCGCCGTCGCTGGCGTTTTTCGACATGTGCGAGAGGTCGATGAGCAGGTTCCGCCCCATGACCTCCTCGAGGAAGTCCTCGCCAAGCGCGGTGAGGCCCAGGACGTTGTCGCCCGAGGCATCGCGTTCGATGCCGCCCAAGCCGTCGATCAACGCCGTGACGGAAGCTTCCTGCTCGCCGTTCAGGAGGTCCGCGATCAGGGCCGCTTCGTTCTCGAGGCTCTGGATGAAGTCGAGAATAGGATTCCAGTACGCCGCGCCGCCGAAGGAGTTGTTGAGCTCGTGGATGGGCTGGATGGATCGCACCCCCAGCTCGCCGGCGAAATAATCCAGCTCGGGGAGCAGGGCTGCCAGGGTGGAGGGATTGTCAAAGAGCTCGCTTTCCTCGATGGAAAGGATGGCGGCCAAGCGTCCCTCGGCAATGATCTGGGAAGCCTGCCCAGGGGTGAGGGCGATCTCGTACCAGTCGTGGTTGGAGGCGAACTGCCAGGCGGCCATGATCTGGCGCCGAACGTTGCGCATGCCGTTCGTGCGGCCGGCGGAGCGGATGGCGAGGTCGGTGGCTCCTCCGGACCCGGAAGCGGAGAGGTCAAAGGGGTGCGGCGGATCGAAGCCGTTGCCCGCCGGCATGGCGCCGCAGAGGTGGCGGGAGTTGATGGCGCTCATGATGATGAGATTCAAGCCCTGCTCGTGGGCGCTCTCGAGCCAGTCGGAGTAAACCTGCTGGTGCGTCACCGTCTTCCAGATCGGCCAGTGCTTGAAAGCCTCGGAGGCGAGGTCGGCGTTCCAGCCCTTGATGGAAACGCCCGGGCCGCCGGTCCAGTTGGGCGTCTCGCAGAAGCCGGTGCCGCCGAGGAAGCCGGGCAAGCCGATGGATGAGAGCAGCCCTGTGTGGGAGCCCGCCTCCCACTGTTTGAAAATATCGGCGACCGGCCCCGGCAGCCAGCAGAGGGCGTGGTTGGCGCCATTGCACTGGGCGAGAGCGACATCGGGCCCGGGGCCATCGTGGGCGCCCCAGATGAAGCGTCCGTCATAGGCCAGGTCGGCCATCTGGTGGAGGTGGAGATCGGCGAAACCGTCCAGAGGCCCAAGGGGGATGGGGAGCGGCCGGGTCTGGAGGCGGAGGTCGCGCAAGACCAGGGCCGGCGGGCGGATGGCGATGCCGACGGCATTCATCGGACCGAGGTATTTCTGAATCGAGGAACTCAACTCAATCGGCGGCGGTTTGGGCGGCCTCGTCAGCACCGCCTTCCACTGGTTGTTCTTCGGATTGGGGTCGTTCGGCGGCTCGACCGCGTTCAGCGCGATGGCGACTTCATGGCCAAAGATGGCTGTGGATGAAAGAGGCCCGGCGGTGTACAGGCGGCGCTCTCCCGGCTTGAGGATGAGGCTCTTCACGGTGTCGGCGATTTTTCCATCGACGGTCAAGGTGACCGAGGCCGTGGCGGCGGCGGTCTCGCCCAGATTGGCGAAGAGCGCGCTCAGATTGGCCTGGTCGGCGAGCTTCGGCTCCGGGGGGTACTCGTTGATCTCGACGCTGATGACCGCCAGGTCGAAATCCAGAACCTTCCCCTTCTGGAGGCTCAAGATCGCCGCCGCCCGAGATTTCGAGCCCCGGAGGTCGGTGGCCTCGAGGACGACGCGGTACTGGCCCGCCTGCAGGCTCCCCGTCGGCACCTCCACCTTGGGCCCCTCGGCCTCTTCTCCGGTCGGCAGGCCCCAATGCCAATTCTGGATCTGGACGCCGGGCGAGGGCTTTCCCGTGAAGAGCGCGGTTTGCCCCTGAGAAACTTCCAGGAAAGCGGGATCGATGGTGGCGAGGAGCTTGGGCGGCGGCGGGGGATCCTGGCGGCGCTGATAAATGGCCAGGGATTGGCCGCTGCGCCTTTTGAGGTTTGCAAGCTGCATCCCGGCGGCGTCCCGCATCCTCTGGTAGCGCGCTCGGGTGGCCTCGCTCCAGCCCACCTCCGCAAGGATGGAATTCACCAGCTCGAGGCGGTCACGCACTTGCATCTCCAGGGAGGAATAATAGGCCCCGATCTCCTCCGGCCCGGCCTTGCCGGCGGTCATCTTGGCTTCGAGCGCTTGCTCGGCCGCTTCCTTGGCCCGCCGCGCCGGATCTCCCAAGGGGATGAGGGCTGAACGGAGCAGAGAGTTGTTGGGGAATTTTTGGAAGAGGAAATGAATGCGCTGGAGCTCCTCTTCAAGGTAAGGCTCCTCTGTGATGGGGTGGAGCAGCCCCGGGCGGGGGAAGGGTGATCCCGTGACCCGGATGGTCCTCGTGGCGGTGCTCGAGAGGCCGCTGTCGTCGGTGACCGTCAGCCGGACGGTATAGTTGCCGGATCCCAGGTAGACGTGCGCGGCTTGAGGCCCCGCGGGCGGAGTGCCTGAGGTCCATGGATCGCCAAAGCTCCAGCGGTAGGCGCGGATCTGTCCATCCGGATCGGTGGAGGCGGAGGCGTCCAATGCGACCAGGAGGGGCGCGTCCCCGGAAACGGGATCGGCCTCGAATGAGGCCAGGGGTTGAAGGGGCTTGCCGGCGCAAGGTCCATAGGATTTGCATTCCAGGCCGTCCGCGGTGGGATCCAGCCCGCAGGCGGGCCCGGGCGCAGGCTGTGGGATCTCCTTGTTGACAAAGAGGAAAAGGAGGGTGTACACCGGGTCGGAGACGTCGAGGCCGCCGTCATCATTGGAATCGGCGGCATCGAGGCAGGGGATGGCGGGGCCGTTGAGGAACATGAAATACAGCAGGTGGATCGGATCGAGGATATCGATGGCGTCATCGGCGTTGACATCGCCCCGTTTAAACGGTGAACCGGCCGTGCCGCCCATCAAGCTCGATCCAGGAAGAATCACGGCCAACGCGCCCGCTACCGTCAAGATCTTTATGAGGTTCGCAAAAAGAAGCCGCTTCATACGGAAAACTCCATGAGCGCAAGGGGACCGGGACACCGGACACGAGAGCCGCCAGGGTCATGAACGACCATGACCCGTCCATCCATCATAGCGCCATCGACCGCCCGGATGGCCCAAAAAAATGGCGCCGGCCGCCATCCGGCGCTGGAGCTCGACTGCCCCGAGCCGGAGACCGCCAGCACCGCGAGTTCCTTTTCCAGCATGGATCAAAATCTTCTGAATTTTTGCGGGGCAGTTTGAAAAAACCTGTTCTTAAAGGGGTAGAATGAGAACGGTCATGAGCGGCGAAGCGAATCTTCATGGGCTGGTCGAAAAAGCTCAAGGAGGACAGCGAGAGGCCTTTGACGAGCTGTATCGCCTGTGCCGGGAAAAGCTGGAACACCACGTTCAAACCCGGCTGGGCAGGCATCTGCGCTCGAAAGTGGACGCGGAGGATGTCCTCCAGGAGGCCTTTGTCCAGGCCTGGAAATCGATCGGGCGGCTCGAATGGGCCGGGGAGGGGGCTTTCTTTCAATGGCTCAAGGGGATTGCCGAGCACGCCATCCTCAACCTGGCGAACCGGGGCCAAACGCCGAAGCTGTTCTTTCTCGAGCACGACCTCCCCGCTTCCCAGCCCTCCCCCAGCCGCGCCCTGCGGCGGGGCGAGCGCTTCGACCGCTTGCAGGAGGCGCTCGACAGCTTGAGCCCCGACTACCGGGAGGCGGTTCACCTCGTCCGCATCGAAGGGCTGAAGATCAAAGAGGCGGCCGAGCGCATGAACCGGACTCCGAAGGCGGTCATGCATCTACTGGAACGGGCTTTGAAGAAGCTGAAAGACTCCTTCGGCGACACGGAGAGCCTGGGCCTGCCGGCGCGGCCCCTCCAAAATCCAGAGCATCCCGGAGGCGCCTGTGATTCCGGATAACGGCAATGATGACGAGATCTTGAACACCGGGACCGGGCGCGAGGACCTGGAAGAGATCCTGGCCGGTTACATCGACAGCTTGAACGCCGGCGAGATCCTCGATCTCGAGGCGATCCGGCGGGAGCATCCCGAGCTGGCCCCGGTTCTCATCAACCGTCTCGAGACTTTCCAGCTGTTTAGTCCAGCAGGGAGGGCCGGAAGCCGAGGCTCTCTCGGCACCCTCGGCGACTACACGCTGCGCCGTCAGATCGGGCGCGGGGGAATGGGGCGAGAAGCGAGCAGTGGCGCAGCTTCGAGCGCCCGGAAGCGCGGGCACCAGCGAAGCGGGTCGCGCTGAGGGCTGCCCGGAGGCGAAGCGCGACAGCGCTGAGAACGGAGGGAGGTCTACGAGGCCTGGCAAAATTCCCTCGATCGGCCGGTGGCCTTGAAGGTCCTGCCGGCCGGAATTGCCGCCGACCATAAAGCCTTCCTGCGCTTCATGAGGGAGGCAAAAACGGCCGCCCAGCTTCAGCACCCGAACATCGTCGGCATCTACGGCATGGGAGTCGAGTCGAACGTTCCCTACTATTCGATGGAGCTGGTCGAGGGGGGTGAGAAGCGAGCAGTGGCGCAGCTTCGAACGCCCGGAGAAGCGGGCACCCACGAAGTGGGTCGCTTCGAGGGCCGCCCGTAGGCGAAGCGCGACAGCGCGAAGACCGGAGGGACGCTGGCGCAGATCCTTCTCGAAATTAAAGAGGCTCCCCCCGATGCAAAAACGCCATTTGGATTTCCAAGAGACGATGTGGCCTATTATTCGACGCTGGCGCGCTGTTTCGCCGACGTCGCGGACGCTCTCCAGCACGCACACTCAAATAAAATCATCCACCGCGACATCAAACCATCCAACTTGATTCTCGACCGCGAAAGCCGCCTCCGCATCCTCGACTTCGGCCTGGCGCGCCTGGAAGGCCAGGAGAGCTTAACCTTGAGCGGCGATGTGATCGGCACGCCCCTCTACATGAGCCCGGAGCAGGCCCGGCGAGCGAAGATCCCGATCGATTACCGCACCGACATCTACTCTCTCGGCGCGACGCTCTACGAGATGCTCATCTTGCGGCCGCCGTTCCGGGGAAAGGACATCGAGGAGACGCTCAGCCAGATCATCGAGGGCGATCCGGTGGAGCCGAGGAAGCTGAACCGGCGGTTCCCGAA
>JACQVS010000211.1 GCA_016209605.1 Planctomycetota bacterium
CCGCAACCCAATAATAACCGCAAAGACGCAAAGGACGCAAAGTTAAGACGCAAAGCGAATTGGAGAGCGGTCCTGGGACGCCAAGACATCTCCGCAGCCTGCGAAGAAGTTTTGATGATAGAGTCTATTAATGCGGGCTTCGCCCGCAACCGAGCTATCCACAACTTCTCCGCAAAATGCGGAGAAGTTGTGGAGGAAGAATTTAAACTTTCACCTCCACCGTCTGCGCCAGCAACTCTTTTTCGCGGTACCAGATTTCTTCGCCGCGCCGGAACTGGCTTCCCCCTTCCTCCACGATCAGGAGGTGGGACTTGGCGCGCTTCGGCTGGACCTCCTGCACTTGAATCAGAGACCCATCCGGCAAGCGGCACCGCATGCCGACCGGGCGCGTGGTGAAAATCGAGCGGAACTGCCGTTCGAGGGCGGGCTCGAAAAGCCCGATTTGCGCCGACTCATGGATGGTTTGCAGCGCCTCCGAGAGCAAGTAGGGCGGGCGGTACGATCGCTTGCTGACCATGGCTGCATAGCTGTCGAGGAGGCCGACGATCCGCGCCGGCAGGGCCACTTCCCGGCCCTTCCTGCCAGCGGGATAGCCGGTGCCATCCCAGCGCTCATGATGGTCCTGAGCCACCAGGGCGATCGCCGGCGGCCAGCGCTTGGCCTGGTCGATGATCTCGCGGCCGATCAAGGTGTGGGCCTTGAGCGCTTCATAGCGGCTTCCGGTCAAAGGAAGCGGCGAGGAAAACCAATCCACCGGGATGAAGAGCATACCGGCATCGTGCAAAAGCCCTGACAGAGCGAGCTGAGCGACCGCCGCTTCAGGCCACGCCAGACGGTTGGCGAACTGGCAGGCCAGCACTGCCACGCGCACGCTGTGAGCCGCGACCCAGTCATAAGCTTTCCCGCCTTTGCCAGCGGCGATCCTCGAGCTGGAATCCCCAAGACCGTCGATCTCCCGGATGTCCAGGCTGCGACGCTGGGGAGCGAGCGCCAGGAGATCCTGGATCGTACTTTCCACCTCGTTCACGGGGATCATCCGGCGGCAGCGAACCTCCTCGAAAATCTCCCGGCATTGGCCGGTCAGATCCCGGAGCCGACGATAAATCTTCTCCTTGCCGATCTTCGATGGATAAAGAAGCTCCGCACCTTCTCCCTTCGCCCCCATCTCCCCCGCCCCGGCCCGGCGCCCCACCACCGGGAACGGCGGCGCGGGCCGCTCGAACTCGACGGTCTTCGGCATCGGATCGACATTCCAGCCGCCGGCTTCTTCCAGATAAAGCTTCCCCGCCTCTTCATCGCTCAAGCTGGTGATGAGGACGGGGAGGCGCTCGATCCCCGCCACCTGAGCGGCCAGCCAGCGCCGGTATCCGCAGATAACTTGCAGCTTGCCGCTCTGGACCCGGGCGATGATGGGATTGATGATCCCGCAGCGGGAGATGGAAGCCCGCAGCGGCCCCAGGTCGCCGCGATGCCCTCGCGGCGGAAAAGGCTCTTTCAAGAACGCTTGGTCAACTTCACTGAGGTCGATCCAGGTGAATCGACGCTTCCAATCTCGCTCCATCATGGCTTCCTCCGTTTCCTCGGCTTCTCTCCTCGTCACTCTTGACAGATACCTTCAATCCCCGCACTTCTCAGGTCGAGGCCTCCACCAGATTTTGATTGAAAGGCTCGAGCCCGACCACGCCGCGCCCGCCGCCCGCCTCGGGGCCGCAGCGGTTCAAGATGACGCCCAGGACCGAGGCGCCGACATTGGCGAAGAGATGCTTCGCCCACAGCGCATCGGGGTAGTCGCACTGGCCCGCCCCGACGACGAAAAGGCAGGCATCGGCCATGGCGACGAGCGCAAGCGCCTCCCCCGCGCGCTGCACCGCGGGGGTGTCGATCACCACGAAGTCCATCTCCCGAGTGAGCCAGTTCAATACCCGGACCATCTTCGCCCCCTCAATGGCGGCAACCGGCGAGCGGCAAGGCGGGCCGCTGGTCAAAACATGCAAGTTCTTGAGCGCCGACAGCTGGAACGCCTTTTCCAGCTTCTCCGCCCAGGGCTCCTCGCCTCCCTTCCCCGGCGCCGGGGATGTCCGGCCGCCGCCGTCTGCCTCCTCTTCCAGGATTGACGCCAACCCCGTCTCGTTGCTCAAGCCGAGGAGGTGATGGACGGACGGCTGCCGCAAATCGCCATCCACCAGGCAGACCTTCAAGCCTTTCCGCGCCAGCGCCGCGGCCAGGTGGATGGCCACGGTGGTCTTGCCCTCGCCAGGATTGGCGCTGGAGACCGCGAACGCCCGCATCTTGAGCTCCTTGGAGACGGAGCGGATGACGGTGGCGGCGGCGTTGAAGCATTCCCTGGCCCGCCCCTTCGGGCCAGGCTCGAGGGCATGGCGCTCCTTGCGCCCCATGCGCGGGATCATGGCCAGGAGAGGCAGCTGCAGGAACAGATGAACCTCGCGCTCGCTGCGCAGCTGGGTGCTCAGCAACTCGAAGAACCAGGCGAGCAGGCAGCCCAGCGCCAGGCCGGTGAGCAGGACCCCGGCCCGCCAGGCCGGCCCGATCCCGAACTTCTCGAGCGGATCAGCCTTCCAGGCCGGCAGCACGCGCCAGGCTGGCCTGGCGCCGCCCATGGAAGCGAGTTCCAGATCATCGATCTGGCCCCGGATCCGTTTCAGTTTGCGCTCGGTTTGCGCCAGCGCTTCATCGAGGCCGGCAATCTGCGGGCGCAGATCCTCGAGATCCAGCAACTCCTTGTAGAGGGACTGCCGCTCCTTTCCGGCGGTCTCGAGGCGAATGGCGATCACCTTGTGCCTGGCCAGGAGCTGTTCATGCGTCTCCTTGCCTTCCGCATCAAGAGGCCGCGAGGATGGCTCCATTCTCCTCTGATTGACCTGGAGCTCCAGGCGGTGGACCTTTTCCTTGAGCCCCACCACCTTCGGATGCCACTCGGTCAACTGCGCCGCCTGCACATCGTATTCCAGGTGGGCCTCCTGGAACTGCTTCTCCAGCTCTTCAAGCGAAAGCGCCTCCCGGTCCTTCTCCTCCAGAGACCTTTCCAGGTAAATCCGGGCGACTTCCTCATCATCGATGAGCCGCGACAGGGTCGCCTTTTCCGCTTCCAGGCGGCGCAGCTCCTGCTCGATCTCCCCAAGCCAATTGCGGAGCGCCTGCTCTCGGCGGGAGAAATCGGCCACTCCCAGTTTTTTCAAGCTCTCGAGGCGCTCCTGAGACAACTGCCGCCAGCTCCGCTCGAGCTCGTCCCTTTGCCCGCGCAGGCCGGCCAGGCGCCCGATGACGAGCTGCTGGACCTGGTCATCATGACAAGCCTTGGCCGCCTGAGCAGCGGTCCAGGAAAATACCAGCGCCTCCTCCGGGTCATTGCTGAGGGCCCGGAACTTGAGCGGGCCCTCATTTCCTTCGAGGTGAACTTCGATAGACCGCTCCAGCCGCTCCGCCAGCCTTTTGACCGCCTCGGCATCATCGCCCAGGACCGTCGACAGCTGTTCACGCACATAGCGAAGGGTCTGGGCCTGCTCGGGGGAAGGCAGAGGGATGCTCTCCGGCTCCTCACCCTGGAGGAGCGACCGGGCCGCACGCTCGAGGACCGGCCAGCAGCCCTGCTCGCTGGCGCTGACCGCCGCCTTGGCCGCCGGCTCGCGGGGTCCGATTTCAAGAGCGCTCTCCGGCTCGAGGTGAACGATCGTCTCCGCCGCGTACTTCGGCGGCCCGCCGGCGCGGATCCATAGCTCCTGCGCTCCGGCGGCAATGAGCCCCAGGAGCACGATGAACAACCAGTGGCGCCGCAGGCCGCGAACTAGCTTGAAAAAAACCATGCTGTGATTCTCACCCGTCTACGATCAGGCAGGAAAACATTGCAAGTTATTCACTCATGGGAATATCGGTTACCAGGAATGGAATCCTTTGGCAGCTCTCCGAGCCGCCACCGGCAACTTTTCAGGATGTTGTCGGCGCGGCGGCGCCTGGCAAAACCCTGTGCCACTGGGGCGGATTGGGCCCGGGGAGTGAAATGATGTCGATGGATTTCCACCCATGTCGTAAACTTGCTCAGGCTGGTTATGTAATAAATTCAATCTCTGAAGACTCAAGGGTTCGATTATGAGAACAACGCTCGTCAACAAAATAGCTGCTGTGGCTGGATGGGTTGTCCTGACCGGTGTCAATTCACTCCTGAGCGGCTGCGCAGCGCCGGAGGAGGGGCCGCCCCCCTGGACCCGGCCGGAGCAGTTCGATGCCGGTTTCCGGGAGTGGTCGAGGGTCTATCACCTCGACGTCCTCGGCGGCCAGCGGATCAAGAAGCAGGTCGGCTACTTTTATCATCAGTTCTCGCAGAACCGCGGCGATGACCTTTACTGGGTGCTGGACCTGAAGCAAAAACCGGTGGGCTTCCTGGTGCAGGACTTCAACGCCTACAGGTTCGCGGAATCGCGGGATGCGGATGGAAAGAAGGTCGTCGACACCCAGGTCCTCGGCAATCGGGGCCTGGTGGCGGGAGTGCAGCGCATCCTCGGCCTCAACTCGGGGACGGTCAAGCTGGAGAAAGAAGTCGAGCAAGGCGAGGCGCCGCAGCAGGTGGTCGAGTCGGCGCCGGGTACGGAGTAAATCTTCGGTCCTCTCCTCGCCTTCGGCTATTTGAAGTCCGGTTATTTGAAGTCCGGGGGCGGCTTCTCGTTGGTCACCTTGAGGAGGGTGAAGGTGCCGCCGGTCTTGGCGGCCAGCTTCTTCAGGAAATCGTTCGCCCGCGCCAGCTCGGCATTTTCCTGGCCGTAGGCGAAGGAAATCGGGTCGTAGCCGAAGGTGTGGACCTTGATCTTGAAAAAGCGGTTGAAGGCTTCCACCTTGTCAAGGAGCGGCATCGGGTCGTCGTTCTTCCGGCCATCCTTCGAAGGCAGCCCATCCGAGAGGAAGTAAATCGCGGTGACGCTGGGGTCGCTGCTGAAGGCCCGCTCCAGGGCTTTGAGGGTGTCAGTTCCGGGATTTTCGACAAAGTTCATCTTCTTCACCCAGTCGCTGGCCTTCTTCTTGTTCGGCGGCGTCGCCGGTATCAAGACCTTGGAAAGCTCCTTCACCTTGGTGTTGAACTCGAGGACGTTGATCTTGGCCTGGGCGTCGAAGGCCGCGAGGGCCTTCAGCAGCTCGCGTTTGGCCATTTCCATGCGCGTCCAGAACTTGGCGAGCCTCGCATCCTCGGGGGTCATATGCCCCCCGCCGCTCACGTTGCCGGCGTCGGAGCCATCTCCCACGCCCAGGCCGGGGATGTCGTCCTTCACCACGTACATCATGGTCCCGGAGGTGTCGATGACGAAGATGACGTTCTTCGAGAAGATCTGCTTGCCGACGAACTCCGGCGTCTTGTCCTTGGAGCGCTTGCGGACGCGCGCCGTCTTGCCGCTCGCGTCCTGCTTGCCGGGCTCGAAGGTGTTCTTGTTGGCATCCCACCAGTTCTTCCAGTCCTCAAGCACCTCGAATTGCTCGCCCGTGAGATCGAAGAGCGCATCGAGAGCTTCCTGGTAAACCAAGCCGCGGTCCTTCTTCTTCTCGTACTGCTCGAGCAGGTTGAGGAGGGGGGGGATCGATTCGCGGCGGCTCAGTTGCACCAGCGCCTGGATCGACGACAGCCGCACGTGGTCGCTGTTTTTCGCGATCAGGCGGCTGAGCAGCTCGACCGCCTTGGAATGTTTCATCAAAGCGAGGATGTCGGTCAGATAAATGAGGGCGTTGCCGTCCTTCGGGCCGTTTTTTTCGCTGATCCTTTCAAAAAACTTCAGCGCTTCCTCATCGGTCATGCCGGCCAGCTCCTTGGCGATGGTCTTGTAGACGTCGGGGACGTTGACCTGCAAGCCGACGTTGAAGAGAAGCTCAGCCGCCTTTTCTCCGCCAATCTTGGCAATTTCCGAAGCGAGCGTCTTGATCTTCTCGTTTTCCGCAGCTTTTACCGCCTTGTCGAGGCTCTTCTTGAGGTCGCTCAGGTTTCCCTCCGCGCAGATCACGGCGGTTGAGAGAAACAGCAATGCTCCGAAGACCGGCAAGCATCGATTCATTGACATGACGATTGACTCCTTTCCAAGAATCCCATCCTGGATCGAATGCTTTTGACCATGCCATTATTTTAAGGCCTCTGCCCACAGGTTGAGAAATTTTTTATCAAGAATCCAGCAACAGCCCGGCAATCGCCGCCGAGATGAAGTTGGCCAGCGCCCCGAGGAGCATGGCCGGGATGCCGAATCGGGCCAGCTCCGGACGGCGGCCGGGAATCAAGCCGCCGATGCCGCCGAGCTGGATGGCGATGGATCCAAAGTTGGCGAAGCCGCAGAGGGCGAAGGCGGCGATGGTGCGGGCGCGGGCGCTCAGCTCCAGGCCGGAAAGCATCTGGTAGGCGAAGTACTCGTTCACCGCCATCTTGATTCCGAGGAGCTTCCCCACGGCCAGCGCTTCCGAGGCCGGAACGCCGAGGAGCCAGGCGAAGGGGGCGAAGAGCCAGCCGAGGATCGTTCCCAGGGTCAAGGCCTCCGGCCCCGCCAGGAAAAACGACCCGGCCCAGCCCAGGACGGCGTCGATCAGCCGCAGGCCGGCCGCGAAGGCGAGAAGCACGGCGCCGATGTTCAAGGCCAGGCTCAAGCCGGTGGTCGCGCCGCTCGCCGCCGCGTCGACGACGTTGACGGTGTCGCGCTCGAAGTGAATCCGGACGCTGCCGAGGGTGGCCGGCGTTTCCTTCTCCGGCAAATAAATCTTCGTCAAGTACAGCGCCGCCGGCGCGCTCAAGAGGCTCGAGGCGAGGAGAAAGCTGAAGTCGACCTTGAAGAGGGCGTTGTAGACCGCCATCATGCTGCCGGAGATGGTGGCGAAGCCCCCCACCATGACGGCGAGGATCTCCGACCGGGTCATGCCGGCGAGGTACGGCCGGACGAGGAGGGGGGCCTCGGTCATGCCCATGAACACGTTGGCGACGCCGGAGAGCGCCTCGGCGCCGCTCACCCGCAGCGCCCGCTGCACCACCCACGCCATGGCCGCCACCACGCGCTGCAGCACTCCCAGATGGTAAAGGACCGACATCGACGAGGCGACGAAGATGACCGTCGGAAGGATCTTGAGGATCAAGACCGCCCCGAGGTCGGCCAGGCCGATCTCGAGTCCGGACCCGGCGGCGGCCACCGGCAGCTTCCCCTCCGCCAGGCGGCCGAAGACGAACTCCGCCCCCCGGTCGCCGAAGCCGACGAACCACCGCACCCCCGCGGTGAAGCTCTGAAAGAGGGTGTTGACCAGGGGGATACGAAAGAGGAGCACCGCCAGGAAAAGCTGGAGGCTTACTCCCCACGCCACCTGCTTCCAGCGCACGGCGCGGCGGTCGCGGGAAAAGAGCCAGGCAAGGCCCAGGGCGGCGAGGATGGCGATAAAGCTCAGCAAGCGGGGCATGATTTTCTCTTAGAGCCTGTCCCGAAAGTCGCTCCGAGGCCCGAGGCCGAGCGAGAAGGCGCCAGACAAGGCGGGCCGACGCAGCCTTATTAACCGGAGAAATAAGGCGAGGAGGCCCAACGCCGTATGGCGCCTTCGCAGCCGGCCCCGTATCTTCAAAAGAGTGGCCGGATGGATTTTTGGGACAGGCTCTTAACCGTTAAAGGAATAAAAACGGTGTTAAGTTAGGTCCTGAGGCGCTGGCGGTCAACTGGAAAGCCGGGTTTTGTTCGCGGCGAGAAGCTCCAGGGCTTTGACGAAGCGGGGGGTTTCCGATTATTCTTAGAGGTTGCTGCTGGCCGTGGGCCGGCGGTGAAGATTTCCGATAAACCAGGACCAGGACGACTGACAGAAATTGAGCGCGCATGGGAAAGGCCACCATCAACCCGCACATCTTCCGCCAGTATGACATCCGAGGCCTCGTCGACCAGGACCTGACCCCGGAAGTGGTCGAGCTGGTCGGCAAGGCTTTCGGCTCGCGGCTGCGCGGGAAGAGCGGCAAGCTGATCGTCATCGGGCACGACGTCCGCAAGAGCTCGCCCGTCTTCGCCGAGGCGCTGGGGCAGGGGCTCGCCAGCACCGGGCTGGAAGTGATCAACATCGGCTGCGTCGCCACGCCGGTCCTTTACTTTTCGATCTTCCACTTCCAGGGAGATGGCGGCATCATGATCACCGGCAGCCACAACCCGGTGACTTACAACGGCCTCAAGATCTGCGAAGGGCCATGGCCCATTTTCGGTGAGGACATCCTTTCCCTTTACCAGGACATCCAGAAGGGCGGCTTCCCATCCGGTAATGGCCGGGTGCGCCGGGAAAATGTCCTGCCGGCCTACGCCGAGCAGCTCCTCAAGCGTTTCGACCGGGACCTCGGCGCCAGGGTGGTGGTCGATGCCGGCAACGGCACCGCTGGCCCCATCTTTCCGCCGCTCCTCCGCCAGCTCGGTTGCCAGGTCGAGGAGCTTTACTGCGAGCCGGATGGCAGCTTCCCCAACCACCTTCCCGATCCGGAGGACCCCAAGAACGTCAAGGACCTCATCCAGAGGGTCAAGGAGGCCGCGGCGGACGCCGGCCTGGCCTTCGACGGCGACTCCGATCGCGTCGGGGTGATCGATGACACCGGCGAGAAAATCAACTCCGACCGCCTGGTCCTCCTCTTTGCCAAGCACTACCTGGCGCGCCAGCCGGGAGGGAAGATCGTCTACGACGTCAAGTGCAGCGAAATCCTCGAGGAGGAGATCCGCAAGGCCGGCGGGATCCCGATCATGTGGCAGACCGGCCACTCGCTGGTGAAGAAGAAGATGCGCGAGGAAAACGCGCTCTTGGCCGGCGAGCTGAGCGGCCACATCTGCATTTACAAGGACTACTACGGCTTTGACGATGCCTTTTTCGCCGCGCTGCTCGCCCTGCAGATCCGCAAGAGCGCCGGCAAATCCCTCAGCCAGCTCTTCGCCAGTTTCCCCAGGACCTGCACCACCCATGAAATCAAGGTCGGCTGCCCCGACGAGCGCAAGTTCGCGGTGGTGAGCGAGGTCTTGAAAGACGTCAAGACCTCGGGGAGCAGGGTCATCGACATCGACGGCGCGCGCATCCTCTACCCCGAAGGCTGGGCGCTGATCCGCGCCTCCAACACCACCCCTTGCCTGACCTTGCGCTTCGAGGCGCGCCGGCAGGAAGACCTCGAGAAGGTCATCGTCAGGACCGAAAGGCTGCTCAGGAGATTCAAGGACCTTGACTGCCGCCAGCTTCATGAGACCATGGAGGAGGCGCGGGCGCCGCTAATATCAAGCCGGATTGGCCCGCAGCATTGATCTTAGAATCGCGCTGCAGGCGAAGTGGAGAAGATGAAGAAATCGAGCGCTGCCTATCGCTTGAATGTTTCAGCCGACAAGGAGACCCTGCTGGTCGATCCGGTCGAGTCCCTCCTCCGCTTTTTCATCGAAAAGCGCCGGCCGGGCCTCGGGATGAATGCCCGCATCATCTTCACCCAGAACACCTCCACCATGATTTCCAAATCGGAGCGCGCCGGCGGCCTCGCGCTGAGGATCCATCACATGTTCCGCCAGGCGCCGGCCCCTTTGCTGCGCGACCTGGTCGATTATTTCTTCGACCGGGAGAGCCTGAGGGCGCATCGGGCGATCCGCCGGCGGGTCATGGACTTCATCGCTCTCCACCGCGAGGAATCCCTCAATCCCTTCCCGCTCCACCGGCTGCTCCCCCCCGAGGGAAAGCACCATGACTTGCGCTCCCTGCAAACGCGCGTCCGGGAGGAGCACTTTCCCGGTCTGGCGTCGAGCCCGGCGATCGCCTGGACCTGCCGGATCCATCGAACGCTCATGGGAAAGTGGATCCAGAATCCGGAGCCCCATCCGAACCTGATCCTGGTCAACCGGCTGCTCGACCATCCCCAGGTCCCCTGCTTCTACCTGGAGTTCATCATTTTTCATGAATTCCTGCATGAGCAGATGCCGACCTTCCGGCAGTGCGGCCGCTGGATCCACCACCCGCCCCAGTTCCGCGAGCGCGAAAAGAATTTCCCGCGCTACCAGGAAGCCCGCGTTTGGGAGAAAACCAACCTCAACAAGCTTTTCCGAGGGGCGAGACGGGCGCGAGTATCCTAATACCACGCGACCCCTCTCACGGCAGATTACAAACACCCCAGCGGATCCTGATCGGGATCGACTCCCGGCGCCGGGTAGGGGCTCGAGGGCTGCGGGCCGCCGCGGAAGAGGTACTGGAGGAGGAAGATGGGATCGGAGATATCGATCCTGGAGTCGTTGTTGACGTCGGCGGCATCCTTGCAGTGCGGCGCCTCGGTGCCCAGGAAGACATAGGTCAAAGTGAAGATGGCATCGCCAATATCGACGCCCTTGTCCTGGTTGGAGTCGCCGCGGATGAAGGCCTTGCGAATGTCGATGAAGCCATCGACCAGCACCGGCCGGTGGGCCTCATCGCCGGTGTGGACCAGGTTGTGTACAGCAGCCAGCTTCTCCGGAGGATCGGAGTCGGGGAACTTGACGCCGTCGACGAAGCGAATGGTGGTGACCTGCTGGTCGGCGGTCACCGAGATGGCGAAAACCACCTTGCCGACGAGCTGGTCCTCTCCCGGCGGCAGGGTGCGGAAATTGACCGGCGTGGCGAAGTCGATGAGCACCGAAAGCCCGCCGTGCGACACGCCCGGCCGGTTGAAGAACTGATGGATGACGTACTCGGCGTCGGCGCCGTCCAGGGCCGTCTCGCCGACGAGGATCTCATCCACCCGCAGCAAGTTGCCATCGTACTCGAAGACCATCTGGAAGGCGTTAATCTCCATCTGATTGCTCAGCTTCAGGTCCACCCTGAGGCCGGTGTTGGAAGCATGGCCGATGGCGTTTCCCATGGTGAACTAGAAACGCGCATCGCGCTCGGCGGGGACGGTGCTGCCGGGAGTGGGATCGGTTCCAGCGGTGGGGAAGGGGGCCGGCGGCGGGGGCCCGTTGCCGAACATCCAGCGGGTGAGGTAGATGTAGTCGCCGAGGTCGACAACGCCATTGTCGTTCGCATCGGCCGCATCCGGACACGTTGGCACCGATTCGCCGATGTAAAGGTACGCCAGGATGTCGACGGCATCCGCCAGGTCAACCGGGCCGGTGCCGTTCATGTCGCCGCGGACGAACCGGCATTGGGCCTGCAGCGGGTCAACCGCCAATAAAAAGAAAAAACACCCCCAGAATTTGAAGATCCAGCGAAGCCGACGCATCATTTTCATCTCCTCGTTTGGCTCTCCAGGGAACCGGCGGGCGCCGGAGCTCTTCTTCCCTGAAACGCAATTTTGATTCGGAGCGAGCAGGACGCGCTCTCAACCCTGTCATGGCAACTTCCACAGTCCCATCACTTTATAGCTGATTTAACTAGGGCTGCGGTCAAAAGTTCACTCCATTGTATCAGCCGGCGGGCCAATAGCAAGAGGCCGCCAAGGCCCTGAAGGTATTTCCTTGTTCCCGCGTCCGATCTTGACTTAGAATGCCTTCTTGAATGGTTTTAGACGCCTCTTTTCAAGGAGAATGCTGCGCATGACCCGGAAAGCCCGGAAATCACAACCCCGCCTTCGCTTAGGATTTTTGAGCTTCCTGCTCCTTACCCCCGCCGCGGCGGCCTGTCCGGTCTTGACCGGCCAGGCCACCACCCGCGCCATCATCTTCGAGCAGAAGGTCTCCGGCCTGCCGGGCCTGCAGCGCCCCGGCCAGAAGGAGGAAAAGCCGGCGCTGCACCGGGTGACGGTGGAGCTGAGCGGCCAGCGCCTGGCCATCGAGGCTCTCGTGGCGGAAGGGGAAGCCGGCGCCAAAGAGGCCAAGATGTCCGAAAGGGGAGCGAATCGAATCATCCTGCGGCTCGATCTGGAAACTCCCAGGATCTACGAAATTTTCGACTCGGCGCGCCAGTACCGGGTGCACGCCGGCGACTTGAACCGGCTGCAGGTGGATCGGGACATCTTCGAGCAGGACATGCTGCGCCGCATGCCGAAGTTCTCTGCGGCCGAGCAAGAGGATCTGCTCAAGCAAAACCATCTGCGCCGGGATGGCAAGCGCCTCGTCGAGGTGAAGACGGGCGGGATCCGGCCCATCCTCGGCTACAACTGCCAGGAGGTCCTGGTCACCGAAAATGGCCGCCGGGTGGTGCGCGCCTGGATGACCAGGGACATCGGCGGCGGCAAGAGCTTTTACCAGCTCTACCGGCGCCTCGGCGCCTTTTCCGAAGAAGTGCTCCAGAAAATCGACCCGGTCGAAGGCTTTCCGCTCGAGGCGGAGATCAAGGTCATCACCGCCCTGCCGTCCTATGACCTCAAGGCCGAGTGCGTTCAGGTGAAGGAGTCGGAGGTCAACACCGAGATCTTCGAGCTCCCGCCGGGATACGAGGAGATCAAGGACCCGCCGCCGGTGGCGAGCTGCCCGGTCTGCGGCAAGAAATTCGAGTGGGACCAGCCGGGCGGCCGGTACTTCGAAGGCAACCGCGAGCTGCGTTTTTGCAGCAAGGATTGCCTCAAAAAATTCGTCGCCCAGATGAAGGAGCGCGCCTTGAAGGGCCCGGAGAACAAAAAATGATCCCCGCCATCGCCATTATCTCGGTGCTTCCATCCCTCCTTCAGCAAATCCACCTCCCCAGCCGGCTGGAGCCCGTTCCCTTCACCCAGGTGCGCCTCGAGGATGCCTTCTGGGCGCCGCGGCTCGAGACCAACCGCCTGAAGACCGTGCCGCACAATATCCGCACCTGCGAGAGCACCGGCCGCCTCGCCAACTTCGCCCGGGCCGCGGGCCTCGAGCCGGGAGAATTCCAGGGAATTTACTTCAACGATTCCGACGTCTTCAAGATGATCGAAGGCGCCTCCTACACCCTCGCCGGCCATCCCGATCCGGCGCTCGAGGCGGACCTGGACCGGATCATCGCCAAGATCGCCGCCGCCCAGCAGCCCGACGGCTACCTGAACACCTATTACACCCTGGTGGAAAAGGGGAAGCGCTGGACCGACCTGCCGGTGAAACACGAGCTTTACTGCGCCGGCCACCTCTTCGAGGCGGCGGTGGCCCACTTCCAGGCCACCGGCAAGAGGACCCTCCTCGACGTCGCCCGCCGCTACGCCGACCACATCGACTCGGTGTTCGGGCCGGAGAAGCAGCACGGCGTCGCTGGCCACGAGGAGATCGAGCTGGCCCTGGTGAAGCTCCACCGCATCACCGGCGAGAAGCGCTATCTCGACCTGGCCAAGTTCTTCCTCGATGAGCGCGGCCGCGACTGCAAGCGCAAGCTCTACGGCGACTACTGCCAGGACCACCTGCCGGTGCGCGAGCAAAGCGACATCCGCGGCCACGCCGTGCGTGCCATGTACCTCTACACCGGCGTCGCCGACGCGGCGGCGCTGACCGGCGATCCCGGCTTCATCGGCGCCATGGATCGGCTGTGGCAAAACGTGGTTTACAAGAAGATGTACATCACCGGCGGCATCGGCCCCTCGGCGCACAACGAGGGCTTCACCGTCGACTACGACCTGCCCAACGACAGCGCCTACGCCGAGACCTGCGCCTCCATCGGCATGGCTCTCTGGAACCACCGCCTCTTCCTCCTCCACGGCGAAGGGCGCTTCGGCGACGTCCTCGAGCAGGTGCTATATAACGGCCTGCTCTCCGGCGTCTCGCTCGACGGAGAGAAGTTCTTTTACGTCAATCCCCTCGCCAGCCGCGGCCGCCACCACCGCCAGCCCTGGTTCGACTGCGCCTGCTGCCCCACGAACATCGTTCGCTTCCTGCCGTCGCTGGGCGGCTACGTCTACGCGCGGAAGGAGGACTCCCTGTGGGTGAACCTTTACATCGCCGGCAAGGCGAAGATCCCGATGCCGGCGGCCGGCGCGGTGCAGGTGGTCCAGGAGACCGACTATCCCTGGTCGGGGAAGGTGCGCCTGCGGATTGAGCCCGAGAACGAGGCCGCGCCGGAGTTCACCCTGGCGCTGCGAATCCCCGGCTGGTGCCGTGGCGCCGCCGCCAGCTTGAACGGCGCGCCCATCGACATGGCGGCGGCCGTCAAAGGCATCCTCCCCATTCGCAGGCTGTGGAAGAAAGGCGACGCCGTCGATCTCGACCTCCCGATGCCGGTCCGCCGCGTCGAGTCCCACCCCGCCGTCAAGGGGAACCAGGGGCGGGTGGCCCTCCGGCGCGGGCCCCTCGTCTACTGCCTCGAGGGGGCCGACCACTCCATCTCCGTGCGCCGCATCGCGCTGCCGCGGGATGCCCAGATCGAGGCGGAGCATGTCCCCTCGCTCCTCGGCGGCGTGACGGTGCTCCGGGGCGCCGGGGTGGTGTCCGAACCGAGCGGCTGGAGCGAGGAGGATCTATACCGGGAGGCGCCGGCGCCCAAGAAGGTGGCCGTCACCGCCATCCCCTACTACGCCTGGGACCACCGCCAGCCGGGGGAAATGGTGGTGTGGATTCCAGAAGATCCGGCGCTCGCCGAAAAAACTAGTGACCGTCACTAGTTTTTTGACAGCCGCACCAGAACCACCCCGTGCCTAAGCACCGGCGCCTGGAACTGGCCTTCGAACACTCCCAGGTCCTTCTGCCGCCACAAATCCCGAACGCGCTGCTTTCCCTCGACTCCCAGGTCGCCCCATCGGGCGGCGACCGCCGCCTCCATCTCGCCGCGGTTGAAGAGGCCCACCGCCTTCGAGCCATCTTCCATGTCCTTGGCCCACACTTCCAGATCATCCTCTGCCGCCACCCGCCGGCCTGCCTTGCCCAGCGGGTCCTGGTCCACCTCGAGCACCTCGTCGTTCGTGAGCAAGCTCAAGGTGAACTCGTCCATGCGGGTAATGTCGCCGCTGAAGATGAGCGGCGCCGCGAGCAGGCACCACAGCGACACGTGGGTGTACTGCTCGTTGGGAGTCAGCGGCGTGGGCGCCGTGCCGCCCTTCCAGTTGCTCAGGAAGCCGAGGAGCAGGTAATCGGGATCGTTCCAGCCGCCGGGGCCGGCCCATCTCTCCCGGCCGTTGTTTCCGAAGCCGTCGCGGAAGAGCGCCGCCGGAATCCCTTCAAAGCTCAGGCCCAGATCGCCGGCGGTGCGCCAGCTGTTTCCGCCCACCTCCCGCCCCCACTCCCAGACGTTCCCCATGCCGTACTGGCAGAGGTTGAAGACCATATCGCGGTCGAGCTGGCTCAGGATACCGCTCATCAGCCGGTAGGGTTTTTGCAGCTCCTCCCGGCTCTGGTCCTTGGCGATCTGCCCGTAGGAGCACCAATCGTATTTGAGGAAGTCGAAGTCCCACTCGGCAAAGCGCCGCGCATCCTGCTCCTCGTGCTGGTAGCTCCCCGCGTGCCCAGCGCAGGTGAGCGGGCCGGGGGAGATGTAGATGCCGGCCTTGAGCCCTTTCGAGTGGATATAGCCGGTGAGCGCCTTCATGTCGGGGAAGCGCTGGTTGGCGTTGACCTTCCCCTGGGCATCGCGCGGCGCGCCACCGAGGGAGGGGTCGGTCGATCCCGGCTTCACCGACCAGCAATCGTCGATGTTCACGTACATATAGCCATGGTCGATGAGGCCGCTCGACACCATGGCGTCGGCCGCCTGGCGCAGGATCCGGTCGGTGACGTGGTTTTCCCAGACATACCAGCTGTTCCAGCCCATGTGGGGCGTGAGCGCCAGGGTGTCGCCGCAGACGATCTTGAAGGGGCGGCTGGCCTCCCCCAGCGCGTTTCTGGCCCGCAAGGTGACGGAATGCTCCCCCTTTTGCCGCACCACGCCGGTGATCTGGCCGGTGCCGGCGTCGACCGCCAGGCCCTCGGGCAGGTGGTCGGCGGCGAAGGTCATGGGCCGCTCGCCGGTTGCCGGAATGGTGAAGAGGAACGGCGAGCCCGGCCGGACGCCGAAAACTCGAGCGCCGTTGAGGCGCGGCTCCCGCGGCGGCTTGGGGGTCAAGATCACCGCTTCCTCACGCGGCGGATCGGCAGTTTGCGGCCGGGCGAGGCCGGGCCTCGCGATCAGCCGGGCCTCCGCCCAGTCGGCGTGATCAAAGTTCATGCCATCCCCCCCATCGCTCACCACCAGCACCAGGGTCTTCAACCCCGTGACATCCAGGTCGACAGTTCTGGCAGGATCGCCCGCCTTCATCACCCCCGACTGCCAGAGCGTCTTGCCGTCGCCGATCACCTTGAAGGCCACGGAGGCCGGCTGCTGCAAAACGGCATCGTCGACCCCCACGGCCCCAAGGAATCGTTCCGATCCAGCGCTCAGATCGATATAGAGCACGCTGGGGGCGTGCGTTCCAATGCCCTGGTCGAACTTCCGGCCGGCTATGGAAATCGGCTTCTCGGTGACCGACCTCGAAGCCTGCGGCTTCCCCCAGCCCTGCCGCGTCTTGCCGAGGTCGAGGGAGGAGAGCCAGACGGTTTCGCTCGCCAAACCGGAAGAGGCCCAGAACAGCAGCCCCGCCACCAGGAAGTATAGAGCCTGTCCCAAAACCCCATCCGGCCACTCTGCAACAGAACTGGGGCCGGCTGCGAAGGCGCCATACTGCGTTGGGCCTCCTCGCCTTATTTCTCCGGTTAATAAGGCTGCGTCG
>JACQVS010000217.1 GCA_016209605.1 Planctomycetota bacterium
CACTCAGTTCTGGCCACGTAGCGAACCTATGGCCCGAAGAGCCGGATGCTGGAAATCTGCAAGTCCGGATCCGTGAGGGGGGAGGGAGACTTTCTCCCTCCCCTACCTCGATAATGGCGGCGGCTGGCCCCGTTACTTCCCAGGCCGTCGATCCCGGACCGCACCTCGAGGCGGGCGGCCTTCTCGATCGCTTTGGAGACGAGTTCGTGCTCCTCCGGCGGCAGCTCGAACTTGAGCTTCACGGTGAGAGAGGGGAGGCCAAGGCCGTCCTCGCGGGGCTTCGTCCTCCCCGCGGCAGGCGCGGGGGAGGTAAGCGGCGGCAATCAGTCCGTTGTGGCCGCCGCCGATCACGATGGCGTCCCACATCTGGCCTTTCCAGCCGTCTTCTTCATGCTCTACCGCGACCTCAAGCTGGCCAATCTCCTCATCGATGGCCGCGGCGGCGTCTGGGTCTCCGACTTCGGGCTGGCCAAGGCGAAGGACGATGACGACCTGACGCAGTCCGGCGAAGTCGTCGGCACCTTGCGGTACATGGCCCTCTTCGCGGCGCTGGGGGCCTGGCTGGCGTCGCCGCGCCGGCCGCTCTTGCCCAACGATCTCGCCATCGCCGACTTGAACGGCGACGCCAAGCCGGATCTCGCCATCGCCAATACGGGGGACCAACAGGACCTCTCCCCGGACTCGATTGCACTCTTCTTCAACCGCGGCGGCTCCTTCGGCCGGGCGCGGAAGCTGCCCGCGGGGGACTTGCCGTTCTCCCTGGCCGCGCTGGACTTGAACGGTGACCGGGCCGCGGACCTTCTATGGGCGAACCAGAGGTGGCGCGACCTGGTCTGCCTGTATAACGGGGGCAGCGGCCGCTTCGCCGCGGGTTTCGAGATTCCCTTCGAAGACTATCCCGGCCGCATCGCCGCGGGGGACCTCGATGGGGATGGGCGCCCGGACCTCGCTCACATCACCCTGCGCTCGAACAGCTTGACCATCCTCTGGAACGGAGGAGGGACCGGCTGGGGAGTTAAGACGGTTTTGGAAACCGGCCCCGGTCCCAATTTCATCAATATTATCGATGTCGATGGGGACGGGAAAAACGACCTGGTCACCACCAACGCCATCAGCCCGCAGTCGATCGTGAAGGATGTCTCCGTCCTCCGGAGCCAAGGATCGAGGCGGTTCGAGCCAGCGGTTCACTATAAAATTGGGGGATCCGCCCGCGACTTCGCGGCCGGCGACCTCGATGGCGACCGCCATCTCGACCTCGCCGTGGCCCACGAGAGCCCTCCCGGGATCTCCATCTTGAAGAATCGCGGCGAGGGCGCTTACGCCGGGGAGGCGGCTGAAATCTCGACCGGCTTCGATGTCTCCTCCGTGGCCATCGGCGACTTCGACCGGGACGGCCAGCTCGACCTGGCAGGAGCGGGGGATCTGAGCTTTGTGGGGCTCCTCCTCAACCTGGGGGACGGGACCTTCGAGAAGCCGATCTCCCTCGGCAGCGGATTCGCCCCCCTCTTCGTCCGGACCGACGATCTCGACGGGGACGGTAGCCTCGACCTCGCGGTCACCAACGTGAGATCCGACAGCGTCACCATCTTTTATAATGACGGGAAAGGCGGCTTCGCGAGGACGGAAACCCTGGCCGCAGGCGGCCGGCTCTTCTGGTGAAGGTTTCGGGTCGAAAGGTAAATCGTTCAATTAAAGCTGCTTAGAGCAGCCTGAAATTTTCAAAAAAAACCTGTCCCGGGACATCCCGTTTTTGGAGATGGATGGGTAGGGCGATGATTGAATTTGCCAAACAATTTTCAAGGAGTTTCTCATGAGACGATGGACGGCGTGGTCATTGATGTTCGGGTTTCTGGCGGCTCTTGACCCTTCGAGCGCCGGGGCGGAGGACTGCGACGGTAACGGCGTGACCGACAGCGAGGAGATCTTTGACTCCTGGTCCCCTGAAACCCTCTTATTTCACTTCCGGCCTGTGACCGTCGTAGCCAGTGACCTGGAAGGAGACCGGGACCCCGACCTTGCAGCAACCAACTACTCCTCCGCCTCGGGCGGCCTTTCCATCCTACTCAATCAAGGAGGACGATCCTTCAGCGAGCCGGTCCACATCCCCACGGTTGGGGATTCGCATGCGGCCGCGGACTTGGATGGCGACAAGGACCTCGACCTCGCCGTCGCCAATAAGAAAAGCCACAGCGTTTCAATTCTCAAGAATGACGGCGCCGGCGGTTTCACCGACTAGTTTCCAAAATATGATGGCCGCGGACCTGGACGACGACGACCGCACCGACCTCCTTGTCACCTTTGTGGACCTCGACGCCAAGATCTTCTGGAACGCGCCGCTCTCAAGCCGCCAGGACCGGAACAACAACGGCCAGTGGGACGCCTGCGATCCCGACTGCAACAAGAACAAAATTCCCGATGACTACGAAATCCTCCAGGGCCTCGGAGAAGACCTCGACCGGGACGGCGATCTCGATGCTTGCGAGCAGGCGCCTTTCGTGCGCGGTGACTTGGATGCGGACGGCTTCGTAGGCATATCGGACCCGATCGCCGTGTTCAATTGGAGCTTCGACGGTGCATCGGCACCAGCCAACGGCTGTCTCGATGCCGCCGATTTTAACGACGATGGGCGCATCGACACTAGCGATCCGGTCTTTTCCCTCGAGTATTACTTCGACGGCGGCCGTGCCCCGCCCCCTCCCTTTCCGGAAGGCGGCCACGATCCCACCCCCGACGGCATCGACTGCAACCATTACGCGCCGGCGGCGGCACTGGCCCTTGAAGGGTTGAGCTTGAGCTTTGAGGGCTGCCCTGCCGAGCTGTCGGGATCGCCCGGAGACATGCAGACGTTCGAAGTATCGGTTGTGCTTTTAACGCCGAGCCTGCCAAGAGGAGCTTCGGGCTGGTCCATCGGCATCGCCGCCGAGAACTTGAAGATCACCGGCATCGAGCTGGCCGGCCCGGCGGGATCGCAGAAGTTCGCGGCGCTTACGCAGATAGTCCTGATAGGCTTCGTGACCGGGGCGCTTGTTCACGGGGGAAAGGATCTCTATTGCGGTGACCAGGCGGAGCGTGCCGGTCTCGCGGACCTCAACAGTGTAAAGGCGCAAGGGCAGCTCCATCTGAACCAGGCTCTCGACCGGCGCGGCCGTCACCGCGGCCGCCGTTCCGGCGGTCTGCCCGGCAGGCGTTCGAGGCTGCGGGACGCCCACATCCGGACGGACCTCACGCCTCTCGGCAATTTCCACGATTTCATAGGTCACGCGGGGCGTCAGCCTGGCCACGTATCGAGGCTGAAGAATTCTGTTCAACTCCCCGCGAATCTCATTAGCCATGCCGCCATGGAAATCACTCCATATTTCGGGGTCTTCGATGTAAGGGTCCATACCCGGAAAGGGCGACGGCATAAGAGAAGGATCCGCAGCGTCCGTGACCACGCCGAAATCACGCCTCGGGCAGCTTCCAGGGGCCGCGGCGCTCGCGGTCGAGCCACCGGTTGGCCTCTTCATCGCCGGCGAACTTCCAGTTTTTCGGATCCCAGCGCAGTTTGCGGTGGTACCAGTAGGCCAGGTTGCCGAGATGCGCCACCGTGACCGAGCGCGCGCCGATCTCGACGTCCGCCACCGGCCGCTTCCGCGAGCGGATGCAGTCGATCCAGTTGCGATGGTGGCCCGGCGACTTGTAGAGGTGGACGTCCTTCTCGCCGAGCGGCTCCTTGACGATGCTCTCTGGCTCGCTGGTCAGGTGGCCGCGGTCGATGCGCAGCGTCCCGGCCGTGCCGGTGAACACGCAGCCGCCCGGCCCGCCGTGGATCATCTCCACGCCGTTCGCGTAAAGGTACTTCACGCCGCTCGTGGCATTGGGGTCCTCGGGCGGTATGATCTCCACTGGCCCCGACTCGTCCATGCCCAGCGCCCACTGGGCGATGTCGAAATGGTGGGCGCCAAAGTCGGTGTACCCGCCGCCGGAGTACTCGCGGTAGGCCCGCCAGTTGGGGAAGTGGTTGTGGACGCCGCGGGGGCTGAGGACCGAGTTGTAAGGGCGCTTGGGGGCCTGGCCCAGCCACAGGTCCCAGTCGAGGCCGGGCTCCATGGGCTCCTCGGGGAGGTCGCACCACCGGCTCGGCCCGCCGACGCCGACGCTGACGGTCTTCACCTTGCCGAGGCGCCCGCTGCGCACGATCTCGCACGCCAGGCGGAACGGCCCGAAGACGCTGGAGCGCTGCTGGCTGCCGGTCTGCATCACCCGCTCGTGCTTGCGGACGGCGTCGATGCAGCGCTTGGCCTCGGCGATGGTCAAGGTGAGCGGCTTTTCGCAGTAGACATCCTTCTTCGTCTTGCAGGCTTCGATGATGGGGATGGCGTGCCAGTGATCCGGGGTGGCGATGAGGACGGCGTCGATGTCCTTCCGGGCGATCAGCTCGCGGAAGTCGATGTGCTCGGCGCAGCCCTGGTATGCCGAGTCCTTGCTGTAAGCCCCCTCCACGCGCTTTCGGGCGTGCTCGCGCCGGTTCTTGTCGACCTCGCAGACCGCGACGATCTGGACGTCCGGGAAAGTGAGCAAGGTGCTCAGATGGTAGTCGTTCGCCATCTTGCCGCAGCCGATCACGCCGACGGCGATGCGCTCGCTGGGGGCGGCATTGCCCGCCCTGCCGAAAATGGAGCTGGGCACAAGGGCCGGGGCGGCCAGGGCCGCGGCGGCGGCCTTCACGAACCGCCGGCGGCTGAGGATTGGATTCAATTTCATGGGCAAATCTCCTGTAGGATCCTGTCGCGTTCGGAAAACAAAGTAGGGTCATTGTCGCCACCGGGGATTTCGCCTGCAAGGGTTTTGTCGCGTTGGCTTTTGGGAGGATTGCGGCATAATAGTGTCAGTTGCCGTTGGGCAACCGAAACGATCACGCTATCGAGCCGGTTTATTGGAAATGACCGATGCACCGCAGGATGACTCGAATGTTCGCCGGTTTCCTGATCCTGGTCTTGTTTCTCTGGATGGCCGGGCCTGGTCCGGCCGCGGCCCGGGAGCCTCCTGACATCATCTTCATCTATACCGATGACCAGGCGCGCTGGGGGATGGGAGCCTACGGCAACGCGGAGGTGAAGACCCCGAACCTCGACCGCCTCGCTGCCGCGGGGGCGCTCTTCCTCAACGCCTTCACGATAACGCCGGTGTGCTCTCCCTCGCGCGCCAGCCTCTTCACGGGGAAGGTCCCCACCGAGCTGGGGATCGAGGACTGGATCGATCCCAAGAAGGAGCCGGAGGTCGGCCTGGCGCCGGAAGCCATCACCTGGCCGAAGCTGCTTCAAAAAGCCGGGTACAAGACGGCGCTGATCGGCAAGTGGCACCTGGGGACGGCGGCGCGCTACCATCCGACGCTGAACGGCTTCGATCACTTCGTCGGCTTCCTGGCTGGAGGGATCGATCCGAAGAATCCCACCCTGGAAGTCGAGGGGAAGCCCCGGACCTTCGAAGGCTATGCCTCCGAGGTGCTGGCGGAGCAGGCCATCCGCTTCCTGGAGAAGAATCGGCACGAGAAATTCCTCCTCTGCCTGCACTTCCGCGCGCCCCACGCCCCCTACACGCCGGTGGCGGAGGAGGACGAGCGCCTTTACGAGAAGCTGGATCCGGCGGTGCCCGAGGTTCCGGGGCTGCCGGCCGTTAAGGTGAAAAAATTGAAGCGCGAGTACTACAGCAGCATCTCCTCCATGGACCGGAGCGTGGGGCGGCTGCTTCAGGCCCTCGACGACCTGAAGCTCTCGGAGAAAACCGCGGTCTTCTTCACCAGCGACAACGGCACCATGATCGGCCAGCACGGCCTCCATCACAAGGGGAACGCCGCCTGGCTGGTCGAGGGGAAGACCGGCCACCGGCCGAACTGCTTCGAGGAGTCGATCCGCGTCCCCATGGCCCTGCGCTGGCCAGGGGTCATCCGGCCGGGCACCCGCGTCGAGAAGGTGGTTTCCAACCTCGACTATTTCCCGACTATCCTGGCCATGGCGGGGGTGGCCCCGCCCGAGGGATACGCCTGCCGGGGGCGCGACTTCCTCCCCCTGGCGCGAAACGGCGCCGCCGCCGCGGCTTCCTGGGATGACACCCTCTTCGGCCAGTACGACATGCACCACTACACCCGCGCCCGCATGCGCCTGCTTCGCACCCCCGCCTGGAAGCTGGTCTGGCACTTCGAGCCGGGGGCGGAAAATGAGCTTTACGATCTTGTGAAGGATCCCGGCGAGGTACATAATCTGGCTTCTCAAAAGGAGGCTTTGCCGGTCCTCGGCCGGTTGCGATCGGAACTTTCCAAGGCCATGGCGTCGGTGCAGGATCCTCTGGAGCGCAAGGAGAAGCAAGAAGCAAGATGATGGATGCGGCATTGGTGGAGGAGATTCCCTTACTCGACTTGAAGACGCAGCACCGCTCGATCCGTGGCGAGGTGATGGCGGCTATGGAGCGGGTCATCGATGGCCAGCAGTTCATCCTGGGGCCGGAGGTGGAGGCTCTGGAGCGGGAAGTGGCGGCTTACTGCGGCGTCCCCCATGCGGTGGGGGTCTCCTCCGGCACCGACGCGCTGCTCCTCGCCCTCATGGCGCTCGAGATCGGACCGGGCGCCGAGGTCATCACCACGCCTTACACCTTCTTCGCCACCGCCGGCTCCATCCACCGGGCCGGGGCGCGGCCGGTCTTCCTCGACATCGACCTGCGGACCTTCAACCTCGATCCGGCCCGCCTCGAGGCGGCCATCACCCCGCGGACGCGCGCTCTCCTGCCGGTGCATCTCTTCGGCCGCTGCGCCGACATGGAGGCGATCCTGGCGATGGCGCGGCGGCGCGGCTTGAAGGTGATCGAGGACGCCGCCCAGGCGATCGGCGCCGAACGGGGCGGCCGGCGCGCCGGCTCTTTCGGCGAGGCCGGCTGCTTCTCGTTTTTTCCGTCGAAAAACCTCGGCGGCTACGGCGATGGCGGGCTGGTCACCGCGCGGGATCCGGACCTGGCCGAGAAGATGCGGGTCCTGCGCGTGCACGGCATGAAGCCCAAGTACTGCCACAAGCACATCGGCGGCAACTTCCGGATCGACGCCCTGCAGGCGGCGGGGCTGCGGGTCAAGCTGCGCCGCCTCGACTCCTGGAGCGAAGCTCGCCAGGCCAACGCCCTCGACTACCAGCGCCGCTTCAGCGAAGCCGGCCTGGCGGGGAAGGAGGTCGTCCTTCCGGAGATCCCGCCCGATCGCCACGTCTTCAACCAGTACGTGATCCTGGCGAAGGACCGCGACCGGCTGAAGGAGCATCTCCGGAGCCGGCGCATCGGCTGCGAAATCTACTACCCGGTGCCGCTGCATCTCCAGGAGTGCTTCCGCCCCCTGGGCTACCAGGAAGGCGACTTCCCGAACAGCGAAAAGGCGGCTCGGGAGTCGCTGGCGATTCCGGTCTATCCGGAGCTGACCGGATCGCAAAAAGAGCGGGTGGTGGGGGCGATCCGGGAATTTTACCGGGGGAAGGCTTGAGGACCGGGGAAGGTTCGATCTGTTTTCTTCAAAAGCTGATGCTGCCGCCAGCCTTCTGGCTGCTCGGGTTGCTCTGGGCCTTCCATCCCACGCTGCTTTCGGGTTTGAAGGAGGTTCAGACCGATCCCGGCGATCCCCGCCTGGTGAACTACATCCTCGAGCACGGCTGGCGGTGGCTCGGCGGCGCCCCCGGCCACGAGCGCTTCTGGAGCCCGCCGTTTTTTTACCCGGCGGAGAACGTCCTCGCTTACTCGGAGAACCTCCTCGGCGCGGCGCCGCTTTACTGGCCGTGGCGGGCCGCCGGCCTGCCTCCCGACACCTCCTTCCAGATGTGGATGCTCTCGGCGGCAACCCTCAACTACCTCGCCGCCTGGTTTCTCCTCCGGCGCTGCCTGCGCCTCGGGACGGGCGCCTCCTGCGCCGGCGCTTTTCTCTTCGCCTTCGCCAGCTCCCGGACCGCGCAGCTGGGCCATCCCCAGCTCCTGCCGCAGTGGTACTCGGTCCTGGCGGCGGCGGCCCTGGCGCGGCTTTTCGATGGCGGCGATGCCGGTAAAGGCGATGCCGGTAAAGGGGCCGGCGGGACTTTCAAGGCCGGGTGGATCGCCCTCTTCTTCCTCGGCGTGGCAGGGCAGCTCTACGCCTCGCTTTATCTCGGCTGGTTCCTGCTGGTCGGCCTGGCGGTGGCGGCCCTCTGGGCGGCGGCGCTGCCGGCTTGCCGCGCTCCGCTCCTGAGAATTCTCAAAGCCCATGGCTGGGCCATCGCCCTGGGCGCCATGGCGAGCGGGCTGCTGCTCCTGCCGCTGGCCTGGCCTTACTACGGAGCCAGCCGCGAGGTCGGGCCGCGCACCTACCATCAGGTCACGTACATGCTGCCGAGCCTGGCCTCGTGGATCTATCCCGGAGAGGGGAGCTGGCTTTACGGCTGGCTGGGGAAGCTCCCCCCCTTCCGCTCTTTCCGCTATCCGGCGGAGCACTCCCTCGGAATCGGCCCGATCACGACCCTTCTCGTCCTGATCGGATTTTGCCGTTTCCGGCAGCGGGCGCCGGTCCGCCTCCTGGCCTTGAGCGCCGCGACCCTTTTTTTGAGCGTGACGGCCTTTCTGCCGGGGTCGAGCTTGTGGCAGTTCCTCTTTCCGGTGATTCCCGGCGCCGGCGCCATTCGCGCGCTGTCGCGGATCGCGCTCCTCTTCCTGCTGCCGGCCTCCCTGGGGCTGGCCCTTTTCCTCGAGTCTTGCAAGGGGCGCTGGGCGCTTCTCCTGGCCTCGGCGGCCGCCGTCCTGGAGCAGGGGCACACCACCTCCTCCTATGACAAGATGGCGGTCCGCGCCGAGGTGGCGGCTCTGTCCAGGGCGGTGGATCGGAGCTGCCGCGCTTTCCTCTACACGCCGGCGGCGGATCGGGCCAAGGCGCGAGGAGCGCACCGGTATCACCTCGATGCCCAGTGGGCGCAGCTCGGGTCCGGCATCCCCACCCTGAACGGCTACTCCGGGAGCTCGCCGCCCGGCTACGGCCTCGAGGACTGCCGCCTGCTCGGCTCCGGCGACCTGGAGGGGGTGGAAAAGGCCCTGGCGCTCTGGGCCGAAAGGCGGGGCTTGAGGCTCGAGGAGGCCTGCTGGATCAAGGCCATCCCCCGAGCGGAGTGATCGGCGAATTTTCTGGAGAAGCAAGGCCCGGCCCTTAAGATAACCGCTCGACAGTCAGAGTAGGAATATCTCGTCCAGGCAAAACTCATGAAACGACGCTTCAAGGAACTTTCTCCTCCCGAGGTCCTGGCGCTGGCCATTTCGCTCGAGGAGGAAGATGGCCGGATCTTTCAAGAGTTCAGCAGGCGTTTGCGGCCTAATTTTCCCAAGGCCGCTTCGGCGCTGGATCAGATGCGCGCCGAAGAGGATTCCCACCGGCATCGCTTGATTGAACTTTTTCAAAAAAAATACGGCAACGAGATCCCGCTGGTGCGCCGGCAGGATGTGCGCGGCTTCGTGTCTCGAGATCCCCTCCACGCGCTCCGTTCCTTCGATGCCAAGGAAATCCGCCAGCGCGTCGCCCTGATGGAGCTCGAGACCCAGCGATTCTACAGCCGCGCGGCGGAACAAACCACCGATGCCGAGATCCGGCAGCTCCTGGGCGATCTGGCTGAAGAAGAGCGGCGTCACGAGAGCCGTTCCGCGGAGCTGGATCCGGACCGGATGCCGGCGGAGGAACGGGAAGAGGAGAGCCGAATCGCTCGCCGGCTCTTCGTCCTGCAAGTCGTGCAGCCGGGGCTGGCCGGCCTCATGGATGGGTCGGTGTCGACGCTGGCGCCGCTCTTTGCGGCTGCCTTCGCCACCCGGAGCAGCTGGCAGGCGCTGCTGGTCGGCATTGCGGCCTCGGTCGGCGCCGGCATCAGCATGGGATTCGCCGAAGCCATCTCCGATGACGGCAGCTTGACGGGCCGGGGCCGGCCATGGCTGAGAGGCTTCATTTGCGGTCTGATGACTTTCATCGGCGGCGTCGGGCATGCCATCCCCTTCCTGATTCCGCACTTTGGCATCGCCACCGCCGTCGCGACCATGGTGGTGGGCCTGGAGCTGCTGGCGATCGCCTGGATCCGCAAACGCTACATGGACACTCCCTTCCTCGCCGCCGTTTTTCAAGTGGTGGTCGGCGGCGTCCTGGTCTTCCTGGCGGGAATCTTGATAGGCTCCGCTTAGTGACCAAAGTCATTGCCCGATTTAACTTTTTCTGCAATAAATCTCAAGAAGAGATATTGTCAATACGAGTCAGCCAGTTTGGGGGTGGACTCATGGAGCGTCGAAAAGTCCGGCATCAATTTCTGGCCATTTCTTTTTCTTTCCTCGCGGCCCTCGGCGTCTTCGGTTCTTTCCTTGCCGGAGGCGCCTTCGCCCAGGACCTGCCTTTCGACTGGCGGCTGAGGGCCGAGGGGAGCTTCAATCCGGAAGTCTCCTTCTCCTACGCCGTCACCCCCATGGGGACCAGGACCGCTTGGTACCTGCAAAGGGATGACGAGCGGGCCGTTTTTCATTTTTTGGTCGAGAGGGGAAACGACTGGGGGAAGTCCGAGACCACCGCCCGGACCGCCGACTTCACCATCGACCCCGCTTTCGTCATTGACGAGGTGAGCGCCGTCCCGCTCTCGGTCGCCCGCGGGGAAGTCACTTATTCCGTGAACAACAACCTCCTCCACGTCTACGGCCGGGCCTGGAGCGCGGGATGGCATCAAGGGAGAGGCTGGTGGGATGGCCTCTTTTACGTCCGCGGCCGGCAAAAACTGACTTTTGACTGGTTGGGCAACTTCGTCTCGGGAAGCGATTCCATCAAAAAGCCCGAGTCCCAGCCCATCGGAACCAAGCTCCTCCTTACCGGCCTCGAGGTCGCTCCGGACTACGAGTCCACCTATTACGAACTCGCCTTGACCGTGGAGGGGCAGACCTTCACCAGCAAGAAGGGCCAGGTCAGCCACAGCAGCCCTTACGGGATCACCAGCCTCTACGTCCTGGGCCGCGAGCTCTACGTTTCCACCACTCGAGAAGATCCCTGGCAGGCGGAAAAAGCGGGGCACGGCTCCCTCAGGGAAGATGAGATCAAAAAGGAGATTTATGAAGCGGAGCCGGACATGGTCGCTCCCAACAACGACACGCGCTACTTCCTGCCTTTCATCGTCTTCGATCCCGGCGGCAGGAATCTCCAGATCGATGACAACGGCCCGCTCGACGCCAATCCCGTTCCCGGAGCCATCCGGTACTGGTACAGGCCCGGCGAGAAGAAAATGAGCGTCTGGGTGACCGCGGAGACCCGGCAGGGGAAGGAGAAAGGGATGGTTTACGCGAGCGCCAACGATCCCCCCGAGGCGGCCATCACCCGAATCGACCCCTTCCCGGTGGCCCAGTGGCGCGAGCGGGTGAGCTTTGCGGGGACCGCCGCCGATCCCGATCCGGGCGACCGGATCCAGAACTACTCCTGGCGCTCCCACCGCGACGGCAAGCTCTGGGAAGACCCCCAAAATGCAAACTTCGCCACCGAGGCGCTCACCCCCGCCACCCACGTGATTTACTTCAAGGCCCAGGATGACAAGAACCAGTGGTCGCCGGAGGACATCCGGGCCTTGCGGGTGAACAAGCCCCCCGCGGCCACCATTTCCCAGGCCCAGGGATTGATCAGCGACGGCCAGGGGAGGCCGGCGGCGGTCCTCGACCAGGAGATCCGGCTGCGGGGCTACGGCATCGATGAAGATGGGGGGGTCATCACGGCATACTTGTGGAAGGACAACGGCCAGCCGGCGTCGTCGAGCGACTCTTACAACGCCAGCTACGCCGAGGTCGGCGAGCACAAAATCGAGTTCCTGGTCCGGGACAAGGATGGAGCGTGGTCGGCGCCGGCGGTGAAGAACGTGCGGATCCTACGGACGCCGGTCATCTTGATCCACGGCCTCCTGTCGTCGGCCGCCGCCTGGGACAATTTCCTCGCCTTCTTCCGGGAGCGGGCCGACGTCCAGGCCGGCTTTTTTTCCATCGAGACCATGACCCTCGAGCCCCACAACGGCAGCATTCCCCTCCTGGCGGAGCAGGTCAACGAAAAGATCAAAGCCATGAAGCGGGCCTACGGGGTGAAAAAGGTCGACCTGGTGGGGCACAACCAAGGCGGGCTCGAGGCCCGCTGGCTGGCCAACTTCCGCTGGGAGGAGGAGAGCATCCGCAAGATCGCCATGCTGGGCACGCCCAGCCACGGGCAGGATCTCTGGCGGCTGCTGGAGGCCTTCGAGGAGTGGCTGAAAAACGTCAAGAACATCATCCTCAAGAAGCTGGGGGAGCTCATCGTCGACATCTACAAGTGGCTCGGGGGCCACGCCGAGGAGGAGATGCGGACCCACAGCCCCTTCCTGCAGGCTTTGAACCTCAACAACCGCTGCCCCGACCTCAATTTCCAGCGGGAGACCCGCGATTTCCTCAATCCCCAGGTTCAGTACTACGGCGTCGCCGGGGACAAGGGCCCGTTCACCCTCGGGCACTACCACCTGATCATCGCCGGCTTTGAATTCATCTTCCTGATTCCCGAGCACGGCGATTTCCTGGTGGCCGAGGACAGCGTCAAGCTCCTCCGCGATCCCCCGCCGCCCCTCGATACCGTCGGCCGCTCGCAGATCGGCTTGAAGCGGGAAAGGGAGGTCTTCGATCTGGTGATCCGGTTCCTCGAGGATGACCCCGGCGCCGGCCCGGCCATCCCTCCGGGAGAACCGCTCCCCGCCGAGACGGCCGCCCACCTCCCCGAGCCCCGGTCCGGGAGGATCTTTCCAGACGAGACCCAGGAGAGAACGGTGCCGGTGGACGCCACTGCGTCCCAGGCCCTCTTCACCTTGAGCTGGCCCGAGCTGGACGCCGGCCCCGACCCGAGCGACCTCGACCTCCTCCTCAAAACCCCATCTGGCCAGCTGATCGGGCCGATGACCCCCGGGGTGATCTCCTACGAGAAGGGGGAGGGCTACCTGAAGTACACGATCGGCATCGTCGAGAGTGGCGACTGGCAGGCCCTGGTCATGGCCCGGCGCGTTCCAGCCGATGGCCTGGACTACGCGCTGGTCACGTTCCTGGACTCGAGCCTGATGCTCGGCGCCGCCGCCGACAAGTTCGTCTACTCCCCCGGCGAGCCGATCCGGATCGGCGCCCACCTCCAGCACCGCGGCGTGCCGCTCTCGGGGGCGCGAGTCTGGGCCGAGATCAAGCGCCCCAGCGGCTTCGTGCACCGGCTCCCCCTCTTCGATGATGGCTTCCACCAGGACGGCGCGTCTGGCGATGGCATTTACGGCAACGTTTACGAGCTGACCTCGCTGGTTCACCGATATTCCATCACCGCGAGGGCCCTCGTCGAGCTGGACGGCAAGTCCTACGAACGGGCGGTGTCGAGGCTGGCCTGGGTCGAACGCTTTCCGGACTTGAAGGTGGAGGAGATCCGGGTGGAACCTCTAGGGCCGGCCGGCTTCGCCCTGGCCCCGTCTCCTGGCGGGGCGCCGGCCTTCGGACACGGGATGCCGGTCCTGATCAAGGCCCTGGTCCGCAACCTGGGCTCGGCCGATGCGGACTTCGTCAAGGTTTATTTCTATGACGGCGACCCGCTCGCGGGGGGCCTCGAGCTCGGCGAATCGATGGCCAACCAGATCCTGGAGGCGGGAGCGGCGGACCCGCAGGCCCCGGACGCCAACCGGGCCATCTTCTCGGTCCCCTGGCGGACCCGCTACGGGCGCCCTCAGATCCACGCCGTGATCAGCCCGTTGAGCGGTTTTCTCGACCGGGACCCTTCCAACAACCGCGCCTCCCTCGAGCTCGAGGTCGTGGATTTCGATCCGCCGCTTGCGCGAGCGGGCCCCGATCAGAGGGTCCTCCTCGGGGAGCCGGCCCTTCTTGACGGCAGCTGGTCCTCGGACAACGTCGAGATCTCGAGCTATCGCTGGGACTTCGGCGACGGCCAGAGTTACACCGAGACGTTGGAGAGCGCTCCCGACGGCCTCTTCGATGGGACGACCGTGCACCTCTACGCCGCTCCGGGAGACTACACCGCCACCTTGACGGTCAACGATCCGGCGGGGAACGGCCCGGCAGGCGATTCCAACAAAATTACCGTGCTGGGAACGAGCTTCGATGATTACGATCTGGAGGCGCCGCTCGCCGAGGCCGGCCCCGATCAGAGGGTGGAGGTGGGGCGGCGGGTCCAGTTCAACGGCGGCGGCTCCAGCGACCATTTCGGCATCGCCGGCTACTTCTGGGATGTCGATGTCCTGGAGGACAGCGATGGGGACGGCGTTCCCGATAACGACATCGACCTCACCGGGCCTTCCCCCTTCCTCTCGAGCGGCTACCCGCGCCTGGGCACGTTCACGGCCCGGCTGGCGGTCGACGATGCGGCCGGAAACGGCCCGGTCTCGGACACGGTGGCGATCGAGGTGGTGGACACGACGGCTCCCGCCGCCGCCGTGATCACGGAGCCGAACCGGCCCGATGGGCAAGGAGACTGGTTCCGCTCCGAGGTGAAGATCGCGCTGGCGGCCCGGGACCAGCCCGGCGGCGCCGGGGTGGAGCGGATCGAGTACCGGCTGGACTCTGCCCAGGATTGGACCGTCTACCAGCAGCCCCTTTGGATGGCCGAAGAGGGGGAGACCCCCTTGCAGTACCGCGCCGTGGACCGGAACGGCAACGTCGAAGATCCGCCGGCCCTCATTCTCGTGAAGATCGACCGGACCCGGCCCGCCACCGCCGTGGAGATCGCCGCGGCGGATCCGGAGAGGGCGGGGCTGTACGCCCGCGATGACACCTCCGGGGTCGAGGAGATTTACTTTCACTTCGATGGCGGCTTCGACCAGCCCTACGACCCGGAAACGGGAATCGCCATCCCCCCGGGAGCCTGCGCGCTCTACTACCACGCCCTGGACCGGGCCGGAAACGAGGAGGCCGAGAACGTCTACCCGCTCCGGCCGCCGCTCGAGGTTCCCTCCATCGCCTACGACTCCTGCATCCCGGCGGCTGGAACCATGACGATCTCGTGGCCGGCGGTGACGGAAGCCATCTCCTACCAGGTGGAGGTCCAGAGGGACGGCGGCGCCTGGTCGCCGGCCTGCGTCACCGCCGAGACGAGCTGCCGGTACGCCGTCCCCGGCTGGAATGAAACCTACACCTTCCGGGTCGCGGCCTGCGGCGCTTGCGGGTGCGGCCCCTTCCGGACCGGGCCGGCGGTCGAGCGGAGCTGCACGAGCTTCCGCCGTGGCGACGCCGACCAGAGCGGCGATGTGGACATCTCCGATGCCATCAACACCCTCGAGTTCCTCTACCTCGGGACCGGCGAGGTGCTGTGCCAGGACTCAGCCGATGCGAACGATGATGGGGCGTTGGACATCTCCGATCCCATCTCGACCCTCGAATTCCTCTTTCTGGGGGCCGATCCGCCCCCCGAGCCGGGCCCCTTCGACTGCGGCGCCGACCCGACCGCCGAGGACGAGCTCCCGGAGTGCGCCTACGATCTGAAGCTTTGCGAGTAGCCATCCGCAGATTTCGATCTCTTTCAGGACGCAGGTAGCGCCAGAGAATCGGCGAAACTTGGTTTACGGATGGTGCCAGGCGTATTAAAATTTAACTTCAATGCATTACGCTTTAGCAATATTCCTCGCGAACATTGCCATTTCTTCGAAAATTAATTTGGCGCTCGGAGATACTGCGGGCTCATCCGGCGGGTGGATGGTTCGCCCGGATTTGCCTCCTTTCCTCCATCGGGTATCCATGCATATCTTTCTCCGCGGGCTGAATTCTCGAAACCCTCCTTCCGTGCCTGAACCCTTGCCGCCCCAGATATCCGTGAAAGCCTCCGACCTCTTTGAAGATTGGGCCTCCATACTTCCCCGGGACATCCGGGTCGTGGATTGGAGGAATTTCCCGATCGCGTTCAGCGTCTATCGCGACGATCGGCCATCGCCTTGGAATTCATCGCTGTCCGCTTCCGACCTGTTGGTGTTCGATTCGTCCCGAAGCGCCATTTACAGCCCTGACGATTTTCGCCAATGCTCCCTGTTCGTCTACTTCAACCGCAGCACCGAAACCGCAATGCCCGTGCCCGCATACCAACCCTTGCCTATCCCCCAGAAAAATCCAATCATGGGTCTAGGACCCACCGTGGATTATGGCATGCCCACACCGCTCTTGTGGCTCGACGAAGAGCATTTCAAGAATTGGGGCTGCTGGGGGGAGTGGGCGTTTACCGTGAATCTAGGCCGCGATGAAACCTTGGTTTACAATCCCCTTGCAAACAGGGCCCGGGCCATCGAAATCAACATGGATGACAACTTCAGGGCAGGGGCCATATATCTCAGATTTTACGAGGCGACCGGCAGCCTTCGGGCCCTCTCCATGGCCAGAAAATCCGTTGAATTGGCCATCAACATGCAGAAAGAAGATGGAAGTTTTTACTACGTCTACTTTCCTTGGGCGGAGCCCGGCCAGAATGCGGTGTCTGACCGTGACTGGCATGGAAACGATCTCTCCGGTCATAGCTGGGGGGTTTGGCTGCTGGGAAGCGCCTACAAGTTCTTTTATCAGAAGGACCCGGTTTTCGCTGGAAAAATAAGGACCGGCCTAGTGAAAGCGTTCAATTATGCCTTCAGCCCGGAAGGACTGAAGGCGTTCCAAACCACTTTGATGATGTCTGGACTCATCGAATTTTATGAAACCAATAGAAATCCTGCCGTCCTCCAGTACATCAACACCCTCGCCGGAAGAGCGGAGGCGGCCCTGGCAAACAGCCCTCCCTGGAGCGAGGCCATCTCACCCGCCGTATGGGCATTAGCCGATGCCTACCGCGTCACCGATAACAAACATTACTTGGACGTGGCATTGCGCCGAGCGATGAGCGGCATGGTTCCTTCGACCTTTCGCATTCAAGGACCCTACCAATTTTATCCCGTCTTTCAAGAAAGCTGGCCTGGTATTCCAGCGCCTGTCGGATGCCAGATTGTTCACGTATGGTATATCATGGAAGCCTACCTGGCCTTGTATCGAGCCACCGGCGATGAGAAGTGGCTGTATCTGGCGGGGAGGCAGATCGGTTTCGAGTACGGAGACAACGATTGGGGGCAAGTTCGAATGAAAAAAACGCTCGGATCCGAGGCGTATTCACTGGCTGATAAGGGCACTGAAGGGCAGTTGGCCGGGCTATCCTACTACATCTATGAATTGAAATTTCCCATCCTCGCTCGCTTGAAATACGTGAAAACCGCTTTTAAAGATTCAAGCGGTTTGCCGGAGAAGGGATCCATCAAGTATGCCGGTTATCTTTTTTCTCTCGGCAATTCTGATTTGAAGTTCGTTCCTCTCGACCGGCAGCTTCCCGGTGACTGCAACCAGGACGGCCGCGTCGACTTATCCGACGCGATTTGCCTTCTAGGCCATCTCTTCCTGGGGGACCCGCCAAATCTTCCGTGTGATGGAGGAACGGACCCCAACAGCGGAAACCATGCCTTGCTCAATTTCAACGGCGAAGGCGATGTGGATGTAAGCGATGCCATCTCCCTGCTGAGATGGATTTTCATGGGGGGGCCTCCGCATGCGCTGGGGATTTCCTGCTTACCGATCGCGGGGTGCCCGGACAGCGAACATTGCCGATGAGAATGTTCCAGGCCGAAATGCTTATACTGGAAAGTTGATTGGATGGGATGGCGGCCGCCCTGAAAAATCCCTTTACAATACCAATAATTCGGATCACAATATTTGCTGTATATATTATCAAATTAACCTGAACACCCCGCATCCTTGCAACCGAGAGCTGCGATAACATCTTTTGGATAATCCCGTTTGATTGAAGGGGAACAACTATTGATTAAAAAAATCAAAATACATCATAATCGATCAAAGTTCTTTCCCGGGTTTATTTGCTCGATGCTGATCCTGTCGTCGTTCTGGAGCGTTCGGTTCGTTGCTGGAGAAGAGCTGGACTATTCGGTCCTCGATCCGGAATTGCAAGTCATTCTCCTCGACTCGACGCCGTCGGAGTCTTACCTGGCGGTCCGGGACGACTCCGCCGGCCGGCTGTTCGTTGGAGGGCGCGAGGCGCTTTTTGTCTATGAGCCCGATGAGCGGGGCCGCTACCGGCCGCGCCAGGAGCTTTTTCGGTTTCCCGACCACTCTTGGATCTACGATATCGAAGTCCGCGGCCACGACCTTTTTGTCACCACCGTCAACGCCCTCTACCTCCTCCCCAAGGGGGTCTCTCAACGTCAAGGCCTCACCGTAAAGCGCTTGATTTGGGGGATTCCACGCGGGCATGTGCATCAATGCCTGCACGGCTTGGCTTGGGGACCGGATGGCGATTTGTATTTCTCCACCGGAGACCCGATTCCCATTTACGGCGATTACCAGCGGCCCGACCACTGGGCTTATTGGACCTACTTTTTTCAGCCGGCTGGAACCAGGATTCCTTATCACGGCCTCGGCGGCGTCTTCCGCTGCCGGCCGGACGGCAGCCACCTGCAGGTCGTTTGCGGAGGCACGAGGAACAGCTGCGGCTTGGCCTTCGACAGCCACTGGAACCTTTTTACCAACGACAACGACCACGAGGGCTTGCCCAGCGAATATGTTCCCGGCCGCCTCCTCCATGTCACTTCCCACGCCCACTTCAGTTGGCCCCGCGGCTGGATGCCGGAGAAGCAGCCGGACCGCGCCGACCTTTTGGAGACCGTTTTTCCAGGCATGGGGCGAGCTGTGCCGGTCGGCGAAGCCTTCTATGATGATGCCTTCCTGCCGGCCAAGTATCGCAACAGCTTGCTGGTGGCGCGCTGGGGCATCCGTGCCGTCACTTACTATCCCCTGGAGCCGCGCGGCGCCAGCTTCAAAGCCCATGAGGAAAAATTGCTGGTAGGTCGAAACGACGCCAGACCCGTGGGAGTCTGCGTCGGCCGCGGCGGCAGGATCTTCGTGACCATCGCTTACATGGCCCACAATGAAGGCTCGCCGACCTACCCGAGCGATCTGGCGATGATCACGCGCGCCGATGACCCTTCCGCCTCTCCCTTCGAACCCTACGAGGCCGCGATCGCGGATCCCGGCCGCTTGTGGTCGGAGCTGTCGAATCCTTCCTGGTCCCGGCGCACCCTCGCCTTCGTCGAACTGCGCCGGCGCGGCGGGGCGCTCTTGGAGGAAGCCAGCCGTCGCTTGGAATCGTTGCCGGCGCAGGATCCCGCGCTCGAGTCGCTGCTGTGGCTGGCGGCCGCGCAGGAGGATCCCAATGCAGGGAAGCGGCTCCTCAAATACGCGCGCCATGAAAACAGCCATTTACGATTTCAAGCCGTGCGAGCGCTGGCCGAGTTTCCCAATCTCGGCGCCAGGGCCGATCTCTTCACCCAGGCCCTCTCCGATGCCAGCGCCCAAATCCGCCATGCCGCCACGGTCTCCTTTTTCAAACTTGACGCGCCGGTGCCCGAAGACGTGCTGATGGGCTCCGCGCGTAGCCAGGACACGTACTTGCGTCAAGCGGCTGCTCGGTTGATCGCTGAAAGGGGAACTCTGGAGCAAATCGATGCGCTCTGCGCTTCCAACGACAGGACCGCGCGCCTTGCTGGAGTATTGAGCGCCGGTTTCCGGTTGACCATGCCGGGAACGCATCGGCCGCTCGCCGACGAGCTTCCCCTCGAGCCTTATCCCGGCGAGGAAGTCTACGTCCTCGAGTTTGCGGACACCCGAGAGAAGGTCGATCTCCGCAGCTTGGGCCGGGTGGGGACCTACACCGTGGCCGAGCACTGGAAGGCCCACCAGCACACCGGTGAAGAAGAGCGGCTCTTCAATCTTCTCCAAACGATGCTGGCTGATTCCGAGGAATCGATCCGCTTACAGGCAGCCTTCTTCTTGAATCTCTTGAACGATCCGCGCAGCGAGCCGCTGGTCGCCAAAGTGCGCAAGGACACCGAAGAGAGCCGCTTGCTGGCCGCGCCGCTAAAAGAAATCCCCCGCGTCTGGCTCATGGGCCCGTTTCCAGACCAAGGCCAGAGTTTCCGCAGGATCCATCCGCCGGAGCAGGGCCCCATCGACCTCGAGGCTCAGTATCCAGCCGGCGCAAAGATGCTGACCTGGGATCTCGTGACCAAGGGAACCCACTATGACTTCGCCAAGAGGTTCGGCAACACCGATGGCTCCTCCACCTACGCCTACTGGCGGATGGAGAGCGCCAAGCGGCAGCGCATCCTCCTCTGCCTCGGCTCGGATGATGGGTTGAAGGTGTGGCACAACGGACGGCCGGTGTGGACGGTGGAGATCCAGCGCGGCGCCCTGCCCCTCGAGGACTCGGTTTTCCTCGAGCTCGTGCCCGGCAGCAACGACCTTCTCGTGCGCGTGCAAAATATCGCCGGGGCCTCCGGCCTTTACCTCCATTACCGCGCGGTGGGCAGCGTGGCCGTGGTGTTGCCGGAAAAGCTGGGCCTCGCCAGCTTGGCCGACCGGTTGAAGAACGCCGGAGGCGGAGACCAGGACGCCATTTCGCCCGAGTTCTTGAAAGTAGATTGGGCCGAGGAGGTGGCGAAAGGGAGCGCCGAGCGCGGCCGCCAGCTCTTCCAAGCCCTTTCCTGCTCAAAGTGCCACGCCGATACCAGTGAAGGGCCGGGCGTCGGGGCGCCGAGCCTGGCCGATGCTAGCAAACGCTTCACCCTGCCATATCTGGTCGAGTCGGTTCTGTTACCAAGCAAGGTGGTGTCGCCCCTTTTTCGGGCCTCGGTCCTGGTCACCAAACAAGGCCGAGTGATCACCGGCCTGGTGGTCAATGAAACCTCGGAAAACCTTGAGGTTTTGCAGCCGGATGCCACGCCAGCAACGGTCAAGAAGAGTTCCATAAAGGAGCGCCAATTCGCTGAAATCTCCCTGATGCCTCAAGGGCTGGTTAAATCGCCCGAGGAGCTGAGGGACCTTTTAGCCTACTTGTTGAGTGACAAGCCATGAGCCATTTCGCCTTGAGCGAACTTCTCGATTCGAAAGACCGCGCCATTTACGACGTCGCCACCAAAGCGCTCGGCCCGCAAGGATCGCTTCCGTTGACCGACCAGATGCTGCGCCAATGGCCCAGCGGCGATCTCTTCGGCCTCACGCAGAATGCCGGCATGGGCTGGAAGCCCGATGAGATGCTCGGGCCGCAGTTCATGATCTTGAGCACCCAAGGCGGGGTGCGGGCCGTCGATGGCACTCCCATCGCCCTGGGCCTGCACACCGGGCACTGGGAAGTCGGGCTCCTCGTCCAAGCGGCCGCTCGAGAACTCAAGGCCCTGGGGGGGGTTCCCTTTGCGGCCATCTGCAGCGATCCTTGCGACGGGCGGTCTCAAGGCACCGCCGGCATGTTCGACAGCTTGCCGTACCGGAATGACGCGGCCATGGTCTTGCGGCGTTTGGCCCGCTCCTTGCCGACTCGGCGCGGACTCTTGGGGGTGGCCACGTGCGATAAGGGCCTGCCGGCGATGATGATCGCCATTGCCGGAATGCGCGACCTCCCCGGCGTCATCGTTCCGGGCGGGGTGACCTTGCCGCCGATTCATGGCGAGGATGCCGGCAGGATCCAAACCATCGGCCCGCGCTATGTCCACGGTGAAATCAGTTTACCGGAGGCCGCCGCGCTTGGATGCAGCGCGTGCGCTTCCCCCGGAGGGGGCTGCCAGTTTCTCGGCACCGCCGCCACTTCCCAAGTGATCGGCGAGGCTTTGGGGCTCTCCTTGCCGCATTCGGCGCTGGCGCCGAGCGGGCAGCCGATTTGGCTCGACCTGGCGGCGCGCAGCGCCAAGGCGCTCTGGCAGCTCGAAAAGCGCGGCGTGAAGACCGGAGACATTCTCGTTCCCGAAGCTTTCCGGAACGCCATGCTGGTGCACGCCGCTTGCGCCGGCTCGAGCAACTTGCTCTTGCACCTGCCGGCCATCGCCTTTGCCTGCGGGGTCAAGCGGCCGGCGGTGGATGATTGGCTGGAAGTCAATCAAGGGGTGACCCGCTTTGTCGATGTCCTGCCGAACGGCCCCAAAAACCATCCCACCGTGCAACTTTTTCTGGCTGGAGGCGTGCCGGAGATCATGCTCAAGCTGCGCGATCTAGGGCTTTTGAACCTCGAGGTGCTCACGGTCACCGGCCAGACGCTCGGCGACAACTTGCGCTGGTGGGAAAGATCTGAGCGGCGCGAGCACCTGCGCCGGCTTTTGCGCGAGCGCGAAGGCGTGGATCCGGAGGATGTGATCATGGAACCGGCCGTGGCCCGCCAACGCGGCTTGACGAGCACGCTTTGTTTTCCTAAAGGCAATATCGCTCCGGAGGGATCCATCGTCAAGAGCACCTCCATTGATCCGGCGGTGCTCGATGCGGATGGGATTTACCGCAAGGTGGGATCGGCGCGCGTTTTCACGCGCGAGACCGAGGCCATTCGCGCCATCAAGGGACAGACGGAGCGGCCCGTCAAGCCCGGCGACATCATCATCCTCTGCTGCCGGGGCCCCTTTGGCTCCGGCATGGAAGAAGCGGCTCAACTCACCATTGCCTTGAAGCACTTATCCTGGGGGCCGCAAGTGGCGCTGGTGACCGATGCCCGCTTTTCGGGCGTCACCACCGGAGCGTGCATTGGCCATGTCGGCCCGGAGGCGCTGGCGGGCGGCCCGATCGGCAAGCTGCGTGACCATGACATTATCCAGATCATCATCGATCGGCACCGTTTGACCGGCAGCCTCGACCTGGTCGGGGAAGCGAACCGCCGTTTCTCTCCCGAAGAAGGCGCTCGGATTCTGGCCGCGCGCCAGCCGCGCCCGGATCTGGCGCCGGACCCCCGGTTGCCGGAGGACACCCGGCTGTGGGCGGCGCTTCAAAACGCCAGCGGTGGCGCATGGGCCGGCTGCGTCTACGACGTCGATCGCATCGTGGCGGTCATCGAAGCGGGCCTGAGGGGGATAGGAAGCAAATTGATCAAACCGTGAAAATGAAAGACCTTGAGACCTGAGATAAGTTCATCAAAGGTGAAAAATATGCGTCTACAAGATAAATCCATCGTCGTGACCGGAAGCACAACCGGAATTGGCGAAGCCATGGCCCGGCGGTTCATCGCCGAGGGCGCCCAAGTGCTTGTCCATGGGCGGGACGCTTCGCGCGGCAAAAAAATCGTCGACAGCCTCGGCAGCAGGGCGGTGCTTCATGTCGATGATCTGAGCGATCCCAGGGCCGCTTTGAGGATCGCCGAGGCTGCTCTCGAAGCCTTTGGGAAAATCGATGGGCTGGTCAACAACGCCGCTTGCACGACGCGCCGGGACCTCCAATCCACCGATGCCGCTTTTTTTGACCAGCTCATCGCCATTAACCTCCGAGCTCCGCTCCTGTTGATCCGGGCCTTGGTCGAGGCGCTGGCTAGGACCCGCGGCACGGTTCTCAACATCGGCTCGGTTTTGGGCTACTGCGGTGAGTCCAATCTCCTGGCCTATTGTGTGTCCAAGGGCGGGCTCATGACGCTGTCTCGAAATCTGGCCGATTCGCTCTGCCACCGCGGCATCCGGGTGAACCACCTCAACGTCGGCTGGACGCTCACCGAAAACGAGTACATGGTAAAAGTCCAAGACGGCATGTCGGAGCGGTGGCCGGAGCAGCTTCCCGCCGAAGCCGCGCCTTCGGGGCGGCTGATCAAGCCCGAAGAAATTGCCGCCGCCGCCGTCTACTGGCTGAGCGATGAAAGCCGGCCGATCAGCGGCAGCGTCGTCGAGCTGGAGCAGTATCCGGTGATCGGCCGCTTCCCCGCGAAGAAGGAAGTATAAACAAGGCAACCTTTTAGGAGGGGTCAAAATGTCAATACTCACCGACCTGTTCAACCTTTCCGGGCGAGTCGCCCTGGTTACCGGAGGCAGCAAGGGGCTCGGTCAAGCCATGGCCGGGATCTTCGCTGAAGCCGGCGCTGACATCGTGATCTCGAGCCGTCATGAGGACGAACTGAAAAAAGCTCTGGCCGTCATTCTTGAGGGGACCGAGCGCCGGGGCATTGAAGTTGTGGCCGACCTGACGAAGCGCGACGATGTAAATAGATTGGCCAAAACTGCCCTGGAGAAGATGGGCCGGGTTGACATTCTGGTGAACAACGCGGGAAGCAACATCCCGCAGCCCATCGATGAGATCCGGGACGAGGACTGGGACCGGCTCGTCGAATTGAATCTCACCTCATGCATGGCCTTGACGAGGGCACTCGTGCCGCAGATGAAGGAGCGCCGCTGGGGCCGGATCATCCATATCTCGTCGATAATGGGCCTGGGATCGAAAGCCGGCCGCAACGCCTACTCCGCAACCAAATCAGCCCTGATAGGACTGGCGCGCGCGAGCTGCCTCGACTTGGGGCCTTACGGGATCACGGTCAACTGTCTGGCACCCGGCCCCTTCCTTACCGATCTGCCGGTGAAGCTCCTCAGCGAGAAAGAGCGGCGGTACTTGGCGGAGCGCACGGCCCTGGGCCGCTGGGCCAATCCGCGGGAACTGGCCGGGCCGGCGCTGCTCCTGGCGAGCGAAGCGGGCAGCTTTATTTCGGGCGAAACCATAGTCGTCGACGGTGGGGTTCTCGCGCATGTGGCGTAGCGCCGATGGACATGGCGCGCGGACAAGCATGTTCAGGGACAAGGGAAGGCAAATTTATATCCTTCCGCTTGCCTTGATCCTGCGTTCAGCGGCAGCTCAAACGTCATCTGCACGCGTCGGGACAGCCCCCGATGGCCACGCAATCCTGCCCCAGGATATGGGGCGTGCCGCCCAGGAACTTCCACTGGAGCAGGTTGATGGCATCGGTGAGGTCTACATCGTTATCCGTATTCCAGTTGAGTAACGCCAGGTTCCCCGGAAATTCCTTACCTTGATTGTCGCCGCAAGGTAAAAATTTCGGGTTGCCGAGAAACAGATGGCTCAAGATGCAGACCGCATCGGATTGGTCGATCTCGTTGTCTTGGTTGCAATCGCCGGGGCGCTGCAGCCCTCCCGCGGACCTCACGAAAGCCAGGGAAACGACCTCCGGTCCGATGGCCTCGCCGGTAATGGAGCTCGTAAAATTGTTGAGCTTCAAGCCGTACAGTTTTTCATCGAACTCGTACTCTCCGAGCGAAAAGGTGTTCTTGGGATAGGGAGGGCCGGTGCTCGTCGAGGTCGGCCACTTGATCTCCACCGCCACCCTTCCCTGAGCGGCCTGCGAGGTGTCGACGTTGGTGATGAAGCCGCCCGTTGCTGGAGGGGTGAATTGGCCTTCCGGCTTGAAGTAAATGAGGAGCGGCAGCTGGCCGTGCTGCGCGTGCCAGATGGTGAAATGGGTGAAGTCCACCCGGTAAATCCCTGCCCCATCGATCCGTTCTGCCGCCGGTAAGGGATAAAATTGGCTGGCGCGGAAGACGTTGGTGTTGGCCGTGGCGTTCCAATAATAGTGATTGAACTCGGTGGTGTCGAAAAATACCCAGCCGGCCGGAACGCTATTGTAATCGTTGTAAGCGAGCGGGCCGTAGAGGGGCTGCTTCTCCGCCACCCAGATGGACACGGGAATATGGACATCGCTCGGTCCTGCGGCATGGGCGACATCGCACACCACGGAGCCGACGCCCAAATCGGCCCCCTCATACCTTCCCAAATACACAAAGGCCGTGTTGGGGAACTGGGGTCCCGAGGTGTCGACGATATAAGTGACCACGCCGTTCGCCGCGGCGCCGGAATCGATGCTGGTGATCCGCTCATCGGGGCTCAGCTGATAAGTGCCGCCCGGTTTGAAGTGGACGATGAACGGCACGCCGGCGGAGAGAGTGGGGCCGGTCTTGATTTGCAGGTAAACGTCGTACTCATTGGCGTTGCTCGGCCAGCGGTACTCCGCTTGATAGCCGGCCGTTCCCGCGGCCATCCACGCGGACCCGAAGTCGCCGCCAAAGCCATCGGGATTCCAGGTGCCCACGTCCGGGGTCAACACCGCCACATCGTGGCGGATCTGGAATGCCTGGCCGACCTTCTTGGTGATCGGCGGCCCCAGGGTGACGCAAACCGTGTCCGAGTTGACGCTTTCTCTCCCATCGCTATCGACGGAACGGATGGTGAAGCAAAATTCTTCGCTGCGGGGAAGGCCGGATACGGTGAAGGATAGGACCGTCACCAGGCTCTCGTTCAGTTTGGTTTCCGGGCCCGGTTTGGTTCGATAGACATTGTAACCGGCCGCCGCCGGCCCACTGGAGGGCGGGTTCCAGGCCAGATCCGCTTGCGTTTCTCCACCGGCGACTCGGACGTTCTCCGGCGGGCGGACCAGTTGGGGAGGGATGAAAGTCAAGGAAACGACCTCTGGACCAAGTGCTTCACCGGTCACCGGCGATGGGAAGCCATTCAGCTTCAAGCCATAGAGCTTGGCATCCATTTCATATTCGCCGAGGGAGAACTTATTCTTGGGATAAGGCGGACCGCTGCCCGTTGCCGTGGGCCAGGCGACCTCCACTGAGACTCTTCCGTCAAGGGCACTGAAATCATCCACGGCGGTGATGAAGCCGCCAACGGTCGGGGGGGTATACTTGCCGCCCGACTTGAAGTAAATGGTCAAGGGGATTTGGCCATCCTGCTTGTGCCAGATGTCGAAGTGCGTGAACTCCACCAGGTACACTCCCGGGCCATCGGTCCGGTCGGACGCCGGGAAAGGATAAAACTGGCTGGCGCGGAAGACGTTCTGTCCGGGACTGGCGGTCATGGCGTTCCACCAGTAATGCTCGAACTCGGTGGTGTCATAATGCACCCAGCCGGCCGGCACGCTGTTAAAATCGTTGTAAGCGAGGGGACCGTAACTGGGCTGCTTCTCAGCCACCCAGACGGCGATGGGAACGTGAACCTCGGCTGGCCCGCTAGCGTTTTCCACATCGCAAATGACCGAGCCGACGCCCAGGTCGGCGCATTCAAACCTCCCCAAGTAGACGAAATTGGGATTGGGGAACTCCGGCGCCGAGGTGTCCACTTCGAAAGACACTTCGCCAGCGGCGGCATTGGACGTGGTGGTCCCGACGACTCGCTCATCCGGGCTCAACTGATAGGACCCTCCGGGACGGAAACGGACAGTGAATGGGACGCTCGTCGAGAGAGTGATGCCGGTCTTGATATGCAAATAAACGTCGTACTCATTGGCGTTGCTTGGCCAGCTGTATTCCGCCATGTACCCGGGAGTTCCCGCCTCAAACCACGCTGTACCGAGGTTGCCGCCGAAGTCGTCTGAGTTCCAAGCGTCTTTGACAGGTGTCAAGGTGGCGGCATCGTGGCGGATTTGAATGGCTTTGCCGAGCTTTTGACTGATGGTCGGACCCAGGGTGGCGCAAATGGGGTCCGAGTTGGAGCTTTCTTGGCCGTTCGAGTCGACGGAGCGCGCCATGAAGCAAAGCTCTGTGCCCCTGGGAAGGCCGGTGACGGTCAATTGGGTGGCGGTCAACACGGCATCGTTCAACTTGGTTTCAGGAGCCGGCTTGATTCGGTAAACATTGTAACCTGCGACCGGGAGGCCGCTCGCCGGCGGATCCCAAGCCAGATCGACCTGGGTGATTCCAGGCGTGATCCGGAGGTTGATGGGGGGCCTTAAAACTTCCGGGGGCACATAAGTCAAAGAAACGAATTTGGGCCCCACCGCTTCGCCAGTAGCCCCGGTCGGGAAGCTGTTCAGCTTCAAACCGTACAAGTTGCTGTCCAGCTCATACTCGCCCAGGGAGAAGGTGTTTTTGGGGTAAGGAGGGCCGCTGCCGGTGGCGGTCGGCCAGGTGATTTCAACCGTCACTCGCCCGGCGGCGGCATTGGCCTCATCGACCCCCGTGATAGATCCTCCCACATTGGGTTTGGTGTACTTGCCGCCGGGCTTGAAGTAAACCGTCGCGGGTATTTTGGCATGCTGCGGATGCCAAATATCGAAATGGGTGAACTCCACGCGGTAATTCCCCGGCCCCGTCGTCCGATCGGCGGCCGGAAAGGGGAAAAATTGGCTGGCTCTAAAGAGGCCGGGGTCATTAGTGGCATTCCACCAATAATGGGCGAACTCCGTGGCGTCAGAGTGCACCCAGCCGCCCGGTACGCTATCGTAATCGTTATATTGGAGCGGCCCATAACTGGCCTGGACCTCGGATACGGAAACGATCACAGGGGTGTGGCTGTTTCCCGTCCCGCTCGACTGGCCGACGTCGTGGACGACCGAAGCCTTCCCGCCCCCCTCACACTGGAATCGGCCCAGATAGACGAAGGCGGCTTCGGGAAAGGTGTCCCCATTAGTGTCGACAGTATATGTGACTTTTCCAGAAGCCGCGGCGCTGGCATCCTTATTGGTGATGCGCTCATCCGGGCTGAGCTGATAGGTTCCCCCGGGCTTGAAATTGACCACAAACATCTCACCGGGGGACAGATCCGGTCCGGTCTTGATTTGCAGGTAAATATCGTACTCGCCGGCGTTGGTGTCCCATTGGTATTCCGCCCGGTAGCCGGGGGTCCCGGAAGCTATCCACAGCGATCCGTAATTGCCGGGGAAGCCATCGGGATTCCACTGATCCGCGGCAGGCGTCAGAACCGCCACATCGCTTCGGATAAACAAGGTTTTGCCAATGGTACAAGGATACGCTTGGCCGCATGGATCCCGGGCTGGAAGCCTGGAAATCGCCGCCGCCAGGCCCACAAAAGCCAGACACCAAATCCTCAAGCTCCTCATCGATGATCCTCCTTCTATAAAAGGCTGTGTGCGGAATGAACTAACTTTTGAATGTTCCAGTCAAAATCAATCATTATCACTCATAAACGGCGAAAAGGATCTTCGCGATTAAAAAGATCAGGCGAGAAAGAAGAGTATTCGTATCTGCGGAACTTTTCCCTTTCGATTTGCCAGTTAATCCCTTTTAACCGCAAATTCTAATTTCTTATCTC
>JACQVS010000240.1 GCA_016209605.1 Planctomycetota bacterium
AATCTTGCCCATCTGTATTTGTCAGGTTGATATCCTAGTGGAGGACTTATAGCCTATGGCTGGCCAGTTTCTGCGATCGTTTCGAGAGGAGATCTCGCGGCTATCAAAGCGAGAGCTGAGGCGAAAAACCATGGCGACCAGGCGCGCGGTGGCTCAGTTTCGCCGTGACATTGCCGAACTAAAACGCATTGTCAAAGATTTTGCACGGCGCCTTGAGCTGCTCGAAGCCCAGGAGAAACGGCGCCTTGCCCAACCGGTGTCTCCAGAGCGCGCCGAGGGGGCGAGGTTCTCTGCCGGCTGGCTTAAAAAACACCGCCGGCGCCTCGGTCTGTCGGCAAACGAGTACGCCACGCTGGTCGGCGTTCACCCCATCACCATCTACGCCTGGGAGAAGGGAAGAAGCAAACCTCGAAAAGAACAGCTTGCCGCCCTCGTTTCGATCCGCGACCTTAGAAAACGGGAAGCCCGCATGCGGCTTCAGATGCTCGGGAAAGCTGGATAGGGCTGAAGATAGCTTCGGTTGGCAAATGGGTCGTAATTCGCCTGCAATTCGCCATGGCGGGCCGAATGCGCTAACCCTCGCCGCGCGGGCTCTGCGCCACCAGGCGGCGGAGGCGCTCGCTGAGGACGATCATGGAGCTCAGGGTCCAGGGGCGGCCGCGCTCGGCGGCCTCGATGAGCTTGCGGTACGGCTCGACCGCCGGCCAGTTGTCATAAAAGAACTGCCCTACCAGCTTGCCGCAGTCGCCGCCGTCGAGGCACGCCGCGGCGATTCGCTCGGTGAGCTTGAGGGTGAGGGTCCGCAGCTCCTCCTTGAGCGCCCGGGCGGCGCTGCGGTCATCGGGGGCGGTCGCGGGAAGCTTGCTCAAGGCGCTCATCACCTGCGGCATGCCCAGGGCGTCGCGGATGGCCGAGTAGAGGTCGGCCACTTTCTCAGGAGCGATGCCGCTCTGCAGGGCGATGGGGACGAGCGGCGGGATCTCGCGCTGGAAGTCGAACCGCGCCGCCCGATCAGCGAGCGGCACCGGAGCGCCGGCGGCGGCGATTTCATCCCGGCGCGCCGCGAAGCGACGGCGGGCGTGCTCCGGCGCCTCCTGCTCGAGCCACGTCGAGGTCCGCTGAAACCACGGCCGCATTTCCTCGATCACCGCCACGACGGCGAGCGGCTGGCCGCCTGAACCGGACGGCCACGACCGTACCAGCCAGCAGGCGATGTCCGCCACCGCATCGCGATAACTTTGCATCAAACCGGATCCGGCGCCCAGCGCCAAGGCGCCGGCGTCCATCAGCGCCTCCACCTGCTTGAAGAACTCCGATCCCTCGATCAGGCCGTCGGCCACCCTGTAGGCGCGCGCCACCTCGGCAATGCTGCAGCCCAGGTCCCGCCGCAGGCGCGACACGAAGGTGATGCCGCAGCGATGGACCAGTTCGTTGGTAAAGACGGTGACGGCGATCTCGCGGCGCAGGGGATGCTCCCGCAAGACTTCGCCGCAGCACTCGATCACCGCCGGCGGGAAGTAGGACGGCAGATAGCTCTCAAAGCCGAGAGCGTCGAGGAGGTCCGACTCGCGCAGCGCCCGGGAGGTCTCGATCTTCGAGAAAGCAAGAAGCGTTGCCAGCTCCGGCTTGAGGAGCCCCAGGCCTTTCTCGGCGCGGCGCGCCAGCTCGGGGTCATCGGGGAAGCGGTCGAGATGGGGATCGAGGATGCCGGCGTACTGGAGGTCTTCCAGCAGGTCAAGATGCTCGGAGACGTTGGCGCGGGAGAAACCCTCTTCCAGGGAGAGGATCTGCGCCTGACTGCGGTTCGTCGCCACCACCAGGCCGCACACCGCCGAGGCGATCTGCTCGAGCAGCCGGTTGCGCCTGGCTTCATCCATCCGGCCCTGGCGCATCAAGCCCGCGAGGGCGATCTTGATGTTGACCTCATGGTCCGAGAGGTCGACGCCTCCCGAGTTGTCGATGAAGTCGGTGTGGATGTGGCCGCCGCTCTTGGCGAACTCCACCCGAGCCGCTTGAGTGAAGCCGAGGTTGCCGCCCTCCCCCACCACCTTGCACCGCAGCTCGCTTGCGTCCACCCGCACCGCATCGTTCTTGTCGTCGCGGGCGTCGGCGTGGCTCTCATGGCTGGCCTTGACGTAGGTGCCGATGCCGCCGTTGTAGAGGAGGTCTACCGGCAGGCGCAGAACCGCCTTGACCATCTCCTCGCCGGTCATGGACTCGTCCTCGGTCCCCAGGAACTTCCGCATCTCCGGCGACAAGGGGATGGACTTGGAGAGGCGGGGAAAAATCCCACCGCCCTTCAAGATGAGCTCCAGGCGGTAGTCGGCCCAGCTCGAGCGCGGCAGCTTGAAGAGGCGCGCCCGCTCCTCGAAGGATGGCTTGGGATCGGGATCGGGGTCGATGAAAATGTGGCGATGGTCGAAAGCGGCGACCAGCTTGATGTTTCGGGAGAGCATCATGGCGTTGCCGAACACATCGCCGCTCATGTCGCCGATGCCAGCCACCGTGAAGGCCTGCTTGTCCATGTCGATGCCGAGTTCGCGGAAGTGTCGGCGCACGCACTCCCACACCCCCCGCGCGGTGATGCCGTGCTTTTTGTGGTCGTAGCCGCGCGATCCGCCGGAGGCGAAGGCATCGCCCAGCCAGAAGCCGTAATCCTTGGCGATCTGGTTGGCCACGTCGGAGAAGGAGGCGGTCCCCTTGTCCGCCGCCACCACCAGGTAGGGATCGGGGAGGTCGTAAATCACCGCCTCCGGAGGATGGCAGATCTTGCCGCCGGCGCGGTTATCGGTCAAGTCGAGCATTCCGGAGATCAAGGTGCGGTACTGGCGCTCCACCTCGGCGGCGATCTGGTCGCGCGACTCCGGCGCGCGCTTGAGGACGAACCCGCCCTTCGAACCCACCGGCACGATGATGGCGTTCTTGGTCACCTGAGTGCGCATGAGGCCGAGGATCTCGGTGCGGAAGTCGTCGCGGCGGTCGCTCCAGCGGATGCCGCCGCGCGCCACCATGCCCGAGCGCAGGTGGATCCCCTCCATCTCGGCGTTGTGGACGAAAATTTCAAAGAGCGGCACCGGCCTGGGCATGAAGGGGATCTTCCGGCTTTCAATCTTGATCGCGAGGTGCGGGAGGAGGCCGCCCTTCTGGAAGTAATTGGTGCGGGCCGTCGCTTCCATGAGGCCAAAGAGGCCGCGGATGATGCGGTCCTCGTTGAGATCGGTGATCTTGTCGAGGCCGCCCGCGATGCGGTCGCGGATCTCCTTGAGCGGCCCGGCGAGGCGCTGCCGGGGGTCTTTCGGTTCCAGGGCCGGATCGAACTTGGCGAGGAAATATTGGATCAAGTGACCGGTGAGCGGCGCGTGCGCCGACAGCGCCGAGGCGATCGAGGCGCGGAAGTAGGGTGCGCCGATCTGGCGGAAGTAGTGGACATAGGTCCGGATCAGTTCCACCTGCCGCACCGTCAGCTGCGCCGTAACCACCAGCTCGTTCAAGGCGTCGTTTTCGTACTGGCCGTCGAGGACTGCCAGGATGGCCTCACTGAGGAGCGGCCAGCGCTCCGCGGGAACGGGCTGGCCGTCCCGCTTCTTGACCCGGATGGCGTGCAGGTGGCAGAGGGGGACCTCGGAGCCCTGCACAGCGAAGGTGGACTCGTCGATGACCAGCATCCCCAGATTGGCCAGCACCGGCATGATCTCGGAAAGCAGGAACTTCTCGCCGGCGCGGAAGAGCCGGATCTCGGTGGCCTCCTTGCCGGGCGGCGAGGCGTCGCGCTGGATGGCGATCTGCATCCGGCCGGCGGCGCGCACTTTTTCGAACAGCTCCACATCGGCCGCCGCGTTCTCCGGAGAGATAACCGTGCGATACGCTTCCGGAAGGAGCGGCGCGTAGCGCTGCGCCAGCCGCGCCCCGGCCTCGGCGCCGTGCGCCCGCATCAGCTGCTCCAGGAACTCATCCTCCCACGTGCGGATCGCCTCCACCACCAGCGACTCGAGGTCGGACAGCCGCGGGATCCTCAGCTTCCCCGACTCATCGGTGAAGTAGAAATGCATGCGGGCGTAGGGCTCATCGGAAAGCGCCAGGCGGTAGTCCGCCGCCGGCGAACCGAAGCGGCCGCTCAAGGCCGTCTGGATGCGCCGGCGCGCCGTCGAATTGAAGCGGTCGCGGGGAATGATCACCATCACCGAGGCGCCGCGCCCCAGGAGGTCCGGCCGGCAGGAGACCCGCACCTCGTTCTCCTTTTGCAGGGCGATGATTTCCTCGATGCTCTGGCCGATCACCTCGTCGGAGGAGGAAAACAGCTCGGCCTTGGGGATGCTGTTGAAGACGGCGATGATGCGCTTGTAGTCGTGCGATCCTTCGAGCACCTGCGCGCGCTCGAGGATGTTCTTCAGCTTCTGCCGCAGCACCGGGATCTCGGAGCCCATTTGATTGAGCGCCTCTACCGTCAAGAGGCCGAGGATCCGGTGCTCGCCGGCGATCTCCCCCTCGGCGTTGACTTGCTTGATGCCGATGTAGTCCATGGAGATGCGGCGGTGGACGCGGCTGACGCGGTTGGTCTTGGAGATCAGGGGGAAGATGCGCAGCCGCAGGCGCGCCTGCAGGCTCTCGTTGATCTGCGAGACCGGCACCGGGTTCATGAAGGCGCTGCCGGTCTCATCGCGGAGGATCCCCAGGCCGGACCCCGGCGCCGCCTGAACGTGCAGCTCGCCGCCCATCTGAAAGAACCGGTAGAACCGGTATCCCAGCAGGACGAAATTGTCGGCCTGCAGCCAGCGAAGCAGCTCGGCGGCTTCTTGCATATCCTGCTTTTCCGCCGCATGGAGCGCCGGATAGGTCTGGATCTCGCGGACAATGGAATCGACCTGCCGCTTCATCAGGTAGAAGTCCTCGACCGCCCGGCGGGCATCGAGAAGGGACTCCCGCACCTCCATTTCCAGGGCCCGGCACGCCGCCTCATCCCGGAGCGGCTGAAGCTCGAAAAAGAGCACCGATTCATGCGACCCCGGCGCGGTGCGCGGCCGGACGGCGGTCATGCGGTGCTCGGGGTCGCGCTCCACTTGCAGGATGGGATGGAGGTAGCTTCGGGTCTGGATTTCGGAAGCTCGCAGGATTTCCAGCACGGTGTCGAGGATGAAGGGCTGATCGCTCATGTTGGTCTGGAGTAAGGCGGGCTTGGCGGAGGGCTGCTGGAGGACCCGCACCCGGATCTCCTCCGGCTTCCTCCGCTCCATGAGCTGGTAAGTCAGCAGGATCTCGTCGACCAGCTCGAGGGAGCTTTTCCTGGCGAGGTAGGCCGGCGGCGTCCGGAAGTGGTACGCCTCGGCGAACTCGACCAGGAAATCGACGGGGTAAGCGCTGCGGTCCAGGCCGCGCAGCTCCTGGAGGAGCGGCGCCAGCTGGTCCTTGGCGGACTGGCTGGAAGCCGAAGTTTCAATTTTTACCGAGTCCGTCATGTTATCAGTATCCTAAGTCCTTCGAGCCGGCCATCAAGGAACGCTTTCTACCGATTACACTGGAATTGTCGGCATTCCTTGCTTCCTCAGTTCATTTCGAAAGACCAGCAAGGCCGCGAAATCATAGAAAGCGTGCACCATTATCGGCACCAGCAAGTTGTCGGTGACGGTAAAGAGCCAGCCCAGGTAAGCGCCCAGGAGGGTGGCGAGAACCGCATACGTCGGCGTGATCCAGTGGAGCAGGCCGAAGAGCAAGCTGGCGAGCACGAGGTCAACACGCCCTTGCAGGGCGCCGCGGAAGAGCACCTCCTCCCCGACTCCAGCGGCCACGGAGATGGCGGCGGCTTGCCAGAGCTCCAGGCCCGCTAGCGCCGGCCCCAGGATCTTGCGAATGCGGTTGCGGATGCGGCGGATGGGCGGAAAACGACGCAGGCGCGTCCAGGTGATGGCGGCCAGGAGGAGGAGGAGCGGCAGGCTGCCGGCCGCGCCGGCCAATACCGCCCCCGGCAGCCATTGCGCCGCCGGAATGGAAGGGCCGGACCAGATCCACGCCAGAAACCAGGCGGCCGGAATCAGGCACAGCTCGAAGCCGATCGAGAGGGCGGTGAAGACATCCGGATCCCGGGGATTGAAGCGGTCCTCGGAGCTGTCAGGCGACTGGCGATCCATGTTCGATATCGTACTCAAAAGCTTTCGGCAGGGACTTGAAACAGTCGATTTCCCACTGCATTTGGGATATCGTATCAGGATTGTCGTCCCAGGTTAAGGGAATCCGTATTGGCGAGGATCGCTCATGAGCATGAAAATAGAGAATTCCATCCTGTGCTGCGACGCCGTTCTGGCGCTGTTCATTTCTGTCGCGCGCGGCGGCGAGGTCCGCTTCAAGAAGACGGCCATTGACCGCGAGTTCCGCTCGGAAGGGGTGGCGGTGGCGGATGTCGATGGCGACGGCAAGAAGGACATCATCGCCTGGCCCTTCTGGTACCGCGCCCCCGACTGGAATACAGCCGAGATCGCCCCGGTGAAGAAGTACGATCCGGCCGGCGGCTACAGCGATAGCTTCCTCAACTTCGCCGAGGACCTGAACGGCGATGGCCGGCTCGACCTGGTGTTCATCGGCTTCCCGGGCAATCCGGCGCTGTGGTTCGAGAACCCCGGCAAGGCCGGCGGTCACTGGAAGCAGCACGCCATCTATAAAAGCGCCTGCAACGAGAGCCCGGCCTATCTCGACTTGAACGGCGACGGCAAGCGCGAGCTGCTCATGGGCGTCGAGTCGGAAGGATTGCTCGGCTGGTTCGAGCCCGGCAAGGGTCCCGAGGACGGCTGGATCGCCCACGCCGTCAACCAGCCAAAGCCCGGCGCCCCCGGCACGAATCGCTACTGGCACGGCCTGGGGGCCGGCGACGTGAACGGCGACGGCCGGCTCGACGTCATCATCAACCAGGGCTGGTGGGAGGCGCCGCCGGACCGCCGGCAGCCGCATTGGACCTTCCATCCGGCGCAGTTGAGCGGCAAGGATCCCAACGGGGGCGATGCCTGCGCACAGATGTTTGCCTTCGACATCGACGGCGACGGCGATGCCGACATCGCCTCGAGCTCGGCCCACAACTACGGCGTGTGGTGGTACGAGCAGAAAAAGGACGGCGGCAAGACCGGGTGGGTCCCCCACGCCATCGAGAAGAGCTTCTCCCAGACCCACGCGCTGCTGGCCATCGACCTGAACCGCGATGGGCTCACCGACCTGGTGACCGGGAAGCGCTGGTACGCCCACGGCCCTTCTGGCGACCCCGGCTCCGGCGAACCGGCGGTGCTGGTGTGGTTCGAGCTCGAGAGAAACGACGGCAAGGTCAACTGGATCCGCCACGACATTGACAACGACTCCGGCGTCGGCCTGCACTTCGAGGTGGCCGACGTGAACGGCGACGGCATGCTCGACCTCGCCATCTCCAACAAGAAAGGGGTGTTTTACTTCGAGCAGATGGCGAGGGCGTTAACCAATTAAGCCAGAGGCTCGATCGACATGATCCGGCGCAGGGCAATGAAGCTTCAATTCCGGGATGGCGCCTCCTGCCTGCCGCTGGCGGCGCTGGGCCTCCTGGCGCTGATCGGCTGCCGGCCCGCGCCCAGGGCCGGGAAGATCGATGAGAACTCGGTTTATTTCGAGGTCGGCACCGGCGGCTTGAGCGAGGAGGGCCGCTGGAACCTGGTGAAGGTCACCGCCCGCGCCGAAGCGGGGATTTTCGAGGGGGAAGTGGAGGTTTCCGGGCGCGATTCCGGCGGCCGGCCAGCGCCGGAGAGCTTCAAGCGGGAGTTTTCGGCGTCGGCCGCGCCGCAGGCCGTCGAAATCCCCATCCTGCCTCGGGGCTGGGAGGAGGTGGTCGTCGCCTTTCGCGGCGGCGGCTTCCTCCAGCAATTCAAGAAGCAGGGGGACTGGCCAGTCTCCAACGCATGCCGCATCCTGGCGGTCAGCGACGGGCCGTTTCTTCCGGGCGCGCTGGCCGAAGCCTGCCGCGCCTGGCTGGGCCTCGAGCAGAACCAGCAAATCGCCTTGAGAACCCTGCCGCCGCGCCAGCTGCCGGAGCACTTTCTGGGCTACGACGTCGCCGACCTGGTGATCTTGAACGGCGCCTCGCTGGCGGACAGCGATCCGGACCGCGTCGAGGCGCTCCTGGAATGGGTGCGCCGCGGCGGCGCCATCGCCGCCGTTCCCGGGCCGTCCTGGGCCGGCAAGCTTCCCCAGGCCCTCCTTCAGCTCTTCGGGCTCGCGGAGAATCCCCAGCCGCTGGCCCCGGACCCGGAAACGGAGGAGCGCCTGAAGATGGTCCTCGAGCTGCCCGCCGAGGCCAGGCTGCCCGGCGGATTTTATCACCTCGAGCTGCTTCCGGGAGCGCTCGCGCATCAAGGCTTGTTCCTCGAGAACCGCTTCGGCTCCGGAAAGGCGTTTCTCTTCTCGTTCGCGCCGGAACGGGATTGGCTCTCGAAGGATCCCGGCGGCTCCTTCCAGCCGGGCGGGCTCGCCCGCGCCTGGCAGAGGATCTTCCTCCAGAGCCACCTGCGCCCGCGCCCCTTTTCGGGGAAAATCGCGCAGCAAGTCGAGAGCTCCGCCATCCAGGCGTTGACCCGTTTCGCCGGCTTCCGGTACCCCTCCGGCATCGCCGTCCTCTTCTTCGTCGCCGGCTATCTGGGGATCGGCTTCGTGGCCCTGGGATGGTTCTTCCACCGCCGGAAGCGCCTCGAGCGCATGTACCTCGCCGCCCTGGCGTTAGCCGTCCTCTCGAGCTTCGGCATTTACCGCTTCGGACTGCTCTCCGGCATTTCCAGCTTGCGCGCCGACGCGGTCGTTCTCGCCGTGGCACGGCCCGGGGCCGCCGAGGCCGAGGCCGTGAGCTGGATCGCCATCTCCTCTCCCAACCGGAGGACCATCCGGCCGCGGTTCCCGGAGGGCATCTCGAGCCGGGTGATCGCCTCCCAGCCGCTGCCGCGGGAGGAGGCGGAGGAAGCTTTCTCAAGCCAGCGAGTCCGGTTTCAGGTCGGCCAGCCGAAAGGCCCGCTGCAGCTCCTGGAGCAGGAGTACGCCTTCCGCGGCCAGTCGATGCAGCTCCCGCCGCTCCTCATCCACCCCAACGCCACCCGCTACTGCCGCTTCAATCATCCGCACGACCTGGGCGGGGAGCTCCAGGCGCAGTGGATCGCCGATCCTGGCGGGGAGAAGAAAATCGAGGTCACGAACGGCACCCGCTTCTCCCTGCGGCTTTATCTGCTGGTGGGCCGCGAGCTGAAGAAGGAGATTTCTCTGAAGGCCGGGGAGAAGGGAACGATCGCGGAGGAGGGCGCCGCGGCGGCGCGGACCGCCGGGATCCGGTCAGGCCTGGGCGATTCGCCCATTTCCATGGAAATCACCGCTGAACTGGAAGCTGCTGTTTTCGAGATATTGAAAAAGTCCCAGCCGGAGGAGCGGCAGGACCTGCTCCGGCTGGAATCATCCCGATTCCTCATCGCCATCACCGCGGATCCGCTCTTCTCCGAGGAAGTCTTCGGCCCGATCGGACACTCGGTGGGCTTCTTCCTGCTCGAGCTGGGCGAGCCCGAGGAGGACTGACATGCCCGCACCCGGATCCAGGCTTGCGAGGCTCCTCTTCCCCCTCGCTATCCTGCGGGAGATCGCCATCTCCACCGGCCCCATCCTGCGGCGGGAGCTGCTCAGCTTCCTGCGCACCCCCAAGGCCTGGCGCATCACCCTCATCACCGTCGGCGCCGCGAGCCTCTTGCCGCTCTTCGCCTGGCCGTCGCCGGGCGAGCCCATGGCCTACTTCCGGGCGCAAGCGGCCTTCGTCACCTACTCGGTGGTCCTTTACATCGCCCTTTTCCTTTTCGTCCCGCTCGTCACCGGGAGCGCCATCACCATCGAGCGCGAGCGGGAGACTTACGAGCTGCTCTACAACACCCGGATCCGCCCCGCCGGCATCGTCTTTGGAAAGCTCTTCGCCTCGATCGCCTTCTTCCTGCTGCTCATCCTCTTGACCTTTCCCATGGTCTCGATCCTTTACCTGCTGGGCGGCTTCGAGGTCTGGGACTTCATCAAGGCGCTGCTGGGATACTTGCTGTTCACCGCCATTCTCGGCGTGATCGGCCTCTGGTCGTCGATGCGCCATCAGCGCACCTCGCGCGCCATCCTGGAGGCTTTCGGCATCTTGATCGCCCTCTACTTCGGACTGAGTATTTGCACCTCCTTCCTGATGGTCTTCTTCATGACCGTCTGGAGAGGGGTAGCGCCGCCGAACTTGATCCTCATCCTTTCCTGGATCCTGACCATCGGCGTCCCGGCCCTGCTGGTCCTCTGGATGATGTATTCCCTCCTGCGGAGCGCCCGCTATCCTGAGCTGGCGGCCTCGCGCCGGGAGGAGCGCCGGAAGCTCAAGCAGGCGGCGCTCGGCACCACCCCGCCGGTGTCGCGCACCTGGCTCACCCGCCAGCTTCTCGACCGCACGGTGAACGGCATCCCCGACGGCTGGAATCCGGTCCTGGTCGCCTCGGTCCGCAGCCAGGTCTACGGCGCGGCGCATTCGCGCCGGATGATGTTCTGGGGGCTGGCCGTTTTGATTTTCATCATCTCGGGGATGATCTTCTGGTTTTTCCTCTCGGGGATGGGGGTCGAATCCTACGTATCCTTTTCGATTGGCGCCCATGTGCTCCTCTACAGCGTCGCGCTCATCCTCCCCGGCCTGGCGGCCACCGGCCTCTCCGGGGAGGTCGAGTCGGGCAACCTCGATTTCCTGCGCGGCACCCTCCTCGCCCCCTTCGCCATCCTCCGCGGCAAGTGGCTGGCGGCGCTCTTCGGCATCTCCGGCCTGTGGATCCTGGGAGGCCTCTTTGGCGCCGCGCACCTCCCTTTCCTGCTCGTTAAAAATCTAGGCCTGCTCATCCCGATTTACTTCCTCGCCGCGCTCCTCCTGGTCTCGCTGGCCGCCAGCTCGGCCGGCATCCTGGCCTCGACGCTGGCGCGCTCGACGGTGTCGGCCCTGGTGCTCGCCTACTTGCTCTCCTTCGGCTACCTGCTGGGGGTGCCGGTCCTGCTCCAATTCTTTGCCTTCTGGGCCCGGTTCTGGCGATTCAACTCGGCTTACTTTCCCTCCCTCAGCCCGCTCTGGGAGTTCTCCCAGATCATCTCTACGCAGGGCTTCCGGGCCACGAAGGCTGCCGTGGAGGCTCATTTCTCCTTCTTCCTCTCCCTGGTAGTCGCCGCCGTGGTCAGCGCCGTTCAGCTCAAGCTGGCCGCCGCCTTCTACAAAAACCGTTGGGAGAGGGACAGGTAGCTCGCCAGTGTCCGCCTCGAGGCGGACAGATGACCGGATCCGGACACCGGAATGCTCCAAAATGTTGGTCCGATCCCTAGTATTCAATCACTTATGACTTATTCTCTGGCCCGGTCCTTCTGGCCCGCGGTCTGCTTTCAAGCAAAAAGGGCACGAGGGGCATTTGCAAACGGAGCTTCCCTGGGTATGGCCAGAAGAAAGAGATCCCCAGCCAAAAAACCGCCGGTCAGCTACGACCAGATCATCAAGTCGATCCTCCAGAAGCATGAAGATCCCCAAATCATTTTGAAGCTGAAAAGTCCCGGGCTGGCGCCCCTTTTGCCTCTTATGGCCGGCAATCCCAAGGAGCTGGTCCAGAAGGCCCAGGACAAAATCAAGAAAGCTCCGGAAAATAGGGCGTCGACTGAAACCAAGCGCGAGCTTTTGACCGCCCTGAATGTATTGGCGGGATCGGTGATTCGGGATAAAATCTTCTTGAGAAGGATCATTTCGGAGATCGGAACCATGGGAGAAAATTACGTCGTCGACTACTTTGTGAGCAAGGGAAAAGCCATTGGGCTTCTCGAAGGCAAAAAAAAGGGATTAAAAGAAGGGCATTACAAAGGGACTAGGGATGAAGCCCGAAAAGGGATATTGAAAGTTTTAACCAAGCGGTTTGGAATCGTTCCAAAAGATTTGCCAACCAAACTCGCCGGCGTAAAAGAGTTAAACCGCCTGGAAGACCTCCTCGTCGAAGCCGCGGTGTGCAAGGATTTGAAGGCGTTTCTCAGGGGGCTCGGTTGATGGAAAAGGAAAATTTTCGCCACCCCTCCGGCACCGGCATCTCCTCGCCGCCAAGGCGGCGGGACTCCTTGAGGAGGAGGGCCAGCTTGACGGAGACCGCCGACTCTTCCGGCGGCGACAGCTCCGGAGCCTTGCCGCTCTCGATGCAGCTCAAAAAGTAGTCGATCTCGCCGAAATAGCCGTCCCCCGCCGTCAGCCCCGGCCTTTCGGTCCGGCCGTTGGCCCAGTACACGGTGAGGGGTCGGTTGAGGGCGGAGTGGAAGGAGAGGAGGCCCTCTTCGCCGAGGATGTCGAAGGACATGGAGAAGGGGTACTCCCCCTGGAAGATCCAGGAGCCCTCGAGGCTGACGGCGGCGCCGCCGTAGCGCAAGGTCCCCTGGTAGTGGTCGAAGCCCTTTTTCAAGTCCACCGCCCCGGTGGCGCGGACCGACTCGGGAATCCCCAGCAAGTGATGGGCGAAATCGATGTCGTGGATCGAGAGGTCGACGATGGCGCCGCCGCTCTTCGACTCATCGCGCAGCCAGCCGCCCCAGGCGGGGAGACCGGACTTCCTCTCGAAGCGGGCGGCCAGCACCCGGCCGAGGGAACCGCTCTTCACGATCTCGCGGGCCTTCCTGTAGTCCGGCCAGAATCGAATGCACTGCGCCACCATCAGCTTCCCCTTGCTCGCGCGCGCCGCCGCCACCATGGCATCGACCTCGGCCTCGGTAACGGCCATCGGCTTCTCGCAGAGGACGTGCTTCCCCCGGGCGAGGGCCTGCTTGACGATGGGGGCGTGCGCCGGGGTTGGCAGGCACACCGAGACCAGGTCGACCTCCGGATGGTTGAGCAGGTCCTCGGCGTTCTCGTAGGTCTTGACCTTGGAAAAGTCGAACTTGCGCCCGGGCCCCATGATGTTCCCTTGCACCCCCGAGAGGTCCCCCTTGAGGCGCTCCTTGATCTGGTCCGCCACCGCCACCACCTTCGCCTTGGGATGCTTCAGGTAAACTTGCAAGTGGGTCAAGCCCATGAATCCCAGTCCAATCACTCCGACTTTGACCATAAAGAGCTCCTGAAAATGACGGTTTATATCGCGCCGTTCAGCGGAGAGAATTGTACTAGATGAAGTTGACGTGCGCTACCGGCTTGGCGATGCGGCTCAAGTAGCGGTTGACCTCGTCCATGCGGCAGTTCTTGCGGCACTCGTTGATGTCGAGCTCCTCGCGAACGTGGTGGAAGCTCTGCCGGCGCTTCTCCCCCTCCCAGATCTCCTGGAAGGTGGAGTCGTTAAGGTTGCCGTAGCAGAAGCGCTGGTCCTCGAGGTAAGCGCTGCAGCCGTAAACGTCGCCATTGGCCATGACGTAGGCCCAGAAGAAGGGCGTGGCGTGGCAGGTCTCGTAGCCGCGGTCGACCCGCAAGGTCTTGGTCATGGTGTTCAAGCGGAAGACGACGTGGAAGCTTGGCGTGTTCCAGCTCCGCATCTCCTCGTAGAGCTGCAAGTAGCGCGAGTAGTCGATGCCATCGTACTGGCGGGTGAGGCTGTAGTGGTGCTGCGAGTACGGCTTCACCACCAGGTAGTCAAGGCCGATCTGGTCGCGGCAGATCCTGATGAGCGGGATGACGTCATCGGCGGTCTCCGGCAGGAGCAAGGTCTGCGCTCCCAGGGTGCAGGACAGCCGATTGCGGCCCCGATGCTCCACCGCCCTGGACAGGTTGCGGATGACCCGCTCGAAGTCCTTGGCGCTGGTCTGGTGCACCTGGGCGTAGGTCTCAGGCGTGCCGCCGTTGACGCTCGCCTTGATCCAGGAGGTGTGGGCCAGCGCCCCATCGATGAACTTCTCCGTCAAGGCGACGGCGTTGGTGGTGAAGGCCACATCGATGCCGGCCTCGCGGGCGTACCGCGTCAAATCGATGATGCGCGGATGGAGGAGCGGCTCGCCCTCGCCGGCGTACATGACGCTTTTCACCCCCAGCGAGCCCATCTCGGCCAGCCGGTCGCGCAGGACGTCGGCGTCGAGGGTGCGGATCTTGTAGCCGATGTAGTCGACGGCGCAAAAGGTGCAGCGATGGTTGCAGGCCCCCGCAGGGGACAGCTCGACGTATATCGGATAAACGGCCTTTGCCTTCTCCCAGTCATCGCCGGCCTCCACCCACTGCGCCACCCGCTGCGGATGGTACATGAGCTTGTGCGAGTCGATTGCGAACCGATCGGCCATAAGCTCCTCCCTGCGCTGTGAAAATTTTAAGGGACAAGCAATCTCTCATGGAAACTGCAAGTACCTATAAATCGGCTGGCCGTTAAGCGAACTTGACCGCGACTTCGGCTGTCAACCGGCTGGACGATTTTCATGAAGAGTCCGCCCCGCAAGACCGATAACCAGACCAGGATCGATGGAGCAGTTGTGGAAGGGAAACGCAACGCCATGAGCCAGGAAGGCTATCTCGGAAAAATCATCGGCCTCGACGCCATGGCGCTCCTGCGCGAGCAGGCGCGCGCCGCCGGCAAGCGCTGCGTTCTGGCGCACGGCATTTTCGATGTCATCCATCCCGGCCACACCCGCCACCTCGAGTGGGCCCGCGGCCAGGGGGATGTTCTGCTCGTCACCGTGGTCGAGGACAACCGCGGCCCGCGCATCCGCACGCCGGTCGAGATTCGCATGGAGAACCTGTCGGCGCTATCCATGGTCGACCACGTCGCCAAGGTCCCCTGCCGCGACGCCACTTACAGCATCGAGAGGCTGAAGCCCGACGTCCTGGTGCGCGGCATGGAATTCCACGGCTTGCACGCCGGCATCGCCGCCAAGGAGCGGCAGATCCTCGAGAGCTACGGCGGCGAGCTGCTCTTCTCGTCGGGCGACCCCGGCTATTCCAACATCCGCACCGCCGAGCTGGAAGGGAGCTACTTGAAGCAGCGCTGGACCTCCCTGCACCAGCTCCTCGACCGCCAGAAGATAACGCCGGAGCGCCTGGAGGAGCTGCTCGGCCGCTTTCAGGGCATCCGCGCCGCTGTCATCGGCGACACCATCATCGAGGAGTACATCCACTGCAACGCCCTCGGCATGTCCTCGGAGGATCCGGTCGTGGTGGTGAAGCCCAAGCGCAGCGAGCGATTTCTCGGCGGGGCGGCCGGAATCGCCGAGCACGCGGCGGCGCTGGGCGCGCAGGCGTGCCTCTTAACCGTCGCCGGCGAGGACCCGACGGCCAGTTTCCTCAAGAAGCGCGCCGAGGCCTCGCGCGTCCACTACCGCCTGTTTTCCGACGGCACCCGCCCCACCACCCTCAAGCAGCGCTTCCTGGCCGGCCGGAAGAAGCTCCTGCGGGCCAACTACCTGGAAGAGCATCCCATTCCGGACCGCCTGGTCGAGCAGATCGTGAAGGAGTTCGATGCGGCCAGCCGCGACGTCGATCTGATCATCTTCTGGGATGGAAGCTACGGCGCCGTGCCGGCGACTCTGCGCGAGCGGATTATCAGCCAGGCGCAGGACCTGGGCAAGCGGGTGGTCGCCATGGCCCCGTGTTCGACGCAGATCGCCAACGTAGACCGCTACCGCAACATCGACTTCATCGTCACCACCGAGCGTGAGGTGCGCATGTCCTGCTGGGACACGGTCAACAGCCTGGTGCAGGTCGGATTCTCCCTGCTCCAGAAGACCGGCAACCAGGGGCTGATCATCTCCCTGGGCGAGAACGGCACCCTGATCTTCACCCGCGAAGGCGATCCGGAGTACCTGCCGCCCTTGGCCACGGAGGTGCAGGATCCCCTGGGCACAACCGATACGATGATGGTGGCCGCGGCCCTCGGACGCGCCGCCGGAGCGACCCTTTTCGAAGCGGCCATCCTGGGCTGCGCCGCCCAGGCGGTGGAAGCCGCCCACGCCGGCATCCAGCCCATCAGCCAGGAGAGGATCCGGTCGCTTCTCTTCGAACGTATCTATCCGGAAGAGGTGGTCTTGACATGAAAGCGTTGCTGCTGGCAGCTGGAATCGGAGCCCGGCTGCGGCCGATAACCTACGAGATCCCCAAGTGCCTCGCGCCGGTGAAGGGGCTGCCGGTCCTCGGCCACTGGCTCCACCTGCTGGAGATGCACGGCTTTTCCGAGGTGCTGATAAACACCGGCTACCAGGCCGAGCAGGTGCGGGCCTTCCTCGACACCTTTTACACCCCGCTTGCGGTCCACATCACCCGGGAAAAGGATCTGCTGGGCACCGGCGGGACCATCAAAACCAACTGGGACTTCTTCGCCGGCGACGATCGCTTCTTGGCGGCCCACGCCGACAACTTCACCAACGTCCACCTCGGCGAGTTCTGCCGCTTCGCCGGCCCGCGCCTCGGCAAGAAGATCCCGATCGCCCTCGGCCTCTTCCGCTGCCCCCGGCCCGAGGACTGCGGCATCGTCGATCTCGACCGCAATCAGTTGATCCAGCGCTTCCACGAAAAGGTCCCGAACCCGCCCGGGAACCTCGCCAACGCCGGCATTTACCTCCTGCACCGTTCGATGAAGCGGTGGTTCGACCAGGTTCCCGGCCCGCGGATTGACCTCTGCCGCGAGGTGCTGCCGCGGCTCGAAGGGCGCATGCTCGGCTGGCAGATGGGCGACGCGTTCCTGCTCGACATCGGCAGCCCCGAGGCCTATCAGAAAGCCAACTTCGATCCGCAGTACCGCCTGGAGTTCCCCGCCAGCCGCGCCAACCTGGAAGTCATGCTGACGCCGGCGGAGTCCCGATAAACGTGACGTTGGTCAGCATGGCGGTTCGCAACTCACCGCAACCGCTCTTTCCCCTTGGCAAGCCGGCGATGTCATTTATGATGGCCTCCCATGTCGTTTGAGCTTCACTTTCTCCGCGACCTCTTGCTGCTCTTTTCGCTGGCCAGCCTGGTGGTGGTGATCTGCCATCACATCCGGCTGCCGGCCATCGTTGGCTTCCTCCTCACCGGTGTCATCGCCGGCCCCTACGGTTTGAAGCTAATCAGCGAGCCGGAGTCGGTCAAGTCCCTGGCCGAGATCGGCGTCGTCCTCCTCCTCTTCACCATCGGCATCGAGTTTTCCCTGGAGAACCTCTACCGCATCCGGGCGGTGATGCTCATGGGCGGCACCCTGCAAATGCTGCTCACCGGCGGCCTCATGGCCCTGGTGTCGGGGCTATTCTTTCAACTGACGGTCCAGCAGGCCATCTTCCTCGGCATGCTGATCGCCTTGAGCAGCACCGCCATCGTCCTCAAGATCCTCTCCGACAAGGCGGAGGTGGACAGCCCGCACGGGCGGATTTCCCTGGCGATCCTGATCTTCCAGGACCTGTGCGTGGTCCCGATGATGATCGTCACGCCGTATCTCTCCGGCCAGGGCGGGACTTTCGGCGACATGGCCTGGACGCTCGCCAAGGCCCTGCTCATGGTGGGCGGCGTGCTCCTCTGCGGGCGCTATCTCATCCCGCTCGTCCTCAAGCTGGTGGTGCGAACCCGCAACCGCGAGGTCTTTCTGCTGGTCATCATCTTCCTCTGCCTGGGGACGGCCTGGCTCAGCGCCCTGGCGGGGCTCTCCCTCGCCCTGGGGGCCTTCATGGCGGGCCTCATCATCTCGCAGTCGGAGTACAGCCACCAGGCGCTGGGGGAGATCATCCCCTTCCGCGACGCCTTGAGCAGCCTGTTCCTGATCTCCATCGGCATGCTGCTCAACGTCCAGACCCTGGCCGAGCCGATCCTGGTCCTGGGAGGCGTCCTCGCCATCGTGGCGATCAAGCAGCTGGTGGCTTCCGGACTGACGCTGGCCCTGGGCTACTCCTTCCGGGTCGCCTTCCTCGTGGGCGTAGGCCTGGCGCAGATCGGCGAGTTCTCTTTCGTGCTGGCGGGGGAGGGGCTGCGGTTCCACCTGCTGGACGACCACCTTTACCAGCTCTTCCTCGCCGCCTCCGCCCTGACCATGACCCTGACGCCGTTCCTCAACCAGATCGCCCCCAGGATCGCCGAGAAGCTGGAGCCGCACGTGCCCAAGGGCTTCCTGTGGCCCGGCAAGGAGGCGCGCAACGCCTCGGCAGCCGAAAAGCTCCAGAACCATGTCATCATCCTCGGCTTCGGGCCCACCGGCCGCAACCTCGCCAACGTCCTCAAGCACGTCTCGGTGCCGTACGTCGTCATCGAGATGAATCCGGAGACGGTAGCCAACGAGAAGCGCAAGGGGGAGCCGATCCTTTATGGCGACGTGGCGCGGCCGGAGGTCCTGGAGCACGCCGGCATCCACGAGGCGCGCATCCTGGTGATCGCCATCTCCGACCCCTCGTCGGTGCGGCGGTCGACGCAGCTGGCGCGCCAGCTCAATCCCGGGCTGCACATCCTCGTGCGCACCCGCTACCTGCAGGAAATGGAGCCGCTCCTCAAGCTGGGGGCCAACGAGGTGGTGCCGGAGGAGTTCGAGACTTCGCTGGAGATCTTCTCGCGCACGCTGCGCAAGCTCCTGGTGCCGCGCGACCAGGTGGAGCGCTTCATCCGCGAAGCCCGCCAGAACGGCTACGGCGTCCTGCGCGCCGAATCGCCGGCAAAGAGCCTGCCCTACGGCGTGAAAAGCCTGGTAGCGGGCGCCGACCTCGAGGTTTTCCGCGTCGAGCCCGGCTCGGCGCTGGCCGGAAAGACCTTGAGCGAGGTGCCGCTGCGGCGGGAGACTGGCGCGACCATCCTGGCCATCGGCCAGGGGAGCGACTTCCTCCTCAATCCCCCGGCCAGCGTGCAGCTCGAGCCGGAAGCCAACGCCATCGTCTTCGGCACGCCGGAGCAGATCTCCAAGGCGGCGGAGCTGTTCCGAGCGAAAAACTAGTGACCCTCACCGGTTTTTCCTAGTTTTTCAATCAGCGCCGCCATGGTCACCATGCCGCGGCGGAAGTCGTCGAGGGAGAACTTCTCGTTGGGCCCGTGGGCGCCGTCATCGGGCAAGCCGAGGCCGATCAGGATGCTGTCGGTCCCGAGCGCTTCCTTGAAGGTGTTCACGACCGGAATCGATCCGCCTTCGCGGACAAACACCGGCTCGCGGCCGAAGCCCACGGCGATCGCCTCCATGGCAGCGCGCACCGCCCCGGTGTCGCACCGCACCAGGACCGGCCTGGCGCCGTGATGGAGCTTGACCTCGACGGCCGCCGAAGCCGGCGCCAGCGACTGGATGTACTCGCTTGCCAGCCGGCCGATCTCCTCCGGATCCTGATCGGGGACGAGCCGCATGGAGATCTTCGCCCGCGCCTCCGCGGGCAGGACCGTCTTCATCCCTTCGCCGGTGTGGCCGCTGACCAGTCCGTTCACCTCGAAGGTCGGGCGAGCCCAGCGGCGCTCGAGAACGCTGTAGCCCTCCTCGCCCCACAGCTTCGGCGCCCCCACCTCCTCCTGGAACTCCCGGTCGCTGAAGGGGAGCTTGCGGATCTCCTCGCGCTCCTGGTCATCGAGGGGGCGCACCTTATCGTAAAAGCCCGGGATGGCCACCTTGCCGAAGGGGGCGTGGCAGGCGGCGACCATCCTCGCTAGAACCATGGCAGGATTGGCGACGGCGCCGCCGTAGGAGCCGGAGTGGAGGTCTTTCTTCGGCCCCCGCACGATGATCTCGAGGCACAGGATGCCGCGCAGGCCGTAAGTGATGGCGGGAAGGCCGGCGGCGAACTGCGTCGAGTCGGCGATGACCACCGCCTCGGCCCGCAAGCGCTCCTTTTCGCGGCTCACGAAGGGCATCAAGCTCTGGCTGCCGACCTCCTCCTCCCCCTCGATCAGCACTTTGAGGTGGAGGTCCTCGCCGAGGCCGGCCTCGAGGGCGGCTCGGATGCCGCAGAGGAGAGCCAGGACCTGCCCCTTGTCATCCGAGGCCCCCCGCGCCACGACGCTGCCGCTCTCCACCACCGGCTCGAAGGGATCTTGGCGCCAGGGCTCCTTCGATGGGTCGGCCGGCTGGACGTCATAGTGCCCGTAAACCAGCAGGGCCGGGCCGCCAGGCCGGCCGGGGCGCTCGCCGTAAACGATGGGGTGGCCTTCCGTCGGCACCAGCTCCACCTTCAAGCCGGCCTCCCGCATCCGCTTCCGGACCCACTCCGCGCATCGCGCCACATCCCCCCTGCGCCGGGAGTCGCTGCTCACCGAGGGGAAGCGCAAGAATTCAAAGAGCCGCTCCCGAAACTCCGCCTCCCTGGACGAAATAAACGATTGCGCTTTTTTGAAAGCCGGTGAAAGTTCTGGTAATTTCATCGTTCAAGCCCGAATGGTTGTGTTTCAGATGTCTTAGTCATCGACGCTCCGATATTATAGAGGGAGCTTTGATCAGGCGGCAACGAGCGTTCGGTGGTGAGTTTCGGTAATCACGTCCATGCTGGCACAACTCTGGAGCGAGGAAAGGGAGCTGCAAAGGAAGGCTCTCGCCGCCGTTTTTTCTGGAGAAGCCGTCCGGGCGGAAGACCTGGAATCGTGGTCGCTGGCCCGCGAGCGGATGGCGTCGGAGCTTGGCGCCGCCGGGCGCGCCGAGGCCGCGGCGGCCATCGACGAGCAGGTCCTCCTCGCCCGCGTTGCCCTGGAAAGCCTCGAGGACCAGCCCGGGGCTGCCGCCGGGATCGAGAAAGGATCGGCGCCGCCCTTCCTGGAAGCCCTCCTCCTCGGCGAGCGCCTGCGCTGGCTGCGCCGGCTCTGCGGCCGCTGCCTCGGCGAGCCCGGCGGCGCGCCGTTCGAGTTCATCCAGGCGGAGGTCCACCGGATCGCCTCCAGGGCCCGGGAGCTGGCGGAGCTGCAGCCGCGGCTCGGAGAGGCGGTGCGGCCGATTCTCGAAGGGGCGCGTGCCGCTTCCGCGCAGATCCGCGGCCTGCTGGCGGACCGCTGGCTCGAGGAAGCCGGAAAGAGCGGACCCGATCAAAGCTCCCCCCGCGAGCGCTTCCAGGCCGCCTGGCAGAGAGTCCTGGGCTTTCACGAACAGATCGCTCCTCTCGATCCGGACGACCGCCAGGCCGCCAGCCGCCGGGAAGCCCTCCGCTCCGGATATGAAAACGACCTGGCCGCCTGCCACTCGGCCTTGCCGCAGCTCGAGGCCGCCGACCTCGAGGGCTGCCTGCTCAAGGCCGTCTGCCAGCTCGAGGAGCACGCCTCCACTTTCCTCTCGGAAGGCGACCTCCAGGAGGCGGAGGCGCGCATCGCCATGCTCCACGCCGCCGTCGAGGCGATCGACGACTTCGAGGGGATCATCCGGCCGCTGGGTCCGAGGCTCTTCAAGAAGGCGAAGGGCTCGTCGCCGACCCTCCTCGACTTCCAGCGCGAGCACCGCCGTCTACTGTGGGTGAAGCAGTACGCTCGGCGCACGATCCAAACCCTGGAGCTCGAAGCAAAGCTGGAAGAGTGGCTCGGCCGCCGCCGGCTGCGCCGTTTTGAAAACGCGGTCTTCGGGCTCATCCTCATCCTGGTGCTCCTCGTGGCAGTGGAGTGGCGGCTGGATGCTTCGGGGGCGCTGACGCCGGCATGGGCCTGGGCCTTTCAGCTCGCCGACCTGGGGATCTGCAGCGTGCTCCTGGGGGACTTTTTCCTGCGCTGGGCCGTTTCAGGCTGGGCCGGGTGGTTCCTGCGCCGCCACTTCGTCTTCGACTTCCTGCCGGCGCTGCCTTACGGATTTCTTTTCAGCGTTCTCGAAAGCCTCACCGTCTCGGAAGAAATGCTGCTGTTTATCGAGTCGGCGCGCGTGCTGCTCTTCATCCGCGTCTTGAGGGCCGTGACCATGGGCATCCGCACCGCCCAGCCTTTCCTGCGGGCCATGGTCCCCTTCCTGCGGCTCTTCCGGCTGCTCGTCTTCCTGGTGCGCGGCTCCGACCGCATCGTCCATTACTTCCGCGGCCTCCTCGACTCGAACGTTCTCCTCTTCGAGGAGCAGGCGCAGGAGTCCCGCGAGCGCCCCCTTGCCTCCAAGGCCGACCGCCTCCACGGGCGCCAGCTCCTCCTGGTGCGCGACTGGATCCGCGATGCGGATCCCGGCATACGCCCCGGTCTCCTCCACGGCTACCTGCATCTCCTGCGCTTCGAGGCCGCCCACTGGTTGAAGGGCTCGATGGCTTTCAAGGAGCCGGCCGCTGACCGAACCGTCTACCTCGAGACGCTCATCGACACTCTCGTCAACTTGAATGCCCTTTCGGTAGAGGAGGCCCTCGGCCAGAACGGCGCCTCGCGCCTTGCCAAGCTTATCCGCTGGATCGATTTCCCCCTGCTGCGGCATCTGCCGATCCTCCGGCGCTGGGTGCCGGCGGCGCGGCGCGCCGATCCCCTCGAGGCGGTCGCGGCGGCAGCCCGCGAGCTGGGGCGCTTCTTCCAGAGGATCCTCGCCTTCTTCCACGCCTGGGGCGACCTCTCCGGCATCACCACCGGTCCGCAGATCCTCGACCGCCTGGCCACTGCGATGATCCGCACCACGCAGAGGCCGATGGTGCGATTGATCATCTTCGGCGGCCTTTTCATCTTGTTCAATTCGATAGTCGAAAGCCGCTCCGAGGGATTTCTTGCCAAAATCTCTGAATGGTTGAATCGTATCGTCGGCTTGCCGCTCTTTGTCCTCGGCTCGATCTGCCTGATCGTCAACTTCACCGGCCGCTGGTTCAAGCGCATCTCCGGCGAAGCCCTCGATTTTTATTTGCGCACCTCCGAGGCGCACTTCTTCAGCCTGCTCCGGGATCTGAAAGCCCGGCGCCGGGAGGAGGATCTGGAGGAGATCCGCCGCCGCGTCCTCATCCCCGAGTGCCGGCTGCGAGGCTGCCACGCCGAGGCCACCGGCGCCGCCCTGGCCCGCTTCCGGGAGAGACTGGCCAGCGCTGCAGGCGCCGGCCCCTCGCCGGCCCACGCCGCGGCGGCCTCCGGGGAAGGCCCCGACCCCATCCCCCTCGAGCCGGAGGCCGAGCACGTCGCGCTCCTTTATCGCGACTACTTGAACGGCACGCCGCTCCAGCGCACCGACGACAAGTCCTCCATGCAGCTCCTCGGCAACCTGGCGATGCGCGACATCCGCACCGGCATGCTGCTGCTGGGAAAAAAGGAGAGGCGGCGGCTCGAGAAATTGGCGCTCGAGAAGGACCGCCTGCTCGGCCTGGGGCCCTATATCTGGTTCCGCTTCATCTCGGAAAGCATGGCGATCGAAACCGCCAAGCTCACCCTCGAGTACAACTCCTCTTGCATTCCTCTGCTTCAGCTCGAGAGCGCCCATCCCGAGCAGCGGCGGCGCTTCGAGAATTTCCTCAAGGAGAAGCGCGAGGTCATCGACCCGGCCGCCCGGCGCGCCCGGCGCTCGCAGACCGACATCCTCGAGGCGCCGCTCATAACCACGTACTTCCACAGCCTGCACTTCCTCAGCGAGAATTCCGGGCAGGACCTCAAGGTCGAGGAGCATTTCGGGACCGAGGTCATGGAGGCCATGATTCGCGACCGCCGCGCCATGGTGCGGGACATCTTCGGAACCTGGCCCTACCATCTCCTGCCGCGCCGCCTGCGGCGCTTCAACTTCTACCGGCTCTACTTCCGCTACCTGGGCGGGGCGAAGGTGTTCCTCTTTCCCTTCTTCCTCCTCGGCCAGCTGCTCGGCCTCTTCTTCCGCGGCTTCGCCAACCTGGTGCGCATCGTCCGCGAGGTGCTGGGGAAGGTGCAGGTCAAGCGCAGCCGCCTGTCGCGCGTCGCCGGATTCGACGTCGCCGTCCGGAAGATCAACCGCATGCGCAAGCCCTACTTCATGGAGGCCATGCACCTCCGCGCCGCCGTCGACCTCGAGTACTTCGGCATCCGCATTCCGGGGGCGGCCGCCGGCGCCAAGGAGTACACTTACCTGGAGGACCTCGAGTTCATCGGCGCCCTCGAGCCGGAGCGCCAGTACTTCGAGGAACTGCGGCGGTCGCACCTTAAGAACTTCCGCCGGCTGCGGAGCTTCCTCGCGGCAGCGGATTTCCTGGCGGGAGCTTCCCTCGGCGGCGGCGAGGCCGCGGCGCCGCGCGCCCGGTTGAACGAATCGCACCCGGAGGTCCTGCGCGCCGTGGCGGCGGCCTTCATCACCGACCAGTACCGCCTGCGCTCGCTCATCGTCGGGCCGCAGGAGATCGTCGAGTTCTTCGAGCGGGCGCTGGCGGAGCCCCCCACAGGCCCCCTTTCGCGGCTCCTGCAGTCCTTCTGCCACCACGCCTTCTGGCGGCTCTGGCCCTCGGTCCGCCGCCGCGGTCGCCTGTTCGAGCGCTTCTTCGAGATGCACCCGCACTTCCAGAACGCGCCGCGGCGCCTGCGGGCTCAGGCGCGGCGCGCTTTCCTGCGAGCCGCTCCGGCGACGGCGCGGCACTGCGCCGTGGCCGTTCAAAAGATCACCGACCTTTCCGGCTACCAGCGGGCGGTGGCCGATGCCCTCGACCGCGTCGTCCGCGAGCATTCGCTGTGGAGCGAGAAGCTCATCACCTTAAGAACCATCCAGACCCTGACCATCCTCGACATCCGCAGCTACCGCGAGTTGGTCCGGGAGCTGGGCGGCTACGACAGCGGCGAGGAGGAGAAGGAGCGGCGAAAATCGACCTCGGAAGAAAGGAATTGAACCACGAAGGCACGAAGACACGAAGGGGAAGGAAAGAAAGTCAACTCGCAAGGCCATTATTTGTTAGGGGCTGTCCCGCTTCAGCGGATGAAGTCGCCGGTCCAGTCGGGACGCGGGGGCGGCGTGCCGTCTTCGTTGCGGAGGCGATCCAGCCACTCCTGGTCGGTCCAGCGGTGGATGGTGGGCTCGACGAACTCATGGTAGGAGAGGACGGGGCCGACGTAGCACTTGACGCCGCAGGCGTTCTTCACGGAGACCAGCATCAGGTTGGCGTATCCCGTGCCGACGTGAAGGATCTGCGTGCCGCAAAATTCGGCGATGCAAGTGTGTACATCGGCGATGGTCGGCTGGAAATTGAAAACGTTCTCGTCCTGAAAGCGCAGGTCCTTGTACCAGCCATTGATGATCCCTCCACCATATCCCTGTCCAATTAAGAAAAGAGGTTCTCTGATAAAATTCTTTTGCTCAACGCTCAGTTCATCCCCCTCCAACTCCGCCTTGGCGATGCTTTCCAGCATTCTCGCGTGGTCCCGGAGGCTGGCGAAATACCTCAGAATCCGGTTCAGTAACTCGCCGATCCCCCCGCCGAGGTCGAGGACATCCAGGCGATCCAGAGCGCTCGCCCCGAAACCCGAGAGCACCCGGTAAAATTCCGGATAAGGGTCCACCCAGCCCTCCGGGTAGTCGCAGGAGCCCACGGTGTAAGAAGGCTTGGCGTAAAGGATGGTGTCGTGGCGGAGCTGGGACCAGCTCGCGAGCTGCGCGTGGAGCGCTCTCCGCGCCCAGGCCTCCGTCTGCATCACCGCGGGATAGGGAGTCCGCGCCGTGTCAAGGTTGAGCGTCCTCAAGGCCGAGAGCCAGACGTTATAGAAGTTCGCCTGCCAGAAGTCCTCAGAATAGCCCGAGATGATGCGATCGAGAGCCGCGAGGTGGGGGTGGTATTTCCAGCGCGAGAGCTCATCCCTCAGGAGCGGGAAGGCCGCCGGATTGCCGAGGACGAACCAGGCGTCAAGGGGGGAGGGGAGCGCGCGCCAGAACACGCGATCGTGGACGACGTTGGTGAAGATGAAGCTGTCGGCGATGAAGCGCTGGCCCATGAGGTGGAAGGCGGGCGGGATGGGGGTGAAGCCATCGATATTATAAGGGTCGCTTTTGAGGATCTGGCTGTTGATCCGCTGCCTCCCCGCGCCGGTCTCTCGGGCCGCGAGGACGAACTGGAGGAAGCTCTCGCCGTCATAAAGCTGCGAAATGTGCTCAACCCCCGTTTTCCCGAGGAGATCGGCGAGCCCCGGCGGGTTGAGGGAGTCCGAGTCGCCGACGAAAAGCTTGATGGCCGCGTCGATTCGCCGCCACTCCTCGATGGCCCCCGAGTCGAGGAGAGCCTTCGAGAGGAGGAAGGCCACGGCGGCGTGCCCCGGGCACTCGGCGAAGCGCATGCCGATCCGCTGTGTCCACATCATGGCTCGGAAATACCGCTCGAGCGCCTCGGTCTCGGTGTAGTGGGAGCGGGGGCGGAACTGGCTGAAGTCCTCATCGCGAGGCTCCGGCTCCCCGAAGAGCTGGATTGACTGGACCCGCTCCGCCGCCACGTAGCCGAGGAACTGGTCGACCAGAACGTCCACTGGACGCGCGCAGGGCGCCCTTTCCCCCCGGAGCAGCGAGCGGGCGACGCAGATCCAGAAGTCCGCCCAGTCCAGGTTCTCTGAAATCGAGGCCCCGCCGGCATAACTCTCCAGATTCTCCAGCTCGCTTTCCATCTTTTCGAGCATGTCATTCAACTGGCCGATGAGAAAATTTTCTTCGAGCTCTTTCAAAATCTCATCGAAAGAATGGTGCAGGGAGTCGAGGATCGCGTCGGCGGAGATATAAATCGGCAGGTCGTTGTGGTAGACGTGCCAGAGGGCGGTCAGCATCGACTCGAACTTCCAGTCATCGAGGATGACGAAACCATGCCGGCGGTAAGCCTCCTCCTGAGCCTCGCTCAGAGGATAGTTACCGGCGATGGCCGGGAAGAATTCCGCCTCCGCCGGATCGTAGTCCATCTCGCTTGCCAGGTCGTTCGGGCAGCGCAGCCCATCCGGCGTCGGGTCGAGGCCGGGCAGAGGATAGGGCTCCGGAATCGAAGCGTCTCCCAGGAAAAGAAATTGCAAGGTGAGGAGAGCGTCGGTGAGGTCGATGGTACCCGTGTCATCGGCGTCGAGGGCGCTTTCGCAGGAAGGCCTGGCGCAGGGGCCGGTTCCAACGAACAGGAAAAACAGCGTGCAGATGGCATCGCTCAGGTCGACCCGGCCGTCGAGGTTGCCGTCGCCTCGAAGGAAAGCTTTTTCATTCGCGGCGACCCGGTACGACCGCCCCGGCACGTGGTCGCGCTCGAACTCCGCGAGGGTCATCCCCTTCACGCTCCGGAGGACGGCGCCGAAGTCATCGAGGAAGGCAGCGTCCTCGGGGGAAAGCGACACGGGAGGGAGCGCCTTCAGGTCGAGGCAGGCGTCCTGCGAAAGACCCTTTGCGTGTAGAAGGCCGATGGCGGCCAGAAGCAACGCGAGGAATGGAGTTTTCTTCATAAAGCCCCCAATCGATGGAGTTATTGAAAAACCTTGGAAATACATACCCTTATAGGGGAGATCGAGCGGCCCCATGCCGCGAATTGTTGAAATTCTTTTAACTCGCTATACCGCAATCACTTGGGATTCTCCCTAAAGCGCTGGAGACGGCTTTCCAGAGCCTCTCTTAAAGGATCCGCCGGCCCAGCGGGGGTCACGGGCTTGAGGAGGCCTAACGCCGCCTCGGCAGCGGCGATGGCGCGGTCAGCGGCGCCGTTTTCAAAAAGCGCCAGCGCCAGGGTGTCGAGGATGGCGGGATCCTTCCCCCGCTTCAGCTCGTTGGCCCGCTCGGCCGCCTCGAGCGCCCGCCGCGGGTCGCGGAGATCGGCGGGCTCGCAGGTGAGGAGCGCCCAGGCGTAACCGTTCCAGTCGATCGCCCGCGCCAGCGGCCTTTCTGTCCCTTTGGCCAGGATCTCGATCCTCCGGCTCGCATGGCGGCGCGCCTCCTCCATCTCCCCCGTCCGCACGAGGAATCGGGCCAGGCGGTCGAGAGCCAGGCTCAGTCCTTCCCGGTCCTCGCGGCTTTTCGGCCGCACGGCGAATTTTTTTTCTTGAAGCGCCAGCTCCCGGAAGCGGGCCGAGCGGGCGCTGGGGAAGTCGCCGGTTTTTTCCTTCAAGCCGGCCAGCAAATCGAGGCCGCCGGGATTTTCAGGATCGAGGGCGTTGCCGCGCTCGACGGCTCGAATGGCCTCTTCCGGCTTCCCCTGTTTTTCGTGGATTATCCCCATGCCCCAGTGGGCATCGGGGGACTCCGGGTCGTATTTCATGGCGAGCGTGTAATGATCGCTGGCCTTCTCCAACTGGCCGCTCTTCTCATAAGCCTCGGCGAGGTTGTTGTGGGTCCAGCCGTGCTCCGGATCGATGGCCAGGGCGTTTTGATAGGAGGCGATGGCCTCATCGAACCGCTCGAGCCGCGCGTAGACGTTTCCCAGGTTGTAGGGGATGCGGATGTCCTTGGGATCCAGCTCCATGGCCCGCCGGTAAACTGGAACCGATTCTTCCAGGCGGCCGTTTTGCTCCAGTTCCGTGGCCAGCCTCAAGCAATGCCGTATATTTTTTGAAGCGATGCTGAGATATTTTTCGAGAGCGGCGGTGGCTTCTTCCGTCCTGCCCTGGTCGAAGTAAATGAACGCCAGGACCTTGTAAGCATTGACGAATTCGGCATCCAGGTCCAGCGCTACCTGGCACTCCGCCAGGGCCTCTTCATATCTCCCCGCATTGGAGAGCTGCCAGCCCAGGTTGCTGTGAGCCACCGGGATTTTCGAATTGATGGCGATCGCCTTTCGATGAAGCTCCATGGATTCCTCGGTCTCCCCCCACCGGGAGTGCAAAGCGCCGAGGTTGATCATGGCGAAGCAGTCTCTGGGCTCGAGCTCGAGGACCTCGTGAAAGCTGGCCAGGGCGGCTTCCTCTTGGTTGAAATTCATCTGGATGAACCCCTTCATGAAGAGGAGCCGGCTGTTCCAGGGCTCAAGGGCCACGCCATCCAGCACCGTTTGCAGAGCCTCCTTGAACCGGCGCTGCCGGAGAAGCGCCGTGGCCAGGCCATCCCGGGCCTCCAGATCTTGCGGTTCGAGCTGGAGGGCCACGCGGAACTCGGCCTCGGCTTCCGGGTGCCGGTCCAGGCCGAGCTGGACATGGCCCAGGGCGCGGTGGGCCCCGGCCGAGCGGGGGTTCAGCTCCACGGCGCGGTTCGCAGCCTGGAGTGCTTCTTCTTTCCTTCCCAGACGCTGTAAGCAGACGGCGCGCTCCTCCTCGCGGAGCGGCTCGCTGGGGATGGCCTCGGCCCAGGGGAGGGCGCGCTCGTACTCGGCGAGCTCTAAATACAACCGGGCGATGCGGCGCGCCGCCTCATCTTTTTCGAGGGCGGTCGCGAACAGGCTCTGGAACTTCGCCTCGGCTTTCCCCCACTCCCCCTTGAGGCCGTAGACTTTGCCGAGGAGCAGTCCCGGCTCCAGGGCGCGCGGCTCGAGGGCTTGCGCGGCGCCGAAGTCCTCGAGCGCGCCGTCAAAGTCGTCGAGGCGAAGGCACGCGGCGCCGCGGCCCAGCCGCGCTTCGAGAGCCGCCCCGAGGTAAGGCTCGCCGTGCACGGCGAACCGGTCGAGGAGGGCCGAGTAGGCCTCGCGGGCCTTCGCCCAGTCGCGCCGCGCCTCCGCTTCCGCCGCCTGGCGGTAGGCGGCTTCCCAGCCGCCGCCGCGAGCCGCGGGAGGGGCCGCGGGAGGAGCCGGCGGCGCGGCCGCGGTCAGGATCCCCGCCGCCAGGGGATGGTCCTTGCAATGGACCTCGAGCCAGATCTGGGCCGGAACAAAAAGTCGCCGCGGCGCGAGCGCCGGCGCGATGCACCGCAAGGCTTCCTCGGTGCGCCCGCGCCGGAAGAGGCCGCGGGCCCGGTGGTAGCGGGCCTCGGGGCGGTCCGGAAGGAGCCGCTCCGCCTCCTCGAGGAGATGGAGGGCATCGCCCGCCGCGTCCAGGCCCGGCTCTCCGGCCGCATCCAGATCCATGGCGAAGGCCTGGTTGCCCGACTCGCCGAGGATGAGGTTTGGTTTGGAGGCGCGCTCCGGCGGGGCGTTTCGAGGCGATCGCGCCGCCCCGTATTCGAGGAGGAGGACCGCTTTCAAGGTCTTTTGCGTGTAACGATTCTCCTGCTCACGCCGCGCCTCCTCGGCCTGGCGGTAAAACGCCAGCCCGGCGAAGAGGAGGAGGAGGATCAGGCCCGCCGCCATCGCCAGGGCTCCTTTCCGCGCCCGGGCGCACCGCGACAGCTTCTCGAGAGCGCCGAGGGGCCGCGCCTCGATGGGATCGCCGCGCGCGAAGCGCTTCAAGTCCTGGGCGAGGGCCTCGGCCGTGCCGTAGCGGTTGTGCGGATCCTTTTCACGGCACCTGAGGACGATGGTCTCGAGGTCGCGGGGGAGATCGGGATTGAAGCGGCGCGGCGAGGGGGGCTGGCGCGCCAGGATCTGGCTGATGGTCTCCTGATGGTCCTTGCCGCGGAAGGGCGGGCGGGAAGCGAGCGCCTCGTAAAGCGTGGCGCCTAGTGAGTAAATGTCAGTCCGGTGGTCGATGCCCTGGCGGCTCGCCCTGGCTTGCTCGGGGCTCATGTAAAGGGGCGTCCCGAGGATCTCGCCGCTCCGGGTCAGCGTCTCTTGCCCCTCCCGGCGCGCCAGGCCGAAGTCGAGGATGCGCAAGCGTCCGGCTTTATCGAGAATCAAATTCGAGGGCTTGAGATCGCGGTGGATGATCTTGCGCTCATGGGCGTGCTGGAGGCCTTCGGCGACTCCGGCGAAAGCCACGGCAAAAAAAATGGGGTCAGCGACCGCCCTCTGGGCGAGCGTTTCGCCCTCGACGAATTCCATGGCGATATAGGGCACGCCGTTTTCAATTCCCATGCTGTAGATGGAGACGATGTTGGCATGCTGGAGCCTGGCGGCGATGTGGGCCTCGTTGATGAAACGGGAGACCGAGCTGGGGCTGGCGAGGGCGCTCCCCTTGAGGACTTTCAAGGCGACGCGACGGTCCAAGGAGTTCTGCCAGGCCTCATAGACGATGCCCATGCCGCCGCGGCCGATCGGGCGGATGATGCGGTAATCGCCGAAGGAGCCGGTTGCCGCCGAGCTGGGTTGCCCATCCCCAAGGCCGAGAAAGGTCCTCAGCTCGCGGAGCAGCTCCGGGCCCACGGCTGGATGGGCTTTCAGGATCGCCGCCTCGTCGAGCTTTTCCCCGGCGGTGAAGCGGTCGACGTACTCGCCAAAGAGACGGGCGATCTCCTCGCCGCGCGAGCCTTCCCCCTGGAGCGAGGGGCGTGCATTCGAGTCACTTTCCATCGTCATCTTCCCGATGTTCCTTCCTGGATCGATCGGCCCTGGTTTCATGGGCTCGGTCGAGGCTTTCGGTCTCCCCCAGGATCTCGCGCAGCTTGCGCACAGCGCGCAGGAGGAGGTGCGAGACGGCGTTGGGGGTGCGGTCGAGGCGCCTCGCCGCCTCGGCGAGGGAGACGCCCTCAAAGCGCACCCACTGGATGACCTGGCGGTATTCCGGGCTCAAGGACCGCAAGGCCTCCTGCAGGCGGCCGAGGCGCTCTTCGCGCTGAAGCGCCTTGCTGGGGGAACTGGCGCTGGCCGGCACATCGAAATCGAGGGGCACTGCCTTCCACGGCCGGTGGCGGTCGGCGGCCTCGAGGATGGCGTTATGGGCGATGCCGCTCAGCCAGCGGAAAAAAGCCCCTTTCCCCTGCCATTCGAAATCGGCAAGGGATTTCCAGGCCCGCAGCAGCGTTTCTTGAAGGATGTCCTCCGGCTCGACGAAGCCTCGGAGGTGCGCCCCGAGCCGCCCCTCGATCAGCGCCGCCAGGCGCTCGCGGTAGCGGCGCAGGAGCAGCTCAAAGGCCGCCCTCTCCCCTCGCTTCGCCCGCTCGATGAGGAGCTTCGAATCTTCCTCCGACTTCAATGAACCGGCCATCGATCAACCCTTTTAAAAAACCGCTAGTTCCTACCCTGACAGGGCTCCACGAGGGGAATTATGCCGCTGAAATTATAAAAAATATAAAAATATTTGTCATCCCTCCAACCATGACCAAGGTCACGCGCCTCGGGAATTTTGCATGACCGGAAGTCCGGGTTGGATCTAAAATCAGGGAATACCGGGCGGGGCCTCGGAGCCCCGCGCCGGACTTCAAGCTGGTTTTTTTTATGGGAGTTTCATATGCGAAAGAAGAATGCCAGAAACTATGAATTCACCGGAAGCCTCGCCGTTCTCGCCTTTATCCTCCTGCCAAGCGCCGTCCTGGCACAACGAGCGCAGGAAGATCCGCGTCCCCAAGCGGGCGGCTTGCTCCCCGCGCTGGATGCCAACCGCGACGGGGAAATCTCGACCGCCGAGATGGAAAACGCCGCCGCGGCCTTGAAGGCGCTGGACGCGAACAAGGACGGCAAGCTGTCGCGGGAGGAGATCGGGGCGGCCCAGCCGCGAGGCCGGGAAGGCTCTGGAGGCGGCCGGCCGAGCGGCGGCGAGACGCCCCTGGCGACGAGCGCTCCGCTCGCGGCCGGCGACCGGGAGAAGGGAATCCTGGCCGTGCTCGACGATCTCGACCGGAACCAGAGATCAGGAATGATGAACGTTCCCAAGGAAGATGGCCGCCTCCTGCGTCTTTTGACGGAGTCGATCGGCGCCCGGAACGTCGTCGAGATCGGGAGCTCGAACGGCTACTCGGGCATATGGATTTGCTTGGCGCTCTCGAAAACGGGCGGCAAGTTGACGACGCACGATATCGATGCCCGGCGGTCCGCGCTGGCTCGGGAGAACTTCAAGCGAGCCGGGGTCGACAAGCTCGTCACGCTGGTCGAGGGGGACGCCCACGAGGAGGTTAAGAAACTGAAGGAACCGATCGACCTCCTCTTCAGCGACGCGGACAAGAGCGGGTACCTGGATTACCTCGAGAAGCTTCTTCCGCTGGTGCGGCCCGGCGGCCTGATCGTCTCGCACAACATGCGGCGCCCCGAGCCCGACCCGAGGTATATCAAGGCCATCACCACGAATCCAGACCTCGAGACCCTTTTCTTGAACATGGATGCGGCGGGCATAGCGGTGACCTTGAAGAAGCGGTGAGTCCGCCTCCAGGCCAGAGCCGAGGCCGGACTACAGCGCACGGGATTCCGATGCCGGGACTTGAACCGCCAACCACGCCAGGCCTTCGCCGCCTCGGGCTGTCGAGCGCCATCGCTCTCGTTGTCGCCAACATGATCGGGACGGGGGTCTTCACCACCTCGGGCCTGGTCCTCAAAGACCTGGGCCGGCCGGGATGGGTGCTGCTGGCGTGGCTCGCCGCCGGCGTGATTGCCATGTGCGGCGCGCTCAGCTACGGCGCCCTGGCGCGGCTCTTGCCGGAGTCCGGCGGCGAGTATTATTTCCTCCGCGAAACGGTCCACCCCCTAGCCGGTTTTCTCGTCGGCTGGATTTCCCTGCTCGCCGGCTTCACCGCCCCCATCGCCGTGGCCGCCCTCGGCCTGCAGGCCTATCTCGCCCCGGTCCTCGGCGAAAAAGTGCGTGAGGAGTGGATCGGCACCGCGGCCATCTGCCTCGCCGCCTTGATGCACGGCTTTCGGCTGCGCCACGGCGTCTGGGCGCAAAACGGCGCGGTCGCCCTGAAGCTGCTTTTGATTTCAGGCTTCATCGCGTACGGCGCCTTCCGGCTGCCGGGGCGGGGAATTCCCGGCCCAACCGATGCCCCGGCCTTCGAGATCGACGCCTTCGCGGTCAGCATGGTCTTGATTTATTTTTCCTACTCGGGCTGGAACGCCGCCGTCTACGTGGCGGGGGAGGTCCGCGATCCGCAGCGCAACCTGCACCGCTCCCTCTGGATGGCGACCTCGCTCGTGACGATCCTCTACCTGGCTTTGAACGCCGTGTTCCTTTATGCCGCGCCGGCGCAACAGCTCTCGGGAGAGGTCGAGATCGGGGCCATCGCCGCCGAAGCGCTTGGCGGGACGGCGCTTCGGGGGGCCGTCAACCTCCTGGTCGCTCTGGCCCTGTTCACTTCCATATCGGCCATGGTGATGGCGGGACCCCGCGTGTACGCTCGCATGGCCGAGGATGGCCTGTTCCCGCGGCCATTCTCGTCCCGGCATGATGTTCCCACCCCGGCAATCGCCCTTCAGGCGGGGCTCGCGATTCTCGTCGTCTGGTTTTCGGAGCTGAAGCAGCTCCTGGGTTACGTGGGATTCACGCTCGGGCTTTCCGCGGCGGCGACGGTGTGCGGTCTGATCTTCCTGCGCCGCCGGCTGGGTCCGGAGCGCGCGCCTGTTCCCGGCTACCCCTGGATTCCCGGCCTCTTCGTGCTCGGGACCCTGTGGGCCGCGAGTTTCATGGTGATCCGGAAGCCCTTCGAGGCGGGCATCGGTCTCCTCACGGTGGCGGCGGGCGTGCCCTTCTACTGGATCTTCAAATGGAGGACTCGGATCACCTCAAGTGAGCCTTGACCCACGCTTCTTCATCGGCGCTCAAACCAGGAGTCAAGGATTGGCGGTAATCGATTCTCAAATCATAGCCGGCGCGGTCGTATATGGTTCGAATGGCCCTGCCCAGATCAAGGGGAACATCCGGATCCGGATCTGCCAAGGGAACCGGCAAGATGGGAATCGGCTCGCGAATCTTGAGCGGCCAGATTTCGACCCGCGGCCGGCGGTTGCCCCGACTCAGAAAAACAAAATAAGGCGCTTCCGGCAAGGGAGTGGCGAGCGGCGGCCGGGCTCCCGCGCGCAACAAATCGATTCCCATGAGATGTACAGTCGAGCGCAGCGGTCTCTATTTTTTTAATCGGTGGGTATCCTCGAATAAAACGGATCGCTCAATTGGATAACCCTCGAGGTGCCGGGGATGTGGACCTCCTCCCAGTTGGCGTGGATCGAGTCGGGGGAGGAGCTGAGCTTGATGTAGTAGCTGCGCACGCGGGCGCGGGTGTCCGGAGGGGGCTCGCGAGTGGCGCGCTGGACCGCTTCTTCATCGGCCCAGCGCTCGATGAGCCCCTCCGCCTCGAGCTGCCGCTGGTATCCGGGATCGCAGCCGATCTCGTGATATCGCAGATCAATCTTCCGGCACTGGTGATAAAGCTCGCGCATGGAGGCGAACTGCGCGGGATCGAGGCCGTGGCGCTGCAGCTCGCGGCTCAGCCGCCACTGCGCGAGCGGCTTCGAGCCGAAGAGCGCCTCCTCGAAGGTGCGGGCCTTCTTGAAGAGCGGCCGGGGCATCTTCCCGAAAACCTGACACCAGCCCGAAAACGCCTTCCAGTTGGCGCGGGGCAAGATGGCCTTGTCGAGGAGGGCCTTCTTCGAGGCCCAATCGATCCGGCTCACCAGAGCCCCCGGGTCATCGGCAAGCTGATTCAAAATTTCCTCCCACAGCTCGAGAACCTTGTTGGAATCGAACTCATTGGGAGGAAGCTTGGAAAAGTAATTCTTCGCCCGCTGCAGATACTCTCTCTGGATGTCAATGGCCGTCACGGCGCGGCCGTTCTTCATCTTGATCTCCTTCCAGGCTCCCTCCCTGGAGACCTGGCGGAAGGCCTTGACCGGATTTTTGAGGAACAAGTCCGGAAACTCGACCCCCGCTTCAATCATTTCCATGATGAGCGCCGTCGTTCCGAACTTCAGGAGGCTAGGCAGGTCCGACAGGTTGGAGTCTCCCATGGATAGCGTCAGCTTGCGCCGGCTCTGGAGGAGCGACAGCGGATGGTAGATAAAGCCCTTCAGGTCGAACATGGTCTTTCTCCGGCCGAACATGATGAGGCCGCAGACGCTGGTGGTGAGATCGGCGCGCTGGGAAAGCTCGAAGCGGCCGGTGCGCGGGTTGAGGCGCCCCGAGCCCCCAAAGATCTGCCGGGTGACCAGAAACGGCGTCAAGTTCTTGAAGAAGGGCCGATAGGCCACGCGCCGCAGGAGGACCGTGTAGCCGAGGAATATCGGGAAGAGGCAGGAGCTGGTCAAGCCGAAGTAAAACACCCGCAACGCATCGAAAAAACTCTTGGGAACTCGACCGATGAACTTCATGGCCAGCGCTGACACCTTGAGCCAGAAGACCGGAAAGCCCTTCTTCAAAAGATAGGCAGAGGACAGCATCAGCAAGAAGAGAAGGACCACTACAAAAAGAATCAGCAACCAGGGAATGAGCAGGGCCAGCAAAAACGGGGAAGCCAGAATGGCCAGCAGCTTTTCTGACCAGCGGGGCCGGGCGTGGACCAGATAATTCTCGTGCGATCCATATCCCACGCCCATGGAGTCGAGGTTATTCTTGCCGAAGCCGAGCCGCCCATGGTAGCCCTTCTGCCGGAACAGCTTCCAGGACCGGTCGCTGGCGGTGGTCAAAATGCGGTCAAAAGCCCGCTGATAGGACAAGAGATCCCAGGGATTGGAACACTCCGGGGTGGCCACTTCCAGAATCGGGGTGTCCGCCTGCTCGCGCAGGAAGATCTCCAGGTGCACCAGGCCGCCGTTCTCCAGGAAAAAACCGCCCTTGATCCCCGAGGATCGGGCCGCCTTGCGGCCATGCAGGATCGATTCGAAAAGGACTTTTTCGATCAAAGAAAAAGAGGGAAACGGGGCGGACTCGGCTGGATCATCGGGTTGATACAGAATGGCGTACTCGGTCTCAAGGCCAAAAATTCTCATGCGCTCTTCAAAGCAAGCTGAATCATAGAAATGCTGTTACACCACTATCATCGCTACAATTCCATTCTCACCCAACTTGGCGACCGCTCCGCCAGAGCACCGGATCGAGTGGGAAATCCCCTCCCGGGGAATGAGGGGGGGTAAAAACCTTCATACTCCTATTCTGCGCCGCGGTTGACCACCCAACGGGAAACGTAGCCCTCGGAATTCTCGAGAGCATCGCCCAAGATCCTCAAAACCGGTTGGGAGATCTTTCTGTCGATCTGGTCTTGAGTCGGGACGCTGCTTTCAGCTTCACCGGCAATGGCGTGGACTGGTTCAGGCCTTGAGTCCATGGGTTCTCCATCAAATCTTGCCATCGAGTCGCTTATCAAGTATTGATATCTATTTATTTTTCTTGGCGCAATTAACGCGCTGTCTTCGGCGCGCTAATTGCGCCAAAGAAGCTATGAGTACACACACCAATCACTAAGGCTAATTATCCAGTTTATAAATTGCCAAGACAAGGGGAAATTTGTGCTCCTTTCCTAAATTTTTTTTTGTTGGATGATCCTCCCGAGGCCCCATGACCCAAAGATTCCAGAGCCGCTGCGCCGCCCATATTTACGCCGTTCAAGACCGCCTCACCCAGGCCCTTGCCGGACTCGACGGCAGGCCCTTCAGCGAGTACTTCTGGCAGCGGCCGGGGGGAGGAGGAGGCCGCACCCGCATCCTTCAGGACGGCAACTTGTTCGAAAAGGGCGGCGTCAACGCCTCGGAGGTCTTTGGCGAGCTGAATGATGAGTTGGCGCGGCAGCTGCCCGGGGAAGGGCGGGAGTTTTACGCCACGGGAATCTCCCTGGTGCTCCATCCCGGCAGTCCTATGGTCCCGACGGTCCACTGCAATTTCCGGTTCGTGCAGAAAGGGAACCGCTGGTGGTTCGGGGGCGGAGCGGACCTCACGCCTTACTACCTTTTTGAAGAGGATGCGCGCCACTTCCACGCCGTCTGGAAGGAGGTCTGCGATCGCCACCATCCCGAGTACTACGGCCGCTTCAAGAAACAGTGCGATGAGTACTTCTTCCTCCCCCATCGGGGCGAAGCGCGCGGCCTGGGCGGCATTTTTTTCGACTACCTGGAAGGGGACTTCGAAGCGCTCTTCCGGTTCTGGACCGATGCCGCCGGCTCCTTTTTGAAATCGTACGTGCCGATCGCCGAGAAGCGGCGAGGCGCTCCATACCGGCCGGAGCAGCGGCAATTCCAGCTCTTCCGGCGCGGGCGCTATGTCGAGTTCAACTTGCTCTACGACCGCGGCACCGTTTTCGGCCTCAAGACCGGAGGGCGCGCCGAGTCGATCTTGATGTCGCTGCCTCCGGAAGCGTGCTTCCCCTACGACTACACGCCGGCGCCGGGGAGCTGGGAGGAAAAACTGTTAGAGGCCTTGCGGCAGCCTCGGGATTGGGTATAACTGTTCAATATGCGCTATCTCTCAGGAATCCAGCCTTCCGGCCCCCTCCACCTGGGGAACTACTTCGGCGCCATGCGCCAGCACGTCGCCCGGCAGAACGAGCATCAGTGCTTTTATTTCATCGCCGACTTCCACGCCTTGACGACGGTGCAGGACCCCAAGTTGCTGAGCGGATACGTGCGCGGCGTGGCCCTCGACTACCTCGCCTGCGGCCTCGATCCGGAGAAGGTGGCCTTCTTCCGGCAGTCGGATGTCTCCGAGGTGACCGAGCTGGCCTGGATCCTCAGCACCGTCACCCCCATGGGGCTTCTCGAGCGCTGCCACAGCTACAAGGACAAGGTCGCCAAGGGCATTTCGCCGAGCCACGGCCTGTTCGCGTATCCGGTGCTCATGGCGGCCGACATCCTGATTTACGACTCCAACCGCGTGCCGGTCGGCAAGGACCAGGTCCAGCACGTCGAGGTCGCCTGCGACATCGCCCAAAGCTTCAACCACCGCTTCGGCCCGACGCTGGTGATTCCCGAGCACGAGGTGGAAGAGGCCACCGCGGTGGTGCCGGGCATTGACGGCCAGAAGATGTCGAAGAGCTACGGTAACACCATCGAGATGTTCGCGCCGGAGAAGAACCTCAAGAAGGCGGTGATGGCGATCGTCACCGACTCGAAGACGGTGGAGGAGCCGAAGAATCCGGAGGAGAACATCGTCTACCAGCTTTACTCCTTGATGGCCGGGAGGGAGGAAGCCGAGGCCATGGCCGGCCGCTTCCGCGCCGGCGGCTACGGCTACGGCGAGGCGAAAAAGGCGCTCCTGGAGAAGATCATCGAGTACTTCGGACCCTTTCGCCGGCGCCGCGAGGAGATCGCCAGGGACCCGGCCACCGTCGAGAACATCCTCCAACGCGGCGCCGAAAAAGCCCGCCAGGCCGCCAGCCAGACCATGGACCGCGTGCGGCGCGCGGCGGGATTAAAAAACTGAGGGGGTCTCCCCAGAAGGTATGTTACGGTAAAAACGGCCTGGTGATGTCCTGAAGAATTTAACTCTTCTCATCATCGCAGTGGGCGCGCTCCAGGGAGCCGCCGGACGATCCGAGACGCTCCTCGAGCCGCCGCTTCTCCTCGACTGCGGGGCCGCCGGGGAGGGGGATGAGCGCCAAAGCGGATCGCGGCGGAATGCCGAAGGGCTCCTCGTACTTCCCGATCGCCCGTGGAGCGAGGAGCGGGGGTACGGATTCGGCGGCGGGCAAGCGGCCCGAGCGCCCATGGCCGCCCCCGCGGGAATCTGGGGCTCGTACGAGCCCGATCTCTGCGCGCGCTACCGGATCGATCCGGGCTGCTACCGCTTCCGCTTGCCGCGAGGCTCCTACTTGGTCTCCCTCGGCTTCTGCGAGCTCGAGGAGCACCTCCCTGGAAGGCGGGTCTTCGAGGTCGCGCTCCAGGGCCGCGCGGCGAGGGAGTCGGTCGATCCCTTCGCCCTCGCCGGCTTCGCCCAGGCCTTCCGACTCCGCTTCTCGGCGATGGTCGAGGAGGATGGAAGCCTGGTGGTCGAGCTGAGGCGGCGGGAGGGAAGCAAGCGGCCCCCGGCGCTGAGCGCGCTCTGGATCCATGAGCTGCCGCCCGACCGGGAGCCGGAGCCGCCGGCGAGCTTCCGCGGGGCGGGAAGCTACGGCCTGAACGCGCTCTTCTGGGACCCCGGGCCGGACGAGGCCGAGATCGCAGGCTTCGTCATCGAGAGGCGCGGGCACGGTGAGACCGAAGAGCGACCTTCAAGACCGCTCGGCGAAGAGGCCTTCCGGGCGCTGGCGGCGGATCCCGTGCCGGCTGGGCGCTGGCTCGATGAAAATCTTCGGGCCGGGAAGACCTATGAGTACCGCATCGCGGGCGTGAGCGCGTCCGGACGGCGCGGCCGATGGAGCCCGGTCGTGGCCCTGAAGCCGCGGCTGCCCGCCGATTCCGCCCTTCCCGTTTACTCGCTCGATGTCCCCAAGCAAGACCTGGAACGGCTTCTCGAAGATGTGGGAAAGGATGTCAGAGTCTCCGCTGTTCTCTCCATCCTGGACCGAAAGTTTTCGGTCCGCCTCCGGCTCCAGGGGGCGAGCACCCGCCAGGCCGCCAAGCTCGGTTACAGGATCCAGCTCAAGGAGGACGACAGCCTCGAAGGCCGCCGCGCCTTCTACCTGAAGGCCGAGCCCTGGGATTTCACGCTCCAGCAGGAAAAGCTCTCCTGCGACTTCTTCGCGGCATTAGGCCTCCCCGCCTCCCGTGCCCGCCACGTCAACCTCTTCCTCAACGGCCGATACCAGGGCGTGTACCTCGACCTCGATCCCGTGGATCCTTCCCTCCTCGAACGCGCGGGCTTCTCTCCCGGCCTCCTCGTCCGCTCGGCCTCCTTCCAGCACGCCGGGGGGAAGATCGGGAGGAAGCGCGGGGCGGCCGGCCGAAAGGGCGAGCTCGGCGAGCTCCTACGCGCCGTGCAGCGCCTCGAGCGGGGCGAGTTCGGGGCATTCGTGCGCTTGAACTTCGACTGGCCCCGCCTTCGCGACTACCTCGCCGCCATGGCGCTCTGCCACCGCTCGGAGATCGAATCGGATGACTTCTATTACTTCCGCGATGGCGCCACCCGGCGCTGGCTCCTCGTCCCGTGGGACCACAATAACGGCAACTTCGCCGTCGTCCCGGGGCGCCGGGCTGCAGGGCGGCCGTTCCTGCCGCTTTTTGGCCAGACGCTCCAGGGAATCGGGGCCGATCGGCCGTGGTGGTACGCCCTGCCCTCGCGCGTCTTCCAGGACGAGGAGCTCCGGCGCGAGTACCTCGACCGCCTTGAGGCGCTGGACCGCGAGTGGCTCCTCGGAGGGAAGGCAGCCGAGCTGATCGAGGCGAACCACCGCCGCCTTCGGGACGAGGTCCCGCTGGATCCCCGCCGCTGGCCCCCCGGCCGCGATGAACCGTTCATGCGCTCCGCGGGGGAGCTCAAGCGTTTCGCGCGCGAGCATGGAGAGCGACTCCTCGACCTCATCGCGGCCGAGCGCCGCCGGCCGCCCGAGCCCGTCGTGGTGAGCAAGTTCCAGTCAGGCTCCGAGGGCTCGTGGATCGAGGTCTGGAACCGGGGATCGAGCGCCGTCTCCCTACTCGGCTACCGGATCGTGGATCTCGAGAGGGAAGAAGGCCGACTCTCTCGGTTTCCCGAAGGGAGCCTCGAGCCCGGCGGCTTCCGCGTCGTGCGCCTTGAGGGCAGCCGTCTCGATCCTCATGGCGGAGCCTTCGCCCTCCTCGCGCCGGGCGCGGGGGGCCGGGTCGCGGACTTCTTCTTCTACGGCCGCCGGAGCCCAGGATTCTCCTACGGGCGCGCGGCCGGGGATTTCGGCTTCCTCAGGCCGAGCCCCGAGGCCCCGAATGGCGGCCTCGTCGAGCCGGGACCGCCCTGGATCGAGGACCAGAACATCGACGCTCGGGAAGACCGGCCGGTGGCGGTACGCGCCAGGGTGAGCGTGCCGTACGAAACGAAAAACATCCTGTGGATGGCCGAGCTGCCAAACCGCAGCACCTCGACGCCGATCCTCGCCGGCGACCGCATCTTCGCGATGGCCGAGCCGGATGAACTCGTCTGCATCGACAAGCGGTGCGGCCGCATCCTGTGGACGGCGGCGGCCAATCTGTTCGAGGCCCTCGCTCCGGAAGAGCGGTGGGCCAACCCGGCCTATGCCGATCGCGTCGATCCGCTCGTTGCGAACCTCAAGCGCGAGACCGACCGCCTCCGCCGCACCGCGCTGAGGGCGAAAATCCAGGAGACGCTTCGCGAGATCGATGCGAGGCGGTTCACCATCCCGGCCGATGGCCATTTCGAATAGCACTTCGGCATCGTCGGGTTCACGATGCCAACGCCGCTCTCGGACGGCAAGCGCGTGTACGTCTGGTGCAACATGGGGGTCGCAGCGTGTTACGATCTCGAAGGCCGCCGCCAATGGATCAGGCGACTGGAGACCGGGCCGATCGCATACGGTTCCTCGCCGGCGCTGGCCGACGGCGTGTTCGGCGTGTTCCTCAACCAGCTGCACGGGCTCGACGCCGAAACCGGCGAGCTGCGGTGGACCCAGCCACGCGTGCACAAGAACATCGCCGCGGTCCTGGCCGCGCGCATGGCCGGTCAAAACGTGTTCGTCACGCAGCCGGGCGAGGTCATCCAGCCGTCCGACGGCAGGCTGCTGTTCCGCCCGAGCGGCATTGTCAGCGGCGATCAGGGCTGGTCGCCGCCGGTGATTCTCGGCGACACCATGTACTCGCAGAGGTACGGCGTCACGGAGATCAACGTCTACGATTTCACGGGTTGCGAGGGCGATACCTGGCGGCCGAAAAAAGTCGCCACAATCAACCTGCCGGGCGAGGTCTCCCGCAAACCGGACGGCGGCTGGATCGACCGCTGGACCGCCGGCTCGCCGCTCGTCTGGGAGGGACTGCTCTACCAGGTGGACATCTACGGCAGCCTCTACGTCGTCGATCTCGCCGCAAAGGAGATGGTCTACCGGCGCGACCTGAACCTGCGCGGCTTCATGCACTATAACTCGGTCCCCGTCGCCGCTAGCCCGGCGCTCATCGGTCGGCACATCTACGTGATGGACAACCAGGGAACGACTCTCGTCCTCGAACCCGGCCGCGAATTCAAAGTCGCCGCCCGCAATCAGCTCGACACCCAGCTCGAACGCCACTGGCCCATCCCGGCCCAGGAGACGATCGCCTACGCCCCGCCGATCACGGACGGCAACCGCTTGTACCTCCGCGGCGAGCGGTATCTCTACTGCCTAGGAGACCAGCGGTTCAACGGGAAGGAGTAGACCCTCCAGTGCCCGGAACAGTGGATCCCGCTCCCGGGCCGTCGCGTTCCGACGGAATCGGCGGCCGGAATCGCCAGGAAATTAAAAATCACGGAAGGTCTCTAATTTTTGTTGCAAAAATGAGTGGCTGTCCCTAATTTTTTCTCCATGGATGCCAGCATCTTCCAGGAAAGCCATGAACGCCCCGATTCCATCTCCCGGCGCGAGGCGCTGCGCTGGAGCGCCCTCTGGGGAGCGGCGCTGGCCGGCACCGGCTGCGCCGGGGCGGCGGGATCGGCCTTGACCTCTGCCGCCTCCGCCGAACAGAATCCGCCGGGCTCTCCAGGGGCCGACTCCCGCAAACGTTCCCCCAAGTCCTACCCCATGAAGAAATCCATCAACCTCTGGGCCTTCCCCTATCCCAAGCGCATGACCCTGGAGGAGTGCTTCCGCCTGGCCAGGGAGGCGGGTTTCGACGCCGTCGAGGTCAACTACAACCTCGAGGACGACCTCTCTCCGAAGGCGAGCGAGAAGGAGATCCGCGCCCTTGGAGAGCTGGCCCGCAAGATCGGCATCGAGGTGAGCGGCGTCTGCTCGTTCCTCTTCTGGCCCTACCCGCTCACCGCCAGCGATCCCGAGAAACGCCGGCGGGCCATGGAGCTGGCAGAGAATATGCTCCTGGCGGCGAGCTGGCTGGGGACGAAGAACCTGCTGGTGGTGCCGGGAGCGGTCTACATCCCCTGGCGCAAGGACTCCGAGGAAGTGCCCTACGACGTGGTCGACCGCCGCGCCAAGGAGGCGGTCGCCAGGATGATCCCATTGGCGGAAAAGCACCAGGTGCACATCAACATCGAGAACATCTTCTTCAACGGATACCTGATGAGCCCGCCGGAGATGACCGCCTTCGTCGACTCCTTCCAGAGCCCCTGGGTGAAGGTGCACTTCGACACCGGCAACATCATGCCCTTCCAGTTCCCCGAGCACTGGATCCCGATGATCGGGAAGCGCATCCAGAACGTCCATCTCAAGGAGTACTCGAAGGCCGGCACCGATTTTTCCATCGAGAGCTTCCGGCCGCTCCTCGACGGCACCACCAACTGGCCGGCCGTCATAGAGGCCTTCGACGCCATCGGCTACCGCGGCTATCTGACCTTCGAGTACTTCCACCCCTTCCCCCACTACCCCGAGGCGCTGGTCTACTGGGCAAGCGACGCCTTGAACCGGCTGCTGGGGAGGGGGTGAGGGGCTCTCCTGGACCCATCGCCACAGGAGCACCTAAGCCAGTTGCTTGAAATATTTTGAGATATAATTTACTTAAAAATGAGTAAAGCTAGAATCCAATCCTCCCTCACCAAGACGGAATCGGAGCTGATCGATCAGGTAGCGGCCTTGACTCAGACCAAGCGGACCGAGGTCATTAAGAACGCCCTCGCCGTTTACCACTGGTTCGTTAAACAGATCATCACGGGGGCCAGGATCACCGCCCGGAAGCCGACGGGCGAAGAAGTAGCCCTCGAAAGCAAGGCCAGCCACATGACTCCGGAAGAGATCGGAGCGCTTTCCAAAAAGCTCGCGCAATGCTCGGATCCAGCGGAAGCGGGGCGACTGAAAGAGCGCCTGGTACGCGGCTTTTAAACCGGCACACACAACGGCCGCTGCGCCCGCGCCGCTTTCATCTGGCGGCAGAACTCATCGTTCGTATCCACCCTCGGTTCAAAGAGAAGCTTCCGCCACCTCAAGACCTGGTCCGGCTCGACCGCTTTGAGGTAGGCGTATTTTTTCTGCAAGGCCGGATTGGGGGAGTAAACGATTTCCAGGCCGCAGGGCTCGAAAAACTCCTCCGGATTGCCAATATAATTCAGCTCATGAAGCTTCAAGAAATCATAATGCAGGCGGCGGACGATCGGGAACTCTTCCAGCAAGGCGCTCTTTCTTGAGAGGCTGTTGATGGTTGCTTCCTGGAGATATCCTGGAATGAAGCCATCATGGCGATCAGACCTCTTCAGATAATTGACCAGGGCTTGATAAACCATCTCATGGAGCCCTTCCATCTGGCTGAAGATGAGCTTCGCTTTTGAATTGCCGAGGCCGATATTGTTCTCGTGCTGGATGAGCGTTTCGATGAGTTCCGGATTGCTTCCGCACGTTTCGATCAGATCGGAGTTCTTCTCCCACAGCTCGGCCTTCCTCCCGCTCACAAAATCCCTGTAAATCCGGTCCAGCCCGGGAGGAAATTTGCTTCTCAAGCTGAAGATCTCGTCCATGAACAAGGACAGGGGCAGCTGAAGGAACTTCAACAAGCCCAGGAACTCATCGAAGAGGTTGTCGTTGAAGAAGGTCTCGATGGTCAAATCGTATTCCAGGCATCTCAGGTAGTCTTCGAAACTCAAGGTGTCATTGGCAATTGCCCTTTCCTCGGTCTCGAACCACTGGAACTCCCTCTCATCCCAGCGGTATTTGCCGTAGGCGCCAGGCATGACCCGGAATGCTGTTTTCACTCCAAACTTCTCACGGGACTCCAGGGTGTCCATCTCCGTCCCAGGCAGAATGGTGAGATACTGGTGGGAAATTTTTTGGATCCCATCCGCGATCAGGTCCTTGATGGACTGGGTGTGGACCTCGAAGGTGTCTCCGGGCAGCGCCAGGATGATCTCGCCATATGCGAGGGGCTCTTCCGGTCCGGATTCATTCTGCGCCGCCTTGATCAAGCTCGACATGGAGATGTTGGCGCGCTTGATGTTCTTGAGAACAGTCTGGTCGGTGGATTGAACCGAGGCCGTGATCCGGACGATCTGGTCGCCCCCCGCGTTGATCCGGTCGACCACCTGGACCACTCGCTCCCGCTTGTTCTTGCCGGTCGGAACCTCGATTTTTTTCGGCCAGCCCCATTCCCTCCGGATGGCGCCGATTTTCTCTCCGACTTCCAGATCCTCAAGGAACATGCCGAAATTCGCATCGGCGATATGCAACAAGCTCCGCCGCCCAGGCAGGTTGCGCAGCCGCTTCGCGCAATAGAGAAGCTCTTCCACCAGCCGGCCGGTGGAGAAGGTGTTCACCTTGTTGTAATACTCGGTCCCCTCGGTGCAAAAAGTGCAGGTGAACGGGCAGCCTCTGGTCCTTTGAATCAACACGCTGACGTCCTGGTCGAAGAACTTGTCCATCGTTCCCGTCAAGTAGGGCGAAGGGATTTCATCGAGGCTCCGGATTCGCGACAGCAAGTGGCCTTGAACAAACTGCCCGTCCTGGAGGTAATGGACGCTGTCGAGGGGGACCAGGGCGCTCTTCAAGGAGCTGACATCCATATTGGCGTGGATCAGATGCTTCAACAGCGCCGTGAAGGCAAATTCGCCTTCCTTGTAGACGTAAAAATCGATGGCGGGATGGCTTTCAAGAAACAGCCGCTGGAGTTTCGGGTCATCAGAATAGTTCGCGCCCCCCAGGACGCAGACCACCTCAGGATGCTCCTTCTTGATGAGGGCAATCGCCTGGCAGCTCAGCCGGCTGTTCCACATGTAATTGGTGCAGCCGACCACATCGGGCTTCCGGCTCCTGAAGCTTTCCCGGAACTCATCGAAATCCTTGAAGAGCTCCACGGCAATTTGATCGCCCAGCTTTGCCAAGGCATAACTGGCCACCAGCCCGACCGGGTACGGGAAAGTGATGTGCTTCTGGTGCTTGTGATTGAAGTCGGCAAGATAAATGAGGACCATATTCTGATTCCTGGAATGATTTTTAAGCCAAGCCGCTCAATTCAATGAACCTACCACTAATTATCTGACAAATAGCCAAGCTTCATGCACTGTTCTTTTTATCTAGGAACTTCCCCTGAATTTTTTATTGCCACCGTCCGATATAAAACGGCGTGAAGACGACCTCCGGGATCCCTGCGGCGACTGAAGACCTGGAAAGTTCAAACCTGGATTCTTCAGCAAAGGCAATGCCAGCCCCATCTCTGGATTCCAAGAATTTTTCAAGCTGGAAAGAAGTGGACGCGTGGCTGGAATCGGCGGCCTCCCAAATGGGATACGAAGCGGTTTACCAGCACCTGGAAGAGCTTGGCCGATCCAATCCCGGCGCGACCGACTTTTACCTCATCTCCGGAAAATTTATGCATCGCTTCGGCAAGCACCAGGAAGCCATCCGGATGTTCGAAAAGGTCAAAGGACTGGCCATCCGCGGCGCGCTTTCCTGGCGGCATCCCTGGACCGCTCACCTGGCGCTGGCCCAGCTCGCTCTCGAGCGCAGCCAGCTGCCCTGCAGCCGGACCGCCGAGGCCAATCTCCGTGAAAATCTGCTGGCTTTGCGGGAACTGGATGCCGATTTAGCCGATGAGATTGCGGGCTTGGAAGATTCCAAGCACCTCCGGGCGATTGACGTTTGGGGTCAATTGATGCTGGGTGGGCTCCTGACCCGGCGGATCGCCGTCCTTCAAGAGGATTTCATCGAGAGCGTCAAAGAACTCCTCCCAACGCGCGCCCCCGTGGCCTTTTTCGGCATCGGCTCCGGCCAGGAAATCCTCCACCTGTTGCGCCATCCGCCTCAGCTTCCTCTTGGCGAAACCCGCGTCCATTACCTGTTTGAAAAAGAGGTTCCGGCCTTGAAGGAATTCCTCCGCATTGCAGATGTGTCCGCTCCCCTCCGGGAGCGGCGCCTGATCATCTTCTCCGGGAAAAACTGGCCCTCCACCCTCAAGCGGTTATTTTCCACCGGCCGCTTTCCTTCGCCGAAAGTTTCAATCGGCGACCAAACTCCCTATCGCGCCGAAGTCGAGGGCATTTCCCAGCTCGCCAATGCCCGCCCGGAAGTGGAAAAGAACATCCTGGACTATTACCGGTCCGGAAGCTTCAAGAACCGGCTCCAGGAAATTGCCGCCGGCCGCGAGAAGCCAAGGGCGCTCCTGCTCTCCTGCCGCTGGACGACCGTTCTCAAGCACGTCGGCGCCGACTTCCAGTGGGGTTTCGAGAAGCTCGGCTGCCAAACGGAAATGGTCCTGGAGAACTCCGATGTCGAATCTCTCTCCAAAGGAGCCTACTTCGAAGCACTCGGCCGGCTGCAGCCTGACTTCATCTTCCATGTCAGCCACGCCCGGCCCTCCTGCAACCGCCTGCCCCCGGAGCTTCCCATCCTTTGCTTTTTCATGGACCGCTGCGGCCCCATCCTCAACCTCCCGGACCTCGGCCCTCATATCCAGCCTCTCGACCTCTTTTTCTGCATTTTCAGGGAGTTCGTGAGCTATCTCCAAAAAAAGGGAGTTCCCCGGGAGCAGCTCATCCTCATGCCGACTCCCGGGGATGAGGAAATCTTCCATCCTCTCGATCCCGCAGACCCGCGGCTCGAGAAATTCGCCGCCGAGGTCTCCCTGGTCAAACACGGCGGACCGGATGCGGACCGGTGCTTCGAGCAGTTCGTGGAAAAGCAGTTTTCCGATGCCAACCACGCTTTCCAGAAGACGGCGCGGGGCATTTTTGAAGGAATCCACCGCCTGGCGATGGAGAACCGGGCGCGCCACTGGTTTGAAGATGAGATCCTCGAGCTGGCGATCCGCCAGTTGCCAGGCGGGGCGCCTTCACCATGGCAGGAAGGAATCAAAGCGCTCACCACCGAATACATGGTCACGGTCTATTCCGCCTCCTACCGCCAGCACTTTCTCGAGCCGCTGGCGCGCTCGGGGCTGCGCTTACATCTTTACGGGCTGGGCTGGGATTCCCACCCGCTCCTGGCTCCCTTTTCCAGAGGCCCGATCGGCGAAAAGGAAATCCTCAACGCGGTTTATCAAGCCAGCGCCATCAACCTCCACATCCACCACGAAGCCTCGATGCACCAGCGGCTGGTGGAAGGGGCTCTGGCCGGAGGATTTTTTCTGGTCAACCGCCTGAACCCTCTCAAGAACTGGCAGCCCCTGGATCCCTTCTTTGAGGAAGGGCGAGAGGTGGCGCTTTTCGATTCCGCCCGCGACCTGCTTGAAAAATGCCGCCACTATCTGGCGCATCCCGATGAACGGAGAGCCATGGCCTTGCGCATGCGGGAACGGGCCCTGAAAGAGCATACGGTAAAGCGGGCCGCTCAAGCGATGTTGCAGTCATTCAGGGAGAGGCTGAGCCGGATATGCCCGCGCTGAAAAGCACCAGAGCTCCGGAGCTCCTTCAGCCAAACGCCATCGCCAGCTGGGCCGATGAGTGCGAGCGGCTTGAAGACATGGCGCAGCAATCAGGACCAACCGCCGTTCTGGATCGGATCAAGGTGCTCCTCAAGGCCCATCCAGCCTCCACCGAAGCTCACCTGCTCGCCGGCCGGCTCCTGGCCAGGTTTGGTGAGTTCGAGGGGGCATCGAGCCTGTACCGCGAAGCCCATCGCCTGGCCCTCGAAGGCTCCCTTTCTGAAGACCATCCGGACACTCCCTTTTCGGTTGCCGCGCAGCTCGGGGTAGACCCTGAGAAGCTTCCCATCCGTGAAAAACTCGAGGCCCACTTGAATCGCAACTTGAACGCCCTCAAGGAAGCCGATCCCGAACTCGCGGCGGGAATCGCCGGCGCTGAACCTCCTGAGCCGCTCAGGATCATCGAGGTGTGGGGGAAGCTGATGATCGGAAATTCCAGGACCGGTCGAGTCGCCGTCGCGTCCAAAAAAATGGCGGGGGATATCCGGGCCCTCATCAAAACCGGCGCTTCGGTGGCGTTTTGCGGCATCGGCTCCGGACTGGAGATCTTGCATTGCCTTGAAAGCACGCCAAAAGGCTTCCTGGGTTACACCTTTGCCCACTATTTGCTCGAGAAGGATCTGAGCCTGCTCAAGCTTTTCTTCAAGCTCGAAGACCTGAGCCCTGAAATTCAGGAGCGGCGCTTGATCCTCTTTGGCGGCCCGGGGTGGTGGGACGCCCTGAAACGGCATTTCTCCAGCCGCCGGTTCGAGCTTCCAGGAAACTTCATCGGCGACCGGACGCCTTATCTTCCGGAATGCGACCGGATCCAGGAAATGATCGAGGTGAGAGCCTCCGCCCTGGAAGACATCCAGAACTACTATGAATCGGAAGGTTTCCGAAGCCGGATGAAGGCCATCGCCCTCGGCCAGGAGCTTCCGAAAGTTCTCTTTCTCACCTGCCGATGGACCACGGTGCTTCAGTACGTCTGCGCCAGTTTCCGGAAAGGCTTCGAAGAGCTGGGCTGCCCGACGGAGCTGCTCGTCGAAAAAACCAACGTCGAGAGGTTGACGAGAGGAGTCTACTTTGATGCCCTGGAGCGCTTGAAGCCCGACCTGGCCTTCGCGGTCACACACTCGCGCCTGTCTTACGATTTCCTGCCCAGCCAGCTTCCCTTCATCTGCTTCGCCATGGACAATGTCGGACCCATCCTCAAGCTCCAGCGCGTCGATGGCCTGATCCAGAAAGCCGATCTCTTCTTCTGCATTTCCCGCTGGTTCAAGGAGTACCATGCCCGTAAAGGAGTGCCCCCGGAGCAGCTCTTCCACATCGCGACGCCGGGAGACCCGGCGGTCTACCGGCCCCTCGATCCGCGGGATCCCCTCCTCGAGCCATACCGCGCCGAGGTCGCCTTCATGAAGCACGGCGGCGAGGAAGTGGAGCGGTGCATGCGTCGATTCGAGTCCGGCCTCCCCGATCCTTCCGGAGATCCGTTCTGGATCAAAGCCCGGGAGGCGCTCCGCGAAATCCACCGGCAGGTCCTCGCCGACCGCAGCCGCTCGTGGTTCGAGGCGGACTTCTGGAACAAGGCCGGGGAGCTTCTCCCCGGCGGGATTCCCGCTGAGCAATCGGAGAGCCTCCGCGTGTTCTTGACCCGGTATCTCAGCGAGGTGTACGCCGTCTCCTACCGCCAGCACTTCCTCGAGCCGCTGGCGCGCTCCGGGATCCGGCTCCGCCTTTATGGAAACGGCTGGGAAAGTCACCCCCTCTTCTCGACTTTGGCGGGGGGTTCGGTGCCACCGGGCGAGAAGCTGAACGCCGCCTACAACGGCAGCTCCATCCTCCTCCACATCCACCAGGGCGGCTCCATGCACCAGCGCATGGTGGAGGGGGCGCTCGCCGGCGGATTCTTTCTCATCAACAAGCTCGATCCCGCCAAATCCCACGCGCCGCTGGAAGCCTATTTCGAGGAAGGCCGCGAGGTGGTCGCCTTCGACTCGGCGAAGGACCTGTTGGAGAAGTGCCGGTATTACCTGGAGCACGAAGAGGAGCGGAGAGCGATCGCCGGGCGGATGCGCGAGCGGGCCCTCGGCGAGCACACCATCCATGAAGCGGCCGGCCGCGTCCTGGAAGCCTTCCGCCGGAGATTACGGGATTTGGTTTAAGCCCTGGCCGTTACATGCCGATAAGATGAGCATGGAAAAGGCCGCCCGCCCCCTCATCTTCGGAACGGATTTGGACAACACCATCATCGATTATCAGAACCTGATCCGCGAGGCGGCGCGGTCCCTGGGAGCCCACGCGCCGGACGGCATGAACACCAAGCCGGCGCTGCGCGACTGGATCCGCTCCTTGCCTCAAGGCGAGACCCTCTGGCAAAAAATCCAGGCGGAGGCCTACGGAAGGAGAATTCATGGAGCGCCGCTCAACAGCGGATTTGACCGCTTTGCCAGACGCTGCAAGGAGCGCTCGATCCCCATCTTCATCATCAGCCACAAAACCGAGTTCGCGACCCAAGGCTCCCGAGTCAACCTGCGGACCGCCGCCATGAGCTGGTTGGAGGCACAAGGATTTTTCGACGAGAAAAAGTTCGGAATCTCCTCTCGCCACGTTTTCTTCGAGGGCACCTTCCGGGAGAAAATTTCGAGGATCAAGAGACTGGGCTGCACCCATTTCGCCGACGACATGGAAGAGGTCCTTCTGGATGCGGAATTGGGCAATGGCATCGACAAGCTATTGTTCTCGCCTGGGCTGGAAGGTTCGAACTCAAACCGTCTCCGCGCCTTCAACTCGTGGCATGAAATCTCGGAATATTTATTCGGGCGATTCCAGCAGGGGGATTGAAGAAATTTGTTCCATCAGAAAATTGACCACATCAAGGCGATCCTGGACGAGCAGTTCGGCAAAAAAGTCCTGGATCTCGAGCAAATCCACAGCGGCAACAACGTGGTGCTGAAATTGCGCTGCGAGCCCGAGGATTTCTTGATCGCTAAAATTTATCCCCGCTCGGAAAAGGATCCCAGGGACCGGATCGGCGTGGAATTCCGATCCCTTTCCTTCCTCTGGAGCCGAGGGATCCGCGCCATTCCGCAACCTCTCTACGCGGATTGGCAGGAAAACTTTGCCCTTTACAATTTTATACCGGGAACCAAGATTCCGTCGAGCCAGGTGACCGCGGAGGATGTCAACGAGGCTCTGGAATTCCTCCGGGACCTCGCCAAATTGCGAAAAGAGCCGGAAAGCGCATCCCTTCCCCCCGCCTCGGAAGCTTGTTTCTGCCCCGAGGATTACCTCGAGATCATCGACCGCAGGTTGGACCATTTCAAAACCTCGCTGCGCGCCGAAACGCCGTTGCATCGCGCGGCGGAGGATTTCCTCAGCGGCCGGTTCATTCCATTCTTGAAGTCCGTGCAGTGCTGGCACCGCCAAATGCTCGCGGAGATGGGAATCGCCGCCGGCGAGGAAATGGATCCGGCGCTCAGGACGCTGAACCCCTCCGACTTCGGCTTCCACAACGCCATCCGGCTTCCGGACCGCCGCCTGGTTTTTTTCGACTTCGAGTACTTTGGCTGGGATGATCCGGCCAAGATGATCGCCGACTTCCTCCACCATCCAGGCTCGCCGCTGCCGGCGCGGCTGAAAGACCTGTTTATCAGCCGCGCCGCCGAGATTTTTAGCGAAGATGCCGATTTCAGGCCGCGGCTCGAGCTGGCGCTTCCGCTCACCGGCCTGAAATGGTGCTTGATCCTGCTCAACGAGTTTCAAGTCGAATCCATGGAGAGGCGAAGGTCCGCCAAGGGGGCTCTGGTCCCTGAGGAAACATTGAGCTACCAGCTGGAAAAGGCGAAAGAGAAGCTGGGAGATATCCAGGCGCTGTTCAGGAACTGCTTGCCGGAGGGATCGCCATGCGGCAGGTAAACGCTTTCCTCGATTCCCGCTCCATCCAGATCCGGGAGGACATTCTCCGGATGATGGCCCGAGGGGGCCGGGGGCATCTGGCGTCGGCGCTCTCCCTCGTTGAAATCCTCCGGGTGCTCTATGACGACATCCTGAACTTCCGGCCGGAAGAGCCGCGCTGGAGCGATCGCGACCGCCTCATCTTGAGCAAGGGCCACGGCTGCATGGCCCTGTACGCGCTTCTCGCGGACAAGGGATTTTTCGACCAGGCGGAGTTCCAGAAATTTTGCCAAGCCGATGGGATCCTGGGCGGCCACCCGGAAGCCAACAAGGTCCCCGGCGTGGAGGCTTCCACCGGCGCGCTCGGCCACGGCCTTTCCATCGGCGTCGGCATGGCGGTCCATGCCAAACTGGAAGGGCGGCGCCACCACGTGCTCGTCATCCTGGGCGATGGGGAGTGCAACGAGGGATCGGTGTGGGAAGCGGCCATGAGCGCGGCGAAGCATCGCCTGGACAATCTCGCCGCGATCATCGACTGCAACAAGATGCAATCGTATTCGACCACCTTTGAAGTCATGGATCTGGAGCCCTTGTCCGAAAAGTGGCGAAGTTTCGGTTTTGAAGTCCGGGAGGCGGATGGGCACGACGTGGAGGAGCTGCGGAGAACCTTCCAGGCCCTCCCTTTTGCGCACCGGAAGCCCAGCGCCATCATATGCCATACCATGAAAGGGAAAGGCATTCCGGGCGTCGAGAACAACCTCTCCTGGCATCACAAGAGCAAGCTGAGCCAGGAAGAAATCACCATCCTTTTTTCGAAGCTGAGGTCGCAACCTTGAGAGCGGCGGTTCTGGATTGCATTTACGAGCTGGCCAAAACCGACGATCGGATCCTTTTCATGGGCTCCGATCTGGGGAAAGGAACCCTCGATCAGTTCAAGCGCGAAATGCCCGAGCGCTTTTTCATGGAAGGGATCTCGGAAGCCCACCTCATCGGCATGGCGGCCGGGCTGGCGTTTGAAGGGAGGATCCCCTACGTCAACACCATCGCCACCTTCCTCACCCGGCGCTGCTTCGAGCAGATCGCAGTCGACCTCTGTCTCCACAGCGCCAGCGTCCGCCTGATCGGCAACGGCGGCGGCTTGGTATACGCCCCCCTGGGGCCGACGCACCAGGCCATCGAAGACCTCGCCATCTTGAGGGCGCTCCCCAACATGACCATCGTCGCCCCCGCGGATGCGAATGAGATGCGCCGGCTCATGCCGGCCACGGTCGACCACCCCGGGCCGATTTACATCCGGGTGGCCAAGGGATCGGATCCGCTGGTGACGCCAGAAGGCGGGCCTTTTGAGATCGGCAAGGCCTTCCTCATGCGCACGGGGGAGGAGGCGCTGGTGCTCACGACCGGGATCACTTTAAAAATCGCCCTGGAAGCGGCCAGCGCTCTCGAAAATCAGGGGATCGGCATCGCCATCCTTCACGTCCCCACACTCAAGCCCCTGGACCGGGAAGCCATCCTCGCGAAGGCGGAGGAGGTCCCGATCGTGATCGCCTTCGAAGAGCATTCGATCGTGGGAGGCCTCGGAAGCGCCATCGCGGAAATCATCGCCGAGGCCAATTTCCGGCCGTCGAAAAAGTTCGCGCGGCTGGGCATACCGGACGTCTTTCCCGACCAGTACGGCTCTCAGGAAAGCCTGATGGGGCGATTCGGCCTCACCGTGGATCGCCTCATCTCAACAATTTTAAAATTCCTGGAGCAAACTTCCGCCAGATACTCAACCGCCAATCTAGGAGAAAACCATGGCATATCTTGATTTCATCTCCAAAATACACCTGCGCACCCAGCGCCACTATCTCGAGCGCGTCATCCAGCACGACAAGGCCGTCTGCGCCGAGGTGGCACTGCAATACGGCAAGGACTACTGGGATGGCGACCGCAAGTACGGGTACGGCGGCTTCCGCTACGATGGCCGCTGGCGTCCGGTCGCCGAGGATCTGGCCGCCCATTACCAGCTCAAGCCCGGCGATAAAATCCTGGACGTCGGCTGCGGCAAGGGCTTCTTGCTTCATGACCTCACCCAGGTGGTCCCCGGCATTCAGGTCGCCGGCATCGACATTTCCCGCTACGCCGTCGAGAACGCCAAGGAGGAGGTGAGACCTTGTCTCCAGGTGGGGAACGCCATCGACTTGCCCTACGAGTCCGGATCCTTCGACCTGGTCCTTTCGATCACCACCCTCCACAACCTCTTCAACTACGATCTCCGGAAAGCCCTGAAGGAGATCGAGCGCGTCGGCAAAGCCGGGAAGTACATCGTCGTCGAGTCCTACCGGAACGAGCGAGAGAAGGCCAACCTCCTCTACTGGCAGCTCACCTGCCGCTCTTTTTACACCCCCAGGGAGTGGGAATGGTTCTTTGAAGAAAGCGGTTATACCGGAGACTACGGATTCATTTTCTTCGAGTAAACACCATAGAAGGGAGAAATAAAATCAGATGAAAGCCGCCATCCTCGTCGAGCAAAACGGTCCTCTGGTCATTGACGATGTGGAAATTCCCCCCCTGGCGCCGGGGCAGTCGCTCGTGCGCATCGAATACAGCGGCATCTGCGGCAAGCAGATGGAGGAGATCAGCGGCAGGAGGGGAAAGGATCCGCATCTGCCGCATCTCCTCGGGCATGAAGGCGGCGGGGTGGTGGAAGAGATCGGGCCTGGAGTGAGGAAAGTGAAGCCCGGGGACCACGTGGTCCTTCACTGGATGAAAGGCTCGGGGATCGACTCCGCCACTCCCAAGTTCAAACGGGACGGCTCCACGGTCAACGCGGGCTGGGTGACCACCTTCAGCGAGCGCTCGGTGGTTTCGGAAAACCGGCTCACGCCCATTCCCGCCAGCATCCCGTTGGATGTCGCCTCCTTGCTCGGCTGCGCGGTCACCACTGGGCTCGGCATCGTCTTCAACAACGCCAGCCTCAAGCCGGGGCAGTCGATCGCCGTTTTCGGGACGGGGGGCGTCGGGCTGAACGTGGTTCAAGGGGCCGCCCTGGTCAACGCCTTTCCGATCGCCGCGGTCGATCTCCACGAATGCAAACTAGAAAAGGCCAGAGAGTTTGGCGCCACCCATCTCTTCCAGGCCGGCCGCCCCGGCCTGGAAGATTCTCTCATGGAGCTCTCCGGCGGCAGAGGCTTCGATGCGGCGGTCGATGTCACCGGCAACAACAAGATCCGGCAGCTGGCTTACGACTTGACCGCCAATTCCGGGCGAACGATCCTCGCCGGCGTGCCCCACTGCCAGGATCAAATCACCATCGACTCCTTCCCCCTCCACTTCGGCAGGACCATCATCGGCTCCCACGGCGGCGACACCGCGCCCGACCGCGACATCCCGCGGTATATCAAGCTCCATGAGCTTGGCAAGCTGAAGCTCGATGAGCTCATCACTCACCGCTTCCGCCTGGAGGAAATCAACGAGGCCGTGGAACAGATGAAAAGCGGCAAGGCCTGCCGTTGCATAATCGCCATGCGCTGACCGGGCCGCTTTTTATCCTGTTCCGCCCTTCCCTATGGACCTTCCGCCCCTCGCCATTTTCGGAGCCTCGGGCTTCATCGGCCGCCACCTGGCGGAGTATTTCTCCCATCACGCTGAGGAGGTTTGGGGAAGCTACTGCCACGGCGCGCCGCCGAAGCGTGGCCAGAGCTTCCACTACGACCTGCTGGCCAGCGATCCCGAGGAGTTCTTCGACCGGCGCAAGAATATCCAGGTTGCGGTCCTGTGCGCCGGGATAACCAATGTCGAGCGATGCAAAAATAATCTCGCCCTCTCAACTGCCGTGAACGGCGCCGGCCTGAAAAGGCTGGTGCAGGAGCTGGCCAAAAGGCGGATCAGGCCGGTTTTCCTCTCCTCCGACTGCGTCTTTGACGGCAAAAAAGCGGAGTACCGGGAAATCGACCGGCCTGGACCCACCACGGTTTACGGGCGGCAGAAGGTGGAGGTGGAGGAATTCATCAAGGAACGCTCCGAAAAATATCTGATCGTGCGGCTGAGCAAGATCTTCGGCACGGAATTGAGCGATGGCAGCCTGTTCACCTCCTGGCTCGAGAAGGCGGCAAAGAAAGAAAAAATATTTAGCGCGAGAGACCAGTTCATCCAGCCCACCTGGGCCGGCGATCTGGCGCGCAGCATCCACGGGCTCTTGAAAAACGATCTTGGGGGCGTGTATCACCTCGCCAGCGCCGAGTTTTCAAGCCGATTGGCGCTGGCCCAGAAATTTTTCGCCCACCTCGATTTAGATCCCTCTCTGATCGTCGACTGCTCCATCCACGATTTCAATCTGGCGGAAACAAGGGCGGAGAAAATCCGCCTCTGCTCGGACAAGTTTCATGAAGAGACGGGATGCCGATTTCGCTCCACCGACGAATGCTTCGAGGAAATCCTTGAGAAAACCCGGCGCCGGCAAGAGTTATTCCGTTAATCGCCGATCCAGAAAACCGCTCGGAAACCAGCCCATTTTTTGACGACAATTCCGCAAATTTTCCTTCATCCTATGCCGATAAGTCAGGCATGAAGGAAGAGAAAGGTAAATTCCTCGACTTCGCCAACGGCCATGACCTTTCCGGCTCCCGCCAGCCCGCGCATCCTTATGTGGCCGTCCTGATTACGGGAACCTGCCGCGAGATCGCATTTTTATTGGAACTCTTCCCTCACCTTGCCGGGCCGGTGCCATATGACATCTATCTGGTCTTGCGCCACGTGCGCGCCAGGGAGTCCAGCCGGCTAGGGGCGCAGGAAAGGGATTTTCAGATCGGCTCGTTTCAACCTTATTTGAATCCGAGAACTTTCATCTGCGAGCTTCCCAGCGTGGATCCCGCCGTCGCGGCGGAGCGGTACCTGATCCCCGTCGGCCCGGTCGGGGAAGAGCGGGAGTGCGGCCAGCTGAGCATGCTTCACGGCGTCTTTTCGGCGATGGCGCTGATGCGCGCTTCGCTCCGCCCGTACACCCATGTGCTCAAAACCCGCACGGATTACCTGCCCTGGAGGGCGCCGTGGATTTCGGGGATGCTCCAGGAATATGAGGAGTCCGGGGGGAAAATCCTCGTCGATGGCGCCCTGACCAAACCCCAGCGCTATCCCGACCGCCCCGACCTCCCCTGGCAAGGCTCCATCAGCGATCTCTTCTGCTTCGCTTCGGTGGAGCAATTCTTGAAACTCTGGAACTCCGAAGAAATTCTCCCCAAAGTCTGGACCGGCCTCGTCGAAACCACGCTTTTCCGGATCGCCATGTTCCGCTTTCTGGGCGATGACCTCCAGAGCCCGAGGCGAAACCAAAGCCTCCTCTCCAAGTACTTCTTCTGGCATCCCAACGACACCAAGCAATCTTTCCATTTTCTGCGCGCTGGCGTCCTCACCGGCCCGATCAAACGCTGGATTCTGGATTCCTTGAACGAGGGAAATTTGGAGGCAGCTTCGGCGAACGGATGGATCCGGGCGACCTACGATTTCATCTGCGGCTCGCTCCCAGAGGCGGAGTTCAAGCAGCGGATCCGGAGTTTTCTCCCGGCCGAACAGGTGAAAGAATATTTCGAGGCTTGCTGCGAAGCGACTTCCAAGGCTTGCCCAGTATAGAAAAGGAGCGCGAAGAGATGACGACCCTGCTGACGGAACTGCCCAGAACTTCGACCATCCCGGAAATCCTGGAGGATATCTACCAGGGAAAACCCATCATTTTAGTGGATGCGGCGGATCGGGAAGATGAAGGCGACCTGGTGATCGCCGCGGAAAAGGCCGACCAGGAAAACCTGGCCTTCATGGCCCGCTACGCCCGCGGCATCATGTGCATACCCTGCGATGGGCTCATCCTTGACCGCCTCAACATCCCCATGATGGTCGAGCGGTCAAACGACCGGCTGCAAACCCCCTTCACCGTGTCGATTGACGCGGCGCGCGGGATCAGCACCGGCGTTCCGGTCGCCGACCGCTTGAAAACCATTCAGGTACTGCTGGATCCCAACTCGAAGCCGAGCGACCTGACCCGGCCGGGCCATCTCTTCCCTCTCCGCCCGCACCAGATGGGGCTCCGGGGCCGCCAAGGTCACACCGAGTCATCCATCGAACTGATGCGGCTGGCGGGCCTGAAACCTGTCGCGGTCATCTCCGAGATCATGAACGACGACGGCACCATGGCGCGCGGGGAGCCCCTCCTGGAGTTTGCCGCCCAGTTTAATTTGCGGATCATCTCGATCCAGGACATCATCGACCATCTCGACACTCGCGCGGCCTCGCCCGATGTCACCGCCCTCATCCTGACCGCCGGCAGCGTCCGGGAGGACATCATCGGCCTGAGCGGTACCAATTGCAGCGCCATGATTTCGGTCAACGGCAAGCCCGCCATATACTGGAACCTGTCCTACTTGATCGGCCTCGGGATCCACAACTTCATCGTCGTCTCGAGGCCGGATATGCGCGCTTTGAGAACTTACACCGATGCCCTGTTTGGGGCGGTCGCCGAGATCCGCTTTGTGGATGGAAATCCCAGCGGCGGCCCGGGGGATTCTTTGCTGTCCGGCTTGCGCTACGTGAAGACGCCCGGAGCGCTCGTTGTCCTGGGAGACACGGTGTTCAACTTCAACGACCCTGAGGAGAGAACGATCCAGGAGCTGGATGATTTCATCCTCGTCGAGGAAACGAGCGATTGCGACCGCTGGTGCATGGCGCAGATCTCAGCCAACTCCGTCATCCAGAAGCTCATTGACAAGAAGCCCGACCGCGAGCCCGGCTCGAAAGCCCTCATCGGCGTGTACAAAGTGAGCGATGCGAGGCTCCTGGCCGCGAAGCTCGAGGAGGCGGCCGCAAGAAAGCGGCTCGACCGGCCGGCGACGGAGATCAGCGAAGGCCTGACTCTCTATGGCCTCCACAAGCCCATCAAGGCCATCTCCCCAAGCAAGTGGCTCGACCTCGGCAACCCCAACAACTTGATCGGCTCGAGAAAAAAATCGATCGTGGTCCGGGCTTATAACAGCTTCTCCTTCGACAACCTTCTCGGCACCATCACAAAGCGCAGCGAGGATGCCAAGCTGGAAGATGAGATCAACTACTACAAGGAGCTGCCCGGCCAGGTGGCGATATTTTTTCCGAGGCTGATCTCTTCAAATCCTGCCGGCAAGGTCAAGGAGATGACCCTCGAGTACTACGGCTATCCCAACCTGGGCGAGCTCTTGACTTACGGCACCGTGAGCCCCGACCACTGGCGGAGGATCATTTCCAACCTGGATGAAATCCTCGAGCTCTGGAGAAAAACCGCGGTTTCAAAAGGAAATCCCCAGTATTCTCAGGATATCTACATTTACAAAACCGAGCGGGAGTTCGCGCGCCTGGAGGCCCAGTCGAAGGAGTTCCGACGTCTGGCGAACCAGGAAACCATCTGCCTGAACGGGAAGGAGTACTCGAACTTCCCCTACATCTGGCCGCAGATCAAACGCTTCTCGGAGGAGAAGCTGATGGAGTACCGGTCCAGCGTCATCCACGGCGACTGCTGCCTCGCCAACATCCTTTACGACAGCAAGTCGGACACGCTGCGGTTCGTGGACCCGCGCGGCAGCTTCGGCGCCAAGGGAGTGACCGGCGACAGCAGATACGACGCCGCCAAGCTTTACCATTCCTTCGATGGCGGCTACGAGTTCTTGATCAACGACATGTTCGCGCTCGAGCAGCGCGGCGAGCACAAGCTCAAGCTGATCAACGGCGAATCCAAAGAATCCGCCAGGGAAACTTTTGAAGAAATCTTTTTCAGGAAATTCGACCGGCGCGAGATCAAGACCATCGAGGGACTTCTGTACATCTCCATGTGTGCCCGCCACTACGACAGCCAGAGACGGCAGACCGCCATGTACCTGACGGGAGTGAGGCTCCTCAATGAAAGCTTGAATTTCTAGAAGCTGATTGCGAGATGCTGAAATGGTGATCTTGATATTGTGCGCTGGCTCGGGCAGCCGCTTCGCGAGCAAAGCCGATCAAAACTCGCTTTACCGGCTTCCCAAGCCGATGATTCCGGTGAACGGCCGCCCGATCCTGGAGTGGACGACGCGGTCGCTGCCGCTGATCCGGCATTACGGAGAGAAGAGGCCTGAAGGAGAGTTTGCCATTCCCGAAGAGCGGCTCCATTTCGCCATCCGGAAGACAGATGATGAAAGTCACCAGATGAGCTCCTGGCTGCGCGAGATCTACGGGAAAAAAATCCATATCGAGATCTTCGAGCGACTGACGCGGGGCAACCTGGAGACCGCGTACCTCGCCTGCCGCCGCATCCCCGGCTCCGAGGAGATCCTCATCCTCGACAGCGACAACGCTTACGACGGGAGCGGCCTCCTGGAGGCGATCCGGCGCATTCCCTCCAGGCCAGCGGCCCTCATTTGCCACTTCCGGAGAATCGATGGGAATTTGAAGTGGTGCTTCGCCGTGCTCCGCCGGGATGCCACCGTGAAGGCTCTCCTTGAAAAAGATCCATCGGCATTGGAGCAAGGCGGCCAGCCCATGGCGGGAACCTTTTACTTTGATTCGGTGAACACCTTCAAGGAGGCCGCCAGGGCGGTGCTGGCCTCCGGGAGAAAAACCGGAGCGGAAGAAGCGCAAGAGTTTTACATGTCGCAGGCCGTTCAATTTCTCATCGAGAACGGAGTGAGGGTTTACGGCCATCAGGTTCAAAACATGGTGCCCCTCGGCACGCCGGAAGATGTGGAGGTTTTCTCCGAAAGCAACACGGGAGTTCTGGTCTAGCCATGAGAATCTGCGTCGACATGGACGGCACCATCTGCAAGACCAAGGCCGCGAACCAATCTTACGCCGAGGTGGAGCCGATCGAAGGGGCCATCGAAGCCTTGAAAGAGCTCCGGAGGCAAGGCCACACCATCATCATCTACACCGCCCGGCACATGAAAACCTGCGACGGCAATACCGGCAAGGTGGTGGCGAAGCAAGGGAAAACCCTCCTCCACTGGCTCGAGAAATACGAGGTCGAGTATGACGAGATCTGGTTCGGGAAGCCTTATGCCCACGTCTACGTGGACGATGGAGCCATCCCTTTTAAAAGCTGGAGATCCGCCCTGGAGGAGATCCGCCGGCGGGATGCCCAATTTAACTGAAAACAAAAATGAAGGTGAACCATGAGCCGTTCGAGAACCTGTAATTTTGATCCGGCTTCTACAGCTTATCATTTCAACTCCACGGGTGAGCGCGCGCCTGCGCCCTCGTTTTTCTTTGACACCGCCGATCCGGACTTCATCGCCGCAACCTGGAAGAAGATCTCCCGCGTGTTTCCCGCCGGCGCCGTGCGGGGAGTCACCACCAACCCGAACGCGTTGAGCAAGGTGAAGGTGAACTCCATCGAAGGGCTCAAGGAGCATCTCGAGAAGCTCTGCCGGCTGGTCTCCGGAATCCGTCCCGATGGCCAGGGGATCGTCTACGTCCAGCAGCCCAACTCGCGGATGGATGCGGCCTCCCTCTGCGAGTGGGCCGATCTTTTGACCGCCATGGGCGACGGCAAGACCCGCCTCGGATTGAAAATCGCCCCTTTCCCTTCCGCCCTGGAAGCGGGAAGAGACCTCCAGGACGCCATCGAGATCAACGTCACCGGGGTATCGGACTGCGCCACCGCCTTGCGGGCGTTTTCCTACGGCGTCCGCTACGTGAGCATCATCGCCGGCCGGATGGAGGAGATCGGCGCCGATGCGAAAGCCCACGTTCATTTCGTCCAGCAGCGCAACTCCGGTACCGGCGAGATCATCACCGGGAGCATGCGGACGGTCGAGGGATTGAGATGGGTTTGCCAGGCCGGGACCGTACCCACGATCGGATCGCGGGTGTGGGAGAAGCTGTTCACGGAGATCGCCTTCGAGGAGCTTCCCTCCTTCTGGAATCAGGAGGAGCCGGCCCAGGAGCTGCAGTTCGCCCCGGTCACGACGCAGGGACAAATCGACCTCTCCCGGCAGTTCTTCGAGCAAATGGACGGCCTGGGCGAGGCGATTTACCGGGAATTCACGACCGTCAAGGTGTGAGGATTCAGGTGCCCCTTCGTTCGGATCCGCTTCGACGCGAGGAACGTTACTGGATGCAAGTAAAGCAATAACATTTCACGTCGACGATCAACGGCGGGGAGGAAAGGCCTTCTCAGAAAAGCCGTCTCGGGTGGGAGCGGGGCCGGCGAAGGGAATGCTTTTCTGTAGAACTGGATTTTCGGTCGCGGGAGCTTCATGGGAGAGGAGCTGTTCCCGAGGCCACAGGCTGGCGTCCAGGATGGGGCCTTCCCAGGCGATCGAAGACTTGTACATGAGGTGGACGGAGGGATACTGCGCCTCCAGCTCCTCGAGGGTCAGGGCGGTGCCGGGGCGGTCGTGCGCGGTGCCAGCTATGGCGAAGCGCGGGCCCTGGCCCGAGGAGTAGATGGTGATCATGCCATGGCGCATCACCAGATGCCCGATCACGGGCAGCCCGGCGCTCGCGTCCGGCTTCTCGTCCCCTCCTGAGCCAGGATCCCTCGTTTCGGGGCCGGCGGAGCAGCCCGAGAACATGGGCAGAGAAAAGAGAAAGACCTTGAGAAGATACCGCGGGCAGGGATTGGTCTTCATGATCACGAACCTCCTACCCGGAATTTTAATCCCTCCATACCCCTCCGTCCACCTCGAAGAAGGGCAGGCCGCGACGTTTCCGCAGCCGGACATCGGGATGCAGGCGGTGGTCTCTTGGCCGGGGAGCGCTGGAGCATGCCGCTGGCTTTAAAGAGGAATAAAGTGATAAGAAAAATATTGTCTTTTTGGTAAAAGGCTGTTTTCGTAGACTTTTCCCTACCCCCCCACCCGCCCCCCCCCCCATCCC
>JACQVS010000220.1 GCA_016209605.1 Planctomycetota bacterium
CGGGCAGCCCTCCCAGCGACCCACTTCGTGGGTGCCCGCTGGTCCGGGCGCTCGAAGCTGCGCAACTGCTCGCTTCTCGCCCTTGTCTGGCGCCTTCTCGCTCGGCCTCGGGCCTCGGAGCGACTTTCGGGACAGGCTCTTACAAATGCCAGGGCCAGCGCATCTGCCGTGAAAGCATCATATTGGCCGCTGGGTCCTTCACGAAGCGCTCGCGCTCCGGATCCCAGCGCAGCTTGCGGCCGAGGAGCATGGCGATGTTGCCAAGATGGGCGATGGTGATGGTGCGGTGGCCGATCTCGGCCGGGGCGTAGCACGGCTTCCGCGATTTGACGCCATCGAGGAAGTTGCGCTGCTCGCCGGCGGGGCAGGTGTAGAGCCGGACTTCATTCTCGCCGATCCTCGACTGCAGGATCTCATCGGAGCTGGCCTTCAAGGGGCCGCCCCAGCCGGCGCTCTCGATCCACCCGCCGGTGCCCTCGAAACGGATGCTCGGCTGCTTGGAGTCGATGGTCAGGAGGACGCCGCTCGCGTACCTGCACTCGACGTGGAACTCGGTGGCGGTTTCGTAGAGGCCGCGGTCGGGGAACTGCCCCTTGCCCTCGACCTCCACCGGGCCGGTGCGCTCGGTGTCATTCCCCCATTGCGCGATGTCGATCAAGTGGGCTCCCCAGTCGGTGAGCATGCCGCCCGAGTAGTCGAAGATCCAGCGGAAGTTCCAGTGGCAGCGGGCCGGGCAGTATTCCGCCGCCGGCGCCGGGCCCAGCCAGAGGTCGAAGTCGAAGCCCTCGGGCGGCGGCTGGACGTCTTTGCTGGCGGTCCGGACCCAGTGGCCGTTCGGCAGGCCGACGCGAATGGCCTGGATCTTGCCGATGCGGCCGTTGCGGACCAGTTCACACATGCGGTGGTAGACTTCCAGCGAGCGGTTCTCCGAGGCGGTCTGGAAGATGCGGTCCTGACGCTTCATGGTATCGCTGAGGACGCGCCCCTCGGCGACGGTGAGGCTGAGCGGCTTCTCGCACATCACATCCTTGCCGGCCTGGGCCGCGAGCACCGACGGCAGGACGTGCCAGTGGTCCGGAGTCGAGACCATGACGGCGTCGATGTCCTTCCGGCCGATGATCTCGCGGAAGTCGTTGCAGGCGGCGCAGCCCTCGTACTTGGCCCCGGGCTGAGCGGCGGCGTAGTGGGCTTCGACGATCTTCCTGGCCTCCTCCCGGCGGCTCCGGTCGACGTCGCAGACGGCGAGCACCTGGGCGTCGGGCTCGGTGAGGAAGCGCTTCAAGTTGCGGTTGATGCCGTGGTCGCCGGCGCCGATGAATCCCAGTGCAACCCGTTCGCTGGGAGAGACGGCTCCTCCCAGGCCGAGGGCGGAGGCGGGGATGACCACCGGAGCGGCCAGGGCGCCGGCCGCGGCGGCGGTGCATCGACTTAAAAAATGGCGGCGGGAGAGGGAAAGCTTGGTAGTCATGACGGTTCAGCTCCTGTTAACCTGAAGGTTTCGAAAATCTACCCCTTCGGGAAGCAGTTTATACCCATTGCCTTTCGCCAGCAAGAGGGACTGCAGCTCTGTAGCGATTCCGCAACATGTTGAGGAATCGCTGACAGGCGAGGGGATGCTCCCTGGCGAGGATCTGCCAGGATCCCGAGTGCCCGAGCGGACCAGCCAGCGGCCATCGGGATTCAGGGCCACGCTCCAGCTGGAAGCGCTGGGGGGGCGCCGGCCGGCCGAGGGAGAGGTAGACTGGTTCATTGGAGGTGGTCAACAGCTTGACCCCGGCGGTGGACATGGCATAGGCCAGGCGGCTGTCGTCGGGGTTGAATCGCGTGAGACCCCCCACCCTGGCGTAGGCGCGGACCAGCGCCAGAACCGCCCCGGCCCCTTGAAGGGGCGGGATCCCAGCTAGGCGTCCTGATATCGCCCTCAGAACATGTCGAATAAGGGAATTCCTTACTGGAGCGAGCGAGGGCGGCGAATTATTATAAAAGAATGCCTTCAGTAAGTAAGCAGATGGAGCAGGCTAGATGGGCACGCGTCACCAAGACCCATTGCCTCGAGCGGGAATCGACTGCGTTGATTGTCATAGATATGCAGCGCGGCTTCCTTGATCCTGGAGCCTCGCTCGAAGTGCCCAAAGGACGCGCGATCATTCCAAACCTCCACCTAATGATCGAGACCTGCCGCGCCCAGGGTGTTCCCGTCATCTTCACGCAGTTCGTTTATTCGACGGCGGTGCCCTGCCTATGTGGTGATCCTTTCGGAATCGAGCACCTGCCTGCTCCCGTGAGTCAGCCCACCGGCCTTGGACGTCCTTCGAGCAACTGCCTGATTGGTCCCAACGCTGGCTTGGGCTCTGAATCGGCGGAAATCATCGGTGAACTCATGCCACGACCTGATGAGCTGGTGATCCAGGGCCACACTTACGACAAGTTCTACGGGACGCCGCTGGACCTGGCCCTCCGTTGCCGGGGAATCGACTATCTCATTGTTGCCGGTATGACGACCGAAATCTGCGTGAATTGCACCGTCTTGGCCGCGGCTGCGCGCAATTACCGCGTGACCGTCGTTACCGATGGCGTCGCCACCGTTGAGGAGGATGTCCAGCAGTTTTGCTTCAACATCTGGCAAAGGAAATTCGCTCGCCTCTGCCAACGGGCGGTCGCGCAGGAAAAGAGTGTCCTTCTGATTGCCAAGCGCAATCTCAACAGTGCCCTCGCTCAAGGGGCGAATCCTGGGCTCCGGCGTGGCCAGCTTCCGGGGGAACAACACTGCCAACGTGTCTTCGCCGGTTGGAACGTCCACTGTCAAATGTTGAACCGGGCGCCCCCGGGTCCACACTTGAAGAGCACATAGGACTCGTCGGGCGTGCCGGCGCCATGACGCAAGACCGCCCCGTACCCCGCCAGTGGTTGACTGGCAAGCCTGGGCGGGCGGCAACGGCTGAGGTCTTCCGGAGTCAGCGCGCCAATCAGGAGCCGTCCTGGCAGCGTTTGCGCCCGTTCCAGTGGCGGGCGGTGAGACCCCATCAGTGTTTTGCCGCCGCTCTCCAGGAAAGCACCCATGAGTTCCTCCGCCAGTTCCGGAGCGATGGCGCGCAGGTCCCCGGCTATGAGCGCGACGTTGTAGTTCACCTCGACGCCTGCCGGGCCTCCATGATCGCCGACGCCAGGGACCAGGCGCGTTCTCACCACAGACGACGCTGCGCCTTGAGCGATGCCTTTTGCCAGGATATTGGCGTCGTTCGGGGTGGGAGGCGTCGACAGGAGGACGCCCCAGCGCAAGAACTCCTGGAAATCCAGTGACCGTAAAACTTCGTCGCGTCCAGCGACATGCGCCTGATGGGCAACATAGACTTGGCTCGCCAGGGTCTGGTGGTAGTAGCAACCGGGATTCTCCGCCCATTTCCCGCTGCCCGGCACGCCCCAGATAAAGTCCGACTGCAGAACACGGTCTATGGCGTGTTGCGCCCAGGCATGACTCAGCGGGTGGTCCGGTAAAACGAAACCCAGCGCCGCCATGCCCGCGTACCGCGCAGCGTCGAAATCCTGCTGTCCCGCGTTGTACTGCCACGTGATCCAGTCCGGATCCATGATGCGATAAGCCAGCACCGCGAGCGCCGCCCGGATGTCGCGCAGTTCTTCCGTTGAAAACAGACCCGATGCTTCCATCAGGTCGTAAGCCTCACAGAGATTCGATATCCCCCGAACCGAGACGAGGTTGTACTCGTCATGCCCCAAATCGAGCCCCTTGAACGTTTGCGTCGCCACGTGTAGAACCCAGTCACGGAGCGTTCTTGCTCCCCAAAAAGGACGCGGGTCACCGATCACGAAGCCTCTAAAAAGAGAATCGTCGCCACTCGAAACGTGGGGAAAGAACGAGTCTTTTTGAAGCCGCGCCTGGATTTTTCCCGTCGAGATCCTCACAACCTCAGCTTCGATCTCACAAGTTAAGGGAGAATTGAACGGCGGGGCTTCGGCTTGTCCCGTCCCGTAGTAAAGGCGATAGGTTTGTCGGGACTTGGGCAACACCTCCGCGAAGAAATGAACCGTGGCACGGACGATCACATCCGAGCCCGTCCTCACAACGGCGCCTGCGAGTTGATAAGGAATGCTGGCGCGCACCGTCGTGTCGTAGAGAATCAGGGAAGGCGGTGAGGCGCCTTGCAGGAATTCGACTTGATACGCAACTCGCTGCCGCGTCCACGTCAAGTTGAAGGGATTGTTGATGGTGAAATCAATAAATCGGTGGCGTGTCTCGCCATCCGTGCCGGCCATTTCGAGTGGCGCGTCCACAGGGGCGGTTACGGGCTTGGGCAGTGCAGGCGGCTCATAGAGGACATCGATGACTTGCGAACGGGTCTCTTCGAGGTTCCCCTCCGTATCAACATGGGAGGTGCAGAGACCGTGGACTCCCTTGGCCGGACCTGGCTGGGCGACGGCCCCGGGCCGGGGGACCCGTTGAACATCCGCCCCAATGACGGGGGGGCTCCGAACACCATCGAGAACTGGGAGAGCGGGCGATTCCAGTCCGACTCCCTCGCCGCCCTGGGATTGGACCCGACCAGCCCCAATGACGCATACATCTTCAACACCATCCGCTTCGGTACCGACTTCCGTCTGGAGATCCCGATCCCCAACGGAACGTACGCGGTGAACCTGTACTTCACCGAGGGGTGCGGCTGCACGAACCGCCACTTCAAGATCGGGATCCAGGGGACCATCGTCGACCCGGACGCGAGCGTCGCCGGGTGGAGCGGCGGGATGATGGGCCGGGTGGGCCAGCTGGCCTTCCCGGTCATCAAGGTCGAGGACGGGGTCCTTCGGATCGGCCTTCTCCCCTGCCCCGGCTGCCCCGGGGGCGGCAATAACGACATCATCGTCGACGCCATCGAGGTTCTCCCGGAGGGAGGGCTTCCCCCGCCGGCGCCACTGGGCGTCAAGGGGAACCCGGGAGACGCGAAGGTGGACCTCACCTGGGAGGCCGTTGCCCAGGCCCAGGGCTATAACGTCTACAGGTCGGAGAAGGACGGGCCGGTCAAGGTCAACGGGGACCTCGTCCGGGTCACCTCATTCACCGACACCGGCCTCACCAACGGCGTCAGCTATTGCTACTCCATACGCTCGGTGTCCGGGGAGGGTAGGGAGAGCCAGGATTCCCTCAGCGCCTGCATCGCGCCCCTGAAGCCCGCAGGGCCAAACTTCCGCCGCGGCGATGTGGATCCGAACGGGGACATGGATACGAGCGATGCAATCAATATCCTGGTTTACAAATTCCTCGGACAATTCACCCCGACGTGCTTGGACGCCCTGGATGCCGATGACAACGGCGAAATCGACCAGACCGATGCCATCAGGATCCTGCTCTACGCCTTCTTGGGCGGCGATCCGCTTCCAGCTCCGTTTAAGGTTTGCGGCCTGGATGAAACGCCCGACGCCAACGGGCAGGACTTGGGTTGCGAATCTTACCCGGATTGTAAACCATAGCGAAAAACTGTCTTAACCCCCACTGCTCGCGAGCAACCGTCGGGGAATGCTCAATTCCCGAGCGCGGTCATTTCAGGTGCCGCAAGGCTCAAAATGGTCTGCCCGCGATCTTCTGGGAGGCTGCTGGGAGGAATTCCTGCCGCGGGTCAAGGAAGCTTCGAGTGCCGCTTCCGATCGGCTCCACAGGAGGGGCGGTCTCGCTAGGGCGCTCCCGAGACGGCACCCTCTTCGGCGATGCCGAAGGCCCCGCGACCGTCTTCGTCGGCGCGGCCGGAATCGGCCCGTCCTGCCGGTTGACTATAGACGGCACGTTGGTCGAGCTGGACCATCTATGACGGCCGGCTGAAGCTCCTCGTGCCAGGGGGCCAGCACGAGTTCATGGTTCTCCCGCGCTCTTGAGTCAGAGCGAACTCCTCCAACTCCGCAACCAGGATTGCGGCGCCGCCGCTCGGCGATTTTTCTGCTGGCGTGACCACGGTCACATGGTTTATCCTGATCACAATTACAATTACGTCCAGTTGGCGCACCTGTGGTGCTCGAGCTGGAGTCAAGGCTTGAGCGGTTCTCCGGGTTCTTTGTCAAGGCGAAATTTTGTTCACCATTCATTCAGGAGGAAGCGATGCCCCGTTATTCCCAGCTTTACGATGCCATTCTGAAAGGCGATTTGAAAACGGCGGTCTCGACGACCCAGGAGGCGCTGGCCAAGGGCGCCGATCCGGAAAACCTGGTCGCCGAGTCGATGGTTCCGGCCATGGACGAGGTCGGCCGGCGGTTCGAGGCCAACGAGTACTTCGTGCCGGAGTTGATGATCGCCGCCCGCGCCATGAAAGGAGCCCTCGAGATCCTCCGGCCGCTCCTCACCCAGAAAGGCGCCAAGCCGACGGGAAGGATCGTCATCGGCACGGTCAAGGGAGACCTGCACGACATCGGCAAGAACCTGGTCGCTTCCATGCTCGAGGGGGGCGGCTTCGAGGTCATTGACCTCGGCATCAACGTCTCCCCGCAGCAGTTCGTCGAGGCGGTCAAGAGGACCAATGCGGAGATGGTCGGCCTCTCGGCCCTCCTCACCACCACCATGCCCTCCATGCGCACCATCGTTCAAGCCTTCAAGGACGCGGGGCTGCGCGACCGGGTAAAGATCATGATCGGCGGCGCGCCCATCACCCAGGAGTATGCCAACGAGATCGGCGCCGATGCCTTCGGCGAGAACGCCCGGACCGCCGTGACGCTGGCTCGCCAGCTCATGGGAGTCTGCTGATGCACTCGCTCATGGAGCGGCTTCTCGCCCAGGGAACGGTGGTGACCGATGGAGCCTGGGGGACGCAGCTCCAGGCCCGGGGCCTGGCCGATGGGGAGTGCCCGGATGCGTGGAACCTGTCGCATCCCGATCAGGTCGAGGCGGTGGCGCGGGACTACGTCGAGGCCGGCAGCCAGGTCATCTTGACCAATACTTTCCGGGCCAACCGATTGACCCTGGCGGGCTACGGTCTGGCGGAGCAGGTTCGCGCCATCAACCGGCGGGGAGCGGAGATCTCGAAACGCGCCGCCGCCGGCCGCGCCCGGGTTTTCGCCTCGATCGGGCCGAGCGGCAAGATGCTGTTCACCGGCGAGGTGACCGAGGAGGATTGGCTCGCCGCCTTCGCGGAGCAGGCCGAGGCGCTGGCCGAGGGCGGGGCGGATGGCTTCGTCGTTGAAACCCTCTCCGATCCGGCGGAGGCGAGGATCGCCGTTCAGGCGGCCCGGCGGACCGGCCTGCCGGTGGTGGGTTCCCTGGTCTTCGACTCCGGCAAGGAGAAAGACCGCACCATGATGGGGACGACGCCGGAGCAGGCGGCCGCCGAGCTGGCCGAGGCCGGCGCCGATGCCGTCGGCGCCAACTGCGGCCTGGGCATCGCCGGTTACGTGCCGATCTGCCGGCGCCTCCGCCGGGCGGTGGACTTGCCGGTGTGGATCAAGGCCAACGCCGGACTGCCGGCGCTGGTCAACGGCCGGACGGTCTACGCCACCAGGCCGGAGGAGTTCGCCGGTTACGTCCCGGCCTTGATCGACGCCGGCGCGAGCTTCATCGGCAGCTGCTGCGGGACCGGACCGGAGTTCATCCGGGCGATCCGGAAGGAGCTGTCGAGATGAAGCTCAAGCTCATCGCTTGCGAGGTCTTTTACCGCGAGCTGTGCGCCGCCATCGCGCGCTCCGTCAACCAGGTCGACCTCGAGTTCCTGCCCAAAGGGCTTCATGACATCGGCAAGGTGGGCATGCTGGCGCGCCTTCAAGAAGCGGTGAGCCGCGTCGATGAATCGAAGTACGCGGCCATCCTCCTCGGCTACGGCTTCTGCAACTACGGGCTCGCCGGCCTGCGGGCCGGGACGATCCCCCTCGTGATCCCCCGCGCCCACGACTGCATCACCCTCTTCCTCGGCTCCAAGGAGAGGTACCTCGACTATTTCAACGATCATCCCGGCGTCTACTTCCAGACCTCCGGCTGGATCGAGCGGGGGAAGCGGCTGGAGGAGTTCAGCCAGCTTTCCATCACCCGTAAAAGCGGCATGGATGCGACCTACGAGGAGCTGGTGGAGAAGTACGGCGAGGACAACGCCAAATTTCTGTACGCCGAGCTGTGCAATCACACCCGCAACTACGGCCAGATCACCTTCATCGAAATGGGCGTCGAGCCGGGCGGACAGTTCGAGAAGCAGGCGCAGGAGGCGGCCGCCGAGCGCGGCTGGAAGTTCGAGAAGGTCGCCGGCGACCTGTCCTTGATCCAGCGCCTGGTGGATGGCCGGTGGGATGAAAGGGATTTCCTGGTGGTGCCGGCCGGCTGGCGCGTCGCCGTCACCTACGGCGATGACCTCATCAAGGCGGAGGAGGTAAAAGCATGAACAGCCGCGAGCGTTTCTTCGCCTTCCTCGAGGGGCGGCAGACGGACCATCTGGTGCTCATGCCCATCACCATGATGTTCGCGGCCGAGCACGCCGGCGTGCGCTACGGCGACTATGCCCGGGACCACCGCGTCCTCGTCAAGGCGCAGCTCAACATCGCCGAGAAGTTCGGCTTCGACTACGTCTCCTGCATCTCCGATCCGGCGCGCGAGGCCGCTGACTGCGGCGCCGCCATCCAGTACTTCGACGACCAGCCGCCGGCGATCGATGAAGCCAGCGCGCTGCTGATGGACAAGACGGCGCTGGCGCGGCTCCAGGTCCCCGATCCGCTGGGCGGCGGGCGCATGCACGATCGCGTCCAGGCGGCGGCGCTCTTCAAGGAGCGCGCCGGCAGGGACAAGGTCATCGAGGGCTGGGTGGAGGGGCCGTGCGCCGAGGGGGCCGACCTGCGCGGCATCAACAATCTGATGCTCGATTTCTTTGACGATCCGGCCTTCGTCCGCGACCTCTTCGAATTCGTCATCGAGATGGAGCTGCGCTTCGCCCGCGACCAGCTCGATGCTGGCGCCGACCTCATCGGCGTGGGCGATGCCGCCGCCTCGCTGGTGGGGCCGCAGCTGTATGAGGAGTTCGTCTGGCCTTTTGAGAAGAAGCTGGTCGAGGGCCTGCATGGCATGGGTGCGCGGGTGCGCCTCCACATCTGCGGCAACACCTGGCCGCTCCTCGAGGGCATGGGGCGGCTCGGCTGCGAGATCGTCGATCTCGACTACCCCTCGCCCATGGGGGAGGGGCGGCAGAAGATGGGTCCCGGCCAGGCGCTGCTCGGCAACCTCAATCCCGTCGCCATCCTCAGGAACGGCGCCGCCGAGCAGGTCACGCACTCGGTGGCGGAGTGCCACCGGCAGGCCGGCGAGCGCTTCATCGTCGGCGCCGGCTGCGAGGTGCCGCGCGGCACGCCGCCGGGAAACATCCTGGCGCTGCGGGACTACGCCCGCTCCCACGCTCCCAGGCTTTCGCCATGAACGATCCGGTGCGCCTCCAGCTCGTGCCCCTCGGCGCCTCCTTTCAAGTGGAGCGCGGCACGCCGCTCCAGGAGGCCCTCTTCGCCTACGGCGTCGAGTTTCCCTGCGGCGGCCGCGGCCGCTGCAAGGGCTGCCGGGTGAAGCTGCTCGCCGGAGGCATCGACCCGTCGCCGGAGGAGGAGAAGCTCCTTGGCGCCGGCGAGACCGCCCAGGGCTGGCGCCTCGCCTGCCGCGCGCGGGCGGAGAGCGATCTGACGCTTGAAATCGCCCAGTGGGAAGCCACCATCCTCGCCGACGAGACGGTATTCGAGTTCGAGCCGGGCGAAGGCCTCGGCCTGGCGGTGGATCTGGGGACAACGACCCTGGTGGCGCAGCTTCTCGACCTCAAGACCGGCTGCGTTCTCGGCATGCGCACGGCGCTCAATCCGCAGGCGCGCCACGGCGCCGATGTGATGAGCCGCGTCCAGTTCGCCGCCATCGAGAACCGCCAGCCCGTTCTCGAAGAGCTCATCCGCAAGGAGATCGGCGGCCTGGCGAAGAAGATTCTCGAGTCGGCCAAGGTCGAGGGGGCCGCGGTGCGGGATATCGTCATCGTCGGCAACACGGTGATGCATCACCTCTTCTGCGGCGTCGACATCGAACCGCTGTCGCGCTACCCCTTCGAGCCGGAGCGCGATGGCATGATGGAATTTTCGGCCAGCCGGCTCGGCTGGAACTTGCCGGGCGACCCCAGCGTCCGCTTCCTCCCTTGCCTTGGCGGCTTCGTCGGCAGCGACATCCTCGCAGGCATCCTGGCGACGCGCCTGGACGCGTGCGACTCCTTGTCGATGCTCATCGATCTCGGCACCAACGGCGAGATCGTCCTCGGCAATCGAGACGGTTTGCTCTGCGCCTCGGCGGCCGCCGGCCCGGCTTTTGAAGGGGCGCGCATCTCCAGGGGCATGCGGGCGGCCACGGGGGCGATCGCCAGCGTGAGCAGCGCGGGCAGAGGCCTCGAAATGCACGTCCTCGGCAACGCGGCGCCGCGAGGCATCTGCGGCAGCGGCCTTGTCGATGCGGCGGCGGCGGGCCTGGATCTGGGTCTCATCCTGCCGAGCGGCCGGCTCGCGAACGGCGCCAGGGAGTGGATGCTGCGCCCGCCGGTCTCCTTGACGCAAACGGACATCCGCGAGCTGCAGCTCGCCAAGGGGGCCATCGCCGCCGGCATCAAGCTGCTCCTCAAGGAACGGGGCGCCTCCGCGGAGGAGGTCGAGCGGGTTTACCTGGCCGGCGCCTTCGGCAATTACATCAATCGAACCAGCGCGCGGCGCATCGGCCTCCTCGACTTCCCCGAGGAGAAGATCCGGCCGGCGGGCAACACGGCGCTCCTGGGCGCGAAGCTGGCCCTCTTCCAGCTGAATCGCGGCCCGGGCGACTACCGCGGCATCCTGGAAATGACGCGGCATGTCCCTCTCGCCTCCTCGGAGGAGTTTCAGGAGACGTTCATCGAATCGATGGGATTTTGAAGAAGGATATTCCTTGATCCAGATAAAGCCTTTGGTGAAAATTCAAGCACTTCATGGATAAAAAGCAGCTCATCGGTTACCTGGAATCCATCGACCGGCACCTCAATAAAAAGACCGAGCTTTGCGTCTTTGGAAGCGCCGCTTTCATATTGTTAGATGAGGTGGGACGGACCAGCCAGGATATCGATGTGGCGGCGCCTTATTCCAAGGCGGACTACTCCGACCTCCGCCAGGCTGCTGAAAAGTCCGGTTTGAAATTAAATCCCGATGCGACCGAATCCGGAGACCACATCGAATGGATACAAGCCGGCCGGCTTTGCCTCCCCGAACCGAGTTCCAGAACACAGTTGGTTTTGTGGCAAGGAGCCAAGTTGACCGTCAAGACGGTTTCACCGGCTCAACTGATTGCCAGCAAGCTCATCCGTTATGATGAAATTGACCAGGGGGACATCCTCTTTCTTTTTCGCCTCATGAAGGTGAAATGGTCCGAGATCCAGGAGGCTATCAGGGAGCTGCCCGTTCCATTCCGGTACGATCCCCTCGTGCGCGAAAATTTTGAGAATTTGAAGGTGGATTTGAAGCTATGGCAAAAAAGACCATGACCTCCCGGATGTCTCCTAGGGAAAAGCTTCAATTCGCCTACGAGCTGGCGTTTTTCCCGCCGAGATTCTTCCAGGTTTGGAATCAGGTGAAAAAGAACGGTTTCGCGGACAAAGAAGAGCTGGTCGAGCTGGTGAACTTGGCACTGTCACTTCATCAAGCCCTCCCCGAGTCCGGCTACGCCTCGCAGCGGGCCTTGACGCGCCTGGCGGTTTATCAAGCCAACGCGCGCGCCTTCGGAATGGTCACGGCGTTGAAGAATCTTCGCAAGATCCTGGGCGATAAATCCAAATTCGCCATCACGGTCGTTCCCGGCCACCTGGTCCGGGACATCGGCTTGCCCCCCTTTTGCCGCTTGCCCCCCTTTTGCAACTTGCCCCCCTTTTGCAACTTGCCATCGGATCAGAGGTAGCTGTTGGTCTTCCCTGGGAGGTCCTTCACTACCGGCAAGCTCCGGGCTGGCACCTTGGAATCTCGAGGCAGCCTGGGCCGAGGGCGTGGGGCGGACCGCCGAGGAAGAGGAAGGTCAGGTCATGGATGGGATCCGACAGGTCGACCTCCCCATCGCCGTTGGAGTCGAACAAGGACCGGTTTCCCGGGCTGAAGAGGGAGTCTCCTTGGCAGGGTAATTCTCGTGGATCGCCGCGAAAAAGCCGGCTCAATAGGACGACGGCGTCATTGAGACCCAGCTCGCCGTCCCGGTCGCCGTCGCCGCCTCTCTGGGTGCCGCCCGGGCAGGGGCAGCTCTGCAGATTGAAGCGGCACTCACCCAAAGAAAACCCGCCGCAAGGATCTGGATCACAATGGTGACGATCGCCGACGCCGTTTTTCACCGGCTGTCCCGGCCCCTGGAGACCGTCCTGGTAGTAAATCCGCACTTCCTCGGTCGCTCCCAGCTCCTCCGGAAAAGCCGCCTCCGCCCTCACCTTGAGGATCTTGAAGGTTCCGTTTCCTTCAAACTTGGTGCCGAGGAGAAGCGCTAGTCCGTCCAAGACGCCTTCCCCCTGCGGCCCCTGGTCCTGGAGCGGGCCGCCGTCCGGGATTCTGTTCGGATCGACGATGAAGGCGGTGCAGAAGAACTCGGGGACGGGGACGATCATTTCCCCGGATCCACAAGAGGCCCCGCTGGCGGCGGTTGCGGGGAGGAAATGGATATCCGCTCCCTCGGCGGCGAAACCGATGGACCACCCGGTAGCCCCTTCCCCGGCTGGTAAATCGGACTGGGTCATGGTGGCGAATACATCGAAGCGGATCTTTTCTCCCGGAAAGCCTTTCAAGGTATCGCCGCACTTGATTCCGGGCAATTCGAAGCCAAGAAAATACCGAGTCTGGGCCTGGACGGAGCTTGCGGTCATGACCAGAAATGCCACCACCGCTAAGCGGATCATAAATCCCTCCTTTCCATCTCTCAGTAAAACGCCACCACCCGCGCCGGCCTGGTCCACTCCTTCAGCTCGACCCACTCTTTCTCGGCGTCGAAGCTCTGGACCCGCGTGCCGTTCACCTCGAAGCGCGCCGGCCGCTTCCCCTCGGGGTGGCGAATCCGAGCGCGGATCAGCTTGGGCGGATTGCGGAGCGGCGGATCGATGATCATTTCGATCTCGCCGCGGGCGGCGCGCGATTCGATGCGCACCGACATCGGGCCGAAGTAAGTGGCGGCGCGCTCGACGCCGATCGCCTGCCCATCTTTCAACCAGTAGCGCGGCACCGCCTGGCCCAGCCACAGCTCCTCGCCGCGCTCGTGAATGAAGGCGAGGCGAAGCCAGAAGGTGGAGTTGGCCTCATCGGAGGACTTGTAGTGGTCGCCGCGCCAGTCGCCGATGTTGGGCAGGGCGTGCTCGGTCATCATGCGGGTGTCGGGGAAGTAGCTCGCCGCGAAGGCGTTGAAGTAGGCGCGCAGGAAGTGCTTGGGCTCATCGCGCAGGAGGTAGGGGATGGGGTTGCACAGGAGGTTGGCCTGCATGGAGATGCCGCCCCGTGAGAACCACCAGCGGTCGAAATCGGCGCCGCGCAGGTTGTAGCCGAACTGCTCGGAGAGGTAGAGGTTGTCCTCGAAGTCCTTGACGATCCAGGTGGAGAGGCGGTCCCAGGGCTCGAGAACCCCGCAGCGCACCAGGTGGATGGCCCCCTCGAGGGTCTCGGTGATCCAGCCGAAGGAGCGGCCGCGGCGATGCGCCTCCGAGGGGAGGTGGGGGATCCAGCTGCCGTCCCTGAGGCGCACCACCGGGGAGCGGCGCATGGCCTCGAGAAACGCCGCCAGGAGATCCTGATGATAGCTTCCCGCCTCGGCCAGGAGGCGCTCTCCCTCGGGATGCTTCCCGGCGGCGAGGGCGGCGGCGGCGTTCCTCAGGCCCCAGCAGGAGTAGACGTTGGTCGACAGCCACGAGCGCCAGTCGCCGATGTCCTCGAGCCGCCCCGGCGGCAGGAGGCCGCGCTCGAGGGCGCGCAGCTTCGATCGAGAGGCGATCTCGGCGTTGCGGCGGCGCTCGCGGATGATCCACTCGCAGCCCTTGATGATGGAGGGGGCGGCGTGAGCCAGCCACGTGTCATCGCGCGTGTAAAAATAGTGCTCGCCGAGGCACCATAGAACCCAGCCGTGGTGCTGGTTGTAGCCGCCGTGCTCGTAGCCGCCGGCGCCGTAAAACTGACCCTCGGCGCTGGAAAAGTCTCCCGGCAGCTTCACGGTGCCTTGATAGTGCAGCCAGGTCTCGAGCGCCTGGGCGGCGCGCTCGTGGTAACCGCGGCGGTCGAGGTCGCTCACCATCATGCACGACTCGTTCGAGAAGACGCCGTAGTGGAAGGTGCCGACCTTGGCCATGTAGCGGTCGCTGCCGCCGACCTCGCGCTCGGTGTTGATGAGAAGGTGCGAGGCGTGCGCCCGGTAAAACTCGTTGATCATCGGCTCCGGCGTCCGGATCTGGGCGCCGGCCTCGAGGCGCCCGCGCCAGTATTGCCGTACTTCTTCGAACGCCCGGTCGAAGTCGAGGGCGCGCAAGGCCGCCATTTCCTTCTCCTCGGACAGGGTGAGATACGGGATGGCGAGTTCGAGGACGGCTTTTCCGGCCCCCGCGGAGAGCGCGGCCTTGCAGAGCAGGCCGTTTTCCCCCTCGGAGATCGACCAGCGCTCCTGGGGATCCCTCGAGGCGATCCACAGGCGGAGAGCATCCTTCCCGCCGCCGCCGAAGACTCCCCCCCCTTCGCGCCTCAGCTTTTCCTTCCCTCCCTGATGCGACACCCGCAGCTCCAGCCGGGCCTCGTCGACGGCCTCCTGAACTTTCGCCATCTCGAAGCGCACCATCAGGACGAGCGGGTCCTCGGCCAGGATGCGCTCCCCTGGGCGCGGCACGCCCTGGAGCGGGATGACGAAGGCCGTTTGCCGGCAGCGCACCCCCTCTCGCTCCCACTCGGAGACTGCCATGGGGAGGTCGCCGTCCACCAGCCGCCGATCCTTGAGAGGGCCGTCGAGGCCGAAACTGTAATGGATATTTTGCCCCGGCCAGCGGCAGCGCTCGGTGTCCCGGCCGCGGAGGCGCGAGATCCAGTTCTTGATGGCCGTGGCGCCGCCGTTTTCATCGAGGAGGAAGTGCTGGCGGCCCCCCTCGAAGCTCAAGGGGATGTAATGCCGCCCTTTTTCAGGCATGTCCTTCCAGGCGCGCGGGAGGGTCTGCTCCTCCTCCGCGACAACGCGCGCGTAGAGATCCTGGCCCTTCTTCTCCTGCCAGCGCCGGGCCGTCTCGGCGTAGGTCGTGCTTTGATCCGCCCGGCAGACCAGCGCGCCGAGGTCCGGCAGGAAAATGGGGCCCGATTTGTCCAGGTCGGCGATGCTGAAGGAGAAAACCTCGCGGGCGGCTCGGACCGTCACCACGGTCTCATCGAAGGAGTTGGTGCCCCGCGGCCGGGCGAAGAGGAGGCGGGCGCGGATGCCCTCCGTCCGGCCGCGCGCCTTCGACTTCCAGGAGAAATCGCCGGCGACCTGAATGGATGTGCCGCCCGCAAGCGGCGCAACGCTCTGGACATGGCCGTTGAAGACCTCCAGCCGTCCATCCCAGATTTCTTCCTGCTCCGCCCGGCCGCCCCACTCGATGAGGACCTCCGCCTCATCCCACACGGAGTCGGTGTAAGCGGCGAGGGATTTGACCGCGGGCAAGGGCGCATCGCCCACCAGGCGCAGCTTCAAGGTCGATCGGTAGGCGGCGGGAAAGTCCTTGAGCTTGGGAAATTCCCGGGCGTTCACCGGGTTGAAGGTGAAGGACAGCGCGGCGCCGCGCCGCTCGGCCTGAGCATCGGCCCGCACCCACTTCCCCTGGAACCAGTCGCCGATGTCGAGCCAGCCGGATTCGCCGGCCCCCGATGGCCGGTCGCGCGGGATGCGCCGCTCGGGCCACGAGGACTGCCAGTATTCGAGATGCACAGCGTCGGGAGATGGAACGGCGGCCGCCTCGGCAAACTCCACCTCGGCACGGAAAAGGTCGCGGGCATCCTCCCAGAAGACGCCGTGGTCTTTACCGTCGCTTTCCCATCGGTCGATCTCGCCGAAGGGGACGACATCGACGGTCTGGCCGGGCAGCGGGCCGGGAGAATTGACAGCCAGCGGCATGGATAGACAGAGGAGGATGGTTGGCAGCATAAGCGTCGTTCCTTGTTAGAAAAAATTAGTGACCGTCACCCATTATTACAGGCAAAATTAGTGGCTGTACCGAATTTTTTGGCCGTGATTTATATCACGGTTCATGATACAAAGCCGTCTGAGGGTAAAAGTCTATGAAAATCCGGACTCCCGCCCCCCGCCTGGGGCTTTTCGCCATTGGCCTGGAAGCCTACTGGCCGCAGTTCCCCGGCCTCAAGGAACGGCTGGCGGGTTACCATCAAGAGATCCAGCGGCGCTTGCAAGCCTTCGGGTGCGAGGTGATCGAGGCCGGACTGGTGGACACGGCCTTCAAGGCCGAAGCGGCCGGAGATCTCTTCGCGCGCTCCGACCTCGATCTCATGGTCTGCCACGCCGCCACTTACGCCACTTCCTCGCAAGTGCTGACGGCGGTGCAGCGGGCGCGGCTGCCGGCGCTGATCCTCAACCTCCAGCCGGCTCCAGCCCTCGACTACGCCACCGCCGACACATTCGAGTGGCTGGCCCACTGCTCCGCCTGCTGCGTGCCGGAGATCTCCTGCGCCTTGGCTCGGGCTCGCCTTCCATTTCAAGTGGTCTCCGGCCTGCTGCGGGGCCACGAGGAGGGCTGGAGGGAGATCGAGGAATGGTGCGCCGCCGCCGGGGCGGCCCGCCGCGTCCGCCGCGCCCACATCGGCTTTCTCGGCTACACTTACCCCGGCATGCTCGACCTGTACTCCGACTTCACGCTGCTCGCGGCGCGGCTGGGGATTCATATCGAGGTCTTGGAGATGGGCGATCTGGCGGCGCGAGTCGAGTCGGCGGGCGGGGAGGCGATCGAGAAGAAGATCGAGGAAGCGCGCGCCATCTTTGAAATCGATGCCTCCGTCGATCCCGCCGGTCTCGAGTGGGCGGCGCGAGTGGCGGTGGGGCTCGACCGCCTGGTGGAGGATTTTCGCCTGCAGGGGCTCGCTTACTACTACCGCGGCCTCGAGGACAACCTTGACGCGCGCTTGGGGGCCGGCCTGATCCTCGGCAACTCGCTCTTGACCGGGCAAGGCGTGCCGGCGAGCGGCGAGGGAGACCTCAAGAACTGCGTCGCCATGCTGGCCATGGACTCGCTGGGAGCGGGGGGCTCTTACACCGAGTTCTACGCCATGGACTTCAACGACAACTTCCTCCTCATGGGCCACGATGGCCCCGGCCACCTCGCCATCAGCGACCGCCGGCCGATCCTGCGCGGCCTCGACCTCTACCACGGCAAGCGCGGCCACGGCGTCTCAGTGGAATTCAACGTCAAGACCGGACCCATAACCGTGCTGGGCCTCACCCAGAGGGCCGACGGCGAGCTGCGCTTCCTGGCCGCCGAAGGGGAGTCCATTCCCGGTCCCATCCTGCGCATCGGCAACACCAACTCCCGCCTGCGCTTCTCCCTCGGTCCGGCCCGGTTCGTCAACGACTGGTGCCAGCACGGCCCAACCCATCACTGCGCCCTGGGAGTGGGGCATCAGATGCCGCGCCTCGAAAAACTGGCCCGGCTGCTGGGGGTGGAGCTGGTTAAAGTGGACAGCCGCGGGTAAATTCGATAGAATTGTGACCAAAGGCACAGCCTTTGCTCTTTTAGCAATTCGATCAATTCCCAAGGTAAAAACGCCTCGCAACCTTGGAAACGTGTTGATTTTTTCGCATCGGTTGGGAAATTTTTCTTGCCGGACTCAAAGGACCGGACTCAAAGGAGTAGCCGTGGATCCCAAATTCAAGAGCGAAGTTCCCCTTCATGACCGCGAACTGGCCGCACGGTGGAGCTTCCTGGACCGGGAGCCCGATGCCTGCAGCGTCGTCACCTGGCGCATGGAGGTGGTTTACTTGAACGCCGCCGCCCGATCCCTGGTGTCGCCGGGGTGGTTCGGCTGCCGTTGCTGGGAGGTCTTTCCGGTCGGCGATTCGACCTGCGCCGCCCGCTGCCCGGCGGTGAAGGCGGTCAATAAGGGAAATGAGATCGTCTACTGCGAGGAGACCCTCTATCCCGGCAAGGGAACCTCCGTCACCGTGGGGGTGGCGGTGATCCCGCTCGGGAAGAAGGCCCGACAGGGAGATGCCGTCCTCCTCATCCGCCCCAAGATCCCCGGCCGCTCGGAGGAAGTTTTCCGGCGCAGCCTCCTGGAGCGGGCCCAGGAACTGCGGGAGCTGTGCGCCGCTGCGCCCAGGAAAACCGACCCCTTGAACCTGCCGCCGCCACCTCCCTGCCTGGCGGATTTCTTTTAAAATTTACTCATTTTTTTCCCACGACCACGTACTGCTCGGGTAGATCCTCCGCCGCCACCTCGGCAACCAGGCCGCCGGCGCGCAGCTCTTCCACCACCTTTGCAGGCGGCACGCGCTCATGGCGGGGCGGGCCTTTCGAGCTTTCCAGCGTGAAATCGACGATGGTGACCGTGCCGCCGGGGGCCAGGCCGCGGGCGAGCTTGCCGGCGTAAGCGGTGCGATCGGGGATATGGTGCCAGGTGTTGACGATGAGGATGCGGTGCGCGCTGGCGGGGGCGATCTGGGGGTCATCCCAGGGGACGAGGAGGGGCTTGACGTTCTTCAACCCTTCGCGCTGGGCGCGCTCTTCCATGTACCGGACCATGCCGGGCTCGATGTCCAGGGCGAGCACCGTTCCGGAGTCGCCCACGGCGCGGGAGAGAGAGGGGAGAAAGTAGCCGGTGCCGGCGCCGAGGTCGGCCACCGTCATTCCCCGCGCTAGCTGCATCGAGGAAACCACTTCGCCCGGCTTTTGCCAGGCATCGCGCTCGGGGCTGTCGAACTTCCTGGCCCATTCCTCGGCTTTTTCAAAGCGCCGCCCCAGCGGGCCGTGCTGGCCGTGGTCTTCGCCGCGGGGGTGCTGGTGCGGCCCCGGCTGCGCGCAGGAAACCAGCATCGACAGAAGAGCGCTCAACATCAACGGCCTGAAATACCTCATGAGCCCTCCGGTTCAGTTCAGAATTTTTGTTCAATGGTGGTGGCACTCGAAGCACTTTTTTTCTTTGCCACCATAAAGTCCTGTACCCTGCGTGTGTCTCCAGCGGCGGTATCCTTGCGAGAGGTCGCCAGCGGATTTGACCTGGGAATGGCAGCGGCGGCACTTGCTTTCGACGGCTTGAGCCTCTTCTGGGGAGAGATTTTTTTTCATCGCCGGCCCGGCTGGCTTCGCCGTCTGATGGTTCGGTGCCTGAGAGTGACAGCTCCGGCACTCGAGGCCGCCCCGCCGGTGCGCTCCGATGAAAAGACCGGCATTCAGGCCGCCGTGGCAGGAGAGGCACTCGGCTGCCTCCGGCTGGTCCGCGGAATCGGGTCGGATCTGCTCGCGAGGGGAGGAAGAGAGGCAGGAGGCGCTGGTGAGGGCCAGGTCCAGGAACAAGATCCTCGCCGCCACCTGTTCGATGCTTAGCTTGTGAAGCGGGGTTTCATAACGGAGATTCATGAGAGTGGAATTATTTTCCAACAATCCCTCGCCTCCTGCAATGACTGAGGTTTCGACGGGGGCTTGGGCCGCGGGGATTTTTTTCCCGGCGACGTGAAATATTTCCCGCTTTATTATCCTCACTCCCCGAAATGAACCCGATAAACCTCTCTTTGCTGCCCTTTCAAGGTTCTTCGGCTGGACAGGATTATGGTATGAGTTTTGCCGCAAATTGGAGTTACCGTCTCTGAAACGATCGTTTTTTAGTTTCCGAGCCTGGGTTATTAAGCTCATTCATGTCGATCCTTCTTTTCGAAGCGCTCAAACAGTACGTCGGCCTGGGGGCCGACGATCGGACTCTCTTGAAGTCCCTCCACCCTCGCCTCCGCGCCGCCTTTCCCACTATTGTCGGCGATTTTTTTCAGCGCGTGTGCCGGAGCCAGGAGACCCGCAAGCTCCTGAAGAGCGACGAGCAGGGCCGGCGCCTCCAGGCGGCGATCGGGGAGTGGCTGGAAGAAATTTTTTTGGGGCCTCAGGACGGGGCTTATTTTGAAAAGCGCGAGAGAATCGGCCGCACCCAATTCCGGATCGGGCTGCTCCCCTGTTACACTTCGGCGGCCATGTCCCAGGTCCGCAGCGCCCTGGAGGCCGCCATCGTGACGGCCACCGCCGGCGAGCCGCAGCTCTTGTGCCCGGCGCTCTCCGCCCTGGGCAAGGTCCTCGGTCTCGATCACGCCCTGATGACCCACTTTTATTACGAGGAGAGGGCCGTCGAATGGCAAAACACCGTGCTCGGGGATAATAAAGGCCGCATCACCGGCACCTTGAGCTCCGAAGTCGACCTCACCGATCGGCTGCGCATGGAAAAGATCCTGGTGGAGCAGAAGAGCCTGGCACGGCTTGGCGAGATGGCTTCCGTGGTGGCGCACGAGGTGAAGAACTCCCTCGCCGGGATCGGCGGGGCCATGCAGGTGCTCGCTAGCAGCTTGCCGAAGGAGAATTCCTACTCCTCGGTCATCCACGAGATCCTGGAGCGCATCGATTTTCTCAACGAAACCATCAACGATCTGCTGCTCTTCGCGCGCCCTCGCAAGGTCCAGCTGGAGACCGTCTCGCTGCGCGCCTTGATTCAAAGCCTGCTGCTCCTTCTGGAAAACGACTCCCTTTTCGACAAGATCGGCTTCGACATCTTTGCCGATGACTTGTCCATCCCCGCCGATGGAGAACTCCTGAAAATGGCGTTCCAGAATCTGGTCCTGAACGCCGCCCAGGCCATGAACGGCGAGGGCCGGATCGCCATCACGATGCATGCCAACGAAGAGCATTGCCGCATCGCCGTGCGCGACACCGGCCCGGGCATCCCCGGGCCCATTCGGGAAAAGGTCTTCGAGCCTTTCTTCAGCACCAAGCATCGTGCCACCGGTCTGGGCCTGCCCATTGCCAAGCGCATCGTCGAGGCCCACGGCGGCCAGATCGCCCTCCACTGCCCCCCGGAGGGAGGGACGGAGGTCCTGATCCAGCTGCCGCGCCAGGCCGTCAAGCCGCAGAATTCGGGAAATCCGCCGCTGTGACCAGAATCACGGTAAAAGGCCGGCGCCGAGCCAAAGATGGCTGGGAATCATGTACCTGCTGCCTTTGGAAGGCCTTTCAAGATGACCACACCCTCGCCTTTCTCGACGCCGCCCGTGGAAACGACGGTGGGAAACTATTTTGTTTCCAATTATCCGCCTTTTTCCACCTGGAACGAAGATCAGATCCCCGGGCTTCAGGAAGCGCTTTCGAGGCCGCCGCCCCACCCGGATCTCTGCCTTTATGTCCATGTGCCGTTCTGCCAGGAGCGCTGCCGCTACTGTTATTTCCGGGTCTATCCGCGCCGCCAGCCGCAGACGGTAGATCTTTACATCGATGCCGTCCTCCGAGAGCTGGAAATGTACCGTCCTTTCCCGGCGCTGGAAGGCCGGCGGCTGAAAGCGGTCTACTTCGGGGGCGGATCGCCCTCTTATCTCACCTCCGGGCAGATCCGCCGCTGCCTGCGCGGATTGCAGGAGCGCCTGCCGTGGACGGAGGTCCAGGAGTGCACCTTCGAGTGCGAGCCGACCACCGTCACTCTGGAGAAGCTCCAGGCGCTCAAGGATCTGGGAGCCACCCGCGTCTCGCTGGGCTTCCAGAGCTTGAGCGACCGGGTCCTCGAAGCGAGCGGCCGCCGCGCCCGGGTCGAAGACTGCCTGCGCGCCTACCGGCTGGCCCGGAAGGCCGGCTTTCAAGAAATCAACCTCGACCTCCTGGCGGGCCTCCCCGATGAAACCGCCGAGTCCTGGATGGAGACCATCGAGGCCGTGGTCGGACTGGCCCCCGAGTGCGTGACCATCTATCAGCTCGAGCTGACTTACAATTCCAGGCTGTTTGCCGGCCTGCGGGCGGGATCGCAGGGGGCGCTGCCCAGCTGGCCGACCAAGCGGCAGTGGGTTGGCGACGCCTTCCGGAACCTCGAGGAGGCCGGTTACACCATCGGCAGCGGCTACATGGCCATCCGGAATCCCGGGAGCTGGCGCTTCGTATACACCGTGGAGCACTTCTGGCACGGCGGCGAACTGCTGGCCCTGGGAGAGTCCTCTTTCGGCCACTTGTATGGGGTCCACTATCAAAATGTCGACCAGTTCGTCGAGTACATCGGCCGGGTGAAGAGCGGCCGCCTGCCGGTCCGCCGGGCTCGCCGCCTGAGCGCCGAGGAAAAGCTGCGCCGCGAGGTCGTCCTGCTGCTGAAGACGGGAATCCTGCAGATCGACTACTTCCGCTCCAAATTCAACGTCGATATCCGGGAGAAATTCGAGCCGCAGCTCCGGCGGCTCCAGGAGGAAAAAATGCTGGTGGTCGAAGACGGCACCGTCGCCTTGACACGAGCCGGGCTTTTGAGCGTCGACTGGCTGCTTCCGGGCTTTTACCTCCCCGAGCATCGCGGCATCCGGTACACCTGAAAGGGCGCCGTTGAATGATGAGAGCTCGAGCCATGCAAGAGTTGAAAGGGGATGTCCGCCTTCGCCGGCTCAACAAGCTGCTCGATGAAGTCTGGCGGGGCAATGCTTTCTACGCCGGCAAGTGGCGCAAGGCCGGTCTGCATCCCGGAGAACTCGGCTCGATCGATGAGCTGAGCTCTTTTCCCTTCACCGGCCGCGAGGAGCTGGTGGCCGATCAGAAGGAGATGCCGCCGCTGGGAAACAACTTGACCTATTTCCTGCATCAGTACCATCGGGTGCACCGCTCCTCGGGGACTTCGGGGCTGCCTTTGTGCTGGCCGGACACGCCGCCAAACTGGGCCTGGCTCCGGGAGTGCAGCAGAACGCTCTACCTGCTGGCCGGCGTCAGCGCCTTTGACCGCCTGGTCTTTCTCGTTCCTTTCGGCCCCTCCCTGGGCGCGTGGATCATGTACGAGGGGGCCTGCCTGCTGGGCTGCCTGTGCATCCCCGCGGGCGCCGTGCCGGCGGATGAGCAGCTCTGGTGGCTGCTCAAGTTCGAGGCCACGGTGCTGGTTGGAAAGCCCGGTCTGATCCTCTCTTTCGGCGACCAGGTGAGGGGGCTGGGCAAGGAGCCGGCCTCGCTGCGCCTTCAAAAGATCATCGCGGTTGGTGAGCCGGGAGGGAGCCTGCCGGATGCGCGGGGAAGGATGAAAACGCTCTGGGGCGCCGAAGTTTTCGATCGCTACGGCATGACCGAGGCCGGCTCGATCGCCGGAGAGTGCATCGCCCATCCCGGCGGGATGCATATGCAGGAGAGCGAGTTCATCGCGGAGGTCATCGATCCGGAGACCGGGGAAGTCCTTCCCGATGGGGAGGAGGGGGAGCTGGTGCTCACCAATCTGGGCCGGCTGGGTAGCCCGATCGTCCGCTACCGGTCGGGAGATGGAGTTCGCCTGGTGCAAGGCCGCCATTGCGCCTGCGGCCGCGGCGATGCCTTGCTGGTTGGCGGCGTCCGGCGACTGCGGCCAAAATTTTAGACCCTACATCCGAAACATCTTCGCAGCCTGCGGAGAAATTTTGTGACCGTCAAACGTTCTCTAATTCGCTCTGCGTCTTACCTTTGCGTCCTTTGCGTCTTTGCGGTTCAATCCTCTTCATCTTCTTTCTTACTCGGCCTCGACTTCTGGTTACGGCCTTGGCTGCTTTAGGAGGCCGCCCATGAAGAACGTCCTGCAACCCGTGACCCTCGAAGAGTTCGAGCGCCTTTGCCGCGATGGCAAAAGGCGCGAGCTGGTGCGGGGAGAAGTGAGGGAATTGATGCCGACCAAATCCTGGCATGGCTCATCGACTGGAGCCATCCATGTCGCCATTGGAGCTTATGCTAAATCGAAAAAGCTCGGCCGCGTTTTTGCCGCCGAAACCGGCTTTGTCATCGAACGCGATCCGGACACGCTCCGGGCCCCCGATTGCGCCTTCATTCGATCCGAGCGGCTCCCCAGCCCGCTTCCCAACGAGTTCTTGACCATCCTGCCGGACCTGGCGGTGGAAACGCTGTCCGGAGATGACCGTCCCAGGGAGATCCGCGAGAAGATCGCCTGGTGGCTTGAAAACGGCGTTCCGCTGGTGTGGCTGGTCGATCCCGTGAAAAAAACCGTGACCGCGCACCGGACTGGCGCCGATCCCCGCGTGCTCAAGATCGGAGATCATCTCGACGGTGAAGAGATTCTCCCCGGCTTCCGCCTGCCGGTCGCAGAAATTTTCCAATAAGTCGGCCTGGACGGAATTACCTTGATGGCCATTTCCCCGCCGGAGAAAATTCCCTCGTTGCCTCAACCGATTTCAATCCTCTGAAGGGGAGGAGTCCGACAATGGCTAAAATCCGGTTTTTTCCCGCGTCTCTGCTTTTTCACGGCCTCATCTTTCTCTCCGCGCCGCTCCGGTCTCAGGAGGCTCAGTCTCAGGAAGCTGGGCCGCGCGATCGGGCGGCGGCGTTGATCCAGCGCGTCGTCGCTCTCGCCGAGCGCGAACTGCTCCGCCCGGGGGCCTGCCCCTTCGATCTCGAGGAGCGGGCACGGCTCATCGGCTCGAATCCGCCGAAAATCTCGGCGTGGATGCGAGAAGAAATGCGCTTCGAACCTTATGCCGGCCGCCTCAAGGGCCCGCGGGGGGCCCTGATGACGCGGGCGGGGAACGCCCTCGACCAGGCGCTGCTCCTCTCCGCCCTGCTCGAGGCCGGCGGACACCGCTCCCGGCTGGTGGAGGGACGGCTGGAGGAGAAGGAGGCGCGGCGCCTCGTCGAGCGCTTCCTGGAGCAGCGGGCGGCACCGCCGGCGCTCCTCGACTCCGTTCCCGATGCAGCCGATCCGCCGGCCGAGCTTTTCCGCGAAGCGTGCGCGCCGCTGGGCATACCCGCCGAGGAGATGCGAGCGCTCTTCGCCGCCGACCGGCGATCCGGCGAGACCCTCTGGCAGGAGATGGACGAGGCGGCGGCGCGGGAGTCGCAAGCCTTGTCGAAGGAGCTGGAGCGGGCGGGGGCGTCCTTGGGGGAGCCGGCCTCGCGGGTCTCTGAGCGTTTGGTCGAGCGGGCCCGCGCGCACTGGTGGGTGCAGGTCGAGGAGGGGGGCCAGTGGTTGGACCTCGACCCGGTCCTAGAGGCGGTTGGATTGGCCGACCGGCATCCGGCCCTCGAAGACCAGGCGGTCGACAGCCTGCCGGAGGCGCTCGTCCACCGGCTGGCCGTGCGGGTGGTCTTGCGGCGGCAGGCCGGCGGCCAGGAGGAGGAAGCGACCCTTCTTGAGGAGACCTTGCCGGCCGACGGCTTCCTCTACGAGACGGCGACCTTGAACCTCCTGCCCGCGGGTGGGAAAGCGCTTTCGGCCGCCGAGCTGCTCGAGCGGAGCGAGGCGGATCGCCTCGCGCACCTCCTCTCCTTCCAGCGCTTCCAGGTCCTTCTCGACCTCGGCCTGGAGTCCCGCCCCGGCCTGGTCTTCGATCTCCAGGGGAACACCTACCAGGTCGGCGGCGACGGCCGCATCAAGGCGGCGAAGGAGCTGGCGAAGGGGCTGGGGCGGGGTTTCGGCGGCCTGGCGGGGGAAGAGGAAAAGGAGAAGGGGCCGGAGTCGGCCCTGCTCGGCATCGAGCTCGAGCTCACCTTAAGCGGCCCCGGCGTCGAGCCGCTCTTGACGCGGCGCCAGGTCGTCCGGCCGCGGCCCGACGCCGCCGGCATCCGCCTCCTGCCGCCGGCGAGCCTGGACCTCCTCGTCCTGCCGCACGCCCTCCCTCCGGCCTTCGTCGACTTCTTGTCGCTGCGCCATCTGGCGCGCAGCCAAGACCTCTTGATCGCCTGCTGCCGCGAGGCGGAGGTCCGGGAACCGCTGCGCCAGCGCATCCCCTCGGCCCTCTTCCAGCTCGCGCTCCATCGCCAGCGCTTTCAGGCGCGGCTGTTGGCCGCCCGGCCGGAGACTGCCTACTTGCAGGATCGGCCGGCGATTTTCCTGGCCGGCGGTTCGATCCGCCTCCATGAAGAGGGGGACGCCGCCTGTATTTGCCGGAACTGCGCCTGCCAGACGATCGACCTCGCCGACAATCCTTCCGGAATCCTGCCGCGCTCGGGCGATGGGCGGAGCGCCGCCCTGGGCGCCCTCGAGCTGGGCGTTTTCGAAACCGTCGCCGAGTCGCTGGCGCTGCGCGGCGAGGAAGGCTTCGGCGGGATGGATAGCGCGGCGGCGCGCCTGGCGCGGGCGCGTCTTTTCGGCAAAGGCTTCGAGGCCATCGATCCGGCCCAGCGAGCGCGCGTCCCGGAAGTCACCAAACGGCCCGACGATGCCGCGTGGATCGCCGCCTGCGAGCCGGCCGACCGCTGGCTGGTCGCGGCGCGAGCGGAGAATGAGCGCGAGGTCCTCGCCTGGTGGAGCGTCTCCGGGCGGGACGGCCAGACGGTGGGGCGGGTGAGCGGCGGCGGCGGCCAGGCGCTTTCAGAGTACAGCGCCATGGAGACGCGCATCAGCATGCAGCTCTGCATCCTCAACCAGGTCTGGGGCGGCATGGCCGGCGATAAGAAGGCGGCCAACAAGTTCCTCTTCAAGTGCATTCTCTTCGGCGCCGCCAAGTCGGCCGCCGGCACGAAGATCAAGGAGGCCGCCGGGCTGGGGCCTTACGTCTTCTGGAAAGTGGCGACGGGGCTCGCCGGCTGGGCCGACGCCGGCGTCTTCGGCGGGAAAGGAGGATAGCGATGCGACGCTCTTCCGTTCACCTGGCTGCCCTGATCCTGTTAGAGGCGCTGCCGTTCCGATTCGCGCCGATCCGGACCGCGATGGGGGGCGAGCTCTTGATCGCCGCCAGCTCGGCGCGCGAGTCCTGGGAGCGCGACCTCGCCCTCCCGGAGGGCCTGAAGCTTTGCCTGGGCGGCAGCCTCTTTTCGAGCCCGGCGGTGGAGCGCAGCCGCGGGCAAGTCCCGCTCGAGCTGCTCGAGGCCTACGGCTACCAGGCCTACTCTCCTTCCTGGGATGACCTGGCGAGGGGCGAGGCGGCCGAGCTGGCCGCCCTGGCCTCTCGATCGAAAATCATCTTCCTCTGCGCCAACGCCCGCGCCGCCGGCGCTCCCCTGGGAAAGCCGTGGGCGGTGTGCCAGGCCGGCGGCCGGCGGATCGGCCTGCTCGGAGTGCTGTCGGCTCCAACCGGAGCGACCAAGCTGCCGGCGGGCCTCGAGGTGCTCGATCCCAAGGCGGCGGTCCAGGAGGCGATCCCTCGCCTCGCCGAGGCCGATGTCGTCCTGCTCCTCGTCTGCGGAGAGCCGCAGCTGGCGCTGGACCTCCTCAAGGCCTTTCCGCGAATCCAGCTCTGCCTTTTTTCAGCAGGTGGGCCCGCCACCCCGGAGCCGGTAGAAATCGGCGGGCGCTGGCTCTGGCAGGTCCCCCGCGGCGGCGGGATCCTGAGCCGGGGGGCGGTCGCATTCGAGGGCAAGAAAATGACCGGGGTGAAAAATGCCTTCCTCGGCGGCGAGCTGGTGGAGGCCTACGCGCGCCGCCGCCAGGAGCTTCTCGCCGCTCGCGGCCTCGAGCTCGATCCCGCGGTGCGGATCACCCGCGCGGCGCGGCCGCCGGCCGGTATCGAAGAAGGGAAGATCGGTGTAGGGGCGGCGGCGCTCGAGCCGGGAAAGTTCTTTCCCCTCGGCCTCTCGGCGCACAATCGGGCGGTGCGCTTGCGGATCCCGGGCATGGCGCTTCAGGCGAGCTACGGCGAAGTCCAGGCTCCGAGAGGCCGGCAGCTCCTCGTCCTCGACACCGAGTGGCAGAACCTCATCCCCCTCACCCTGGTTTACGAAAATCAAGTGCCTACGGAGTACCGCATCCCCCAGCTCGGCGACCACCTCTATTCGGTGGTGAACGGCCGCGAGCTGGCGCGCCTGCCGGCGGAGCCGCCGCCGGGCCATCTGCCGGTCCGGGACTTCCGCCTCGAGCGGATCGGCTCCACCCTGCGGGGGAAGGCGGTGTTCGAGGTCGCCGAGCCGGCCCCTGGAAAAGGCTTCACCTCGCTCGAGCTGCGCTTCTACGATTACGCCCACGGCCACGCCTTCCTGCCGCTCCTGGCGGCAGGCCAAGGTCCGGAAGCCGCCGCGGCCAAGGCCGTGGCGCCGCTCGCCAAAAACGAGGTGGTGGAGGGGGGCATCTTCGGCCTCGCCAGGGCGAAGGAGCTGGATGGGCCGCCGGCTCCCGAGGGGATGGTTTTCATTTCCCTCGACTTCCGCGCCCGCAGCCTCTTCGAATTGCAAGCTGAGGCCGCCGCCTTTCGCCCCGGCGCCCGGAAAGGTGAGAAGCTCGCCGTCGGCACGGTGGCGGACTGGCAGGAAGCGCACCGGCACTCGCAGCTCGTCGTCGATGGGGAATACGGCTTCGCTCCCCGGCCCGAGTCGGCGCTGCCGCCGTCGCCTCGATTCCTCCCCGACGTCATGACCGGCGGCAGCCTGGTCTTCCTCGCCCCGGATAAATCTTCCTCGCTAGAGCTGCGCTGCGAGTTCCCCAACGCCCGGGCGCCGGGCCGGAGCGAGATCATCCGGCCGCGGGCTTTGACGTTCTCCATCGAGGGAGTCCGGCCCGCCCTGCCCGAGCCGGAGAGCCTCGCCAAGGTTGAAGATGGCGGCATCTTCGAGGTGGGGGTGCTGGGTCAAGGCGCCGCGGCGGAGTTCGCTGGCGTGAAGGCCGAGGAGGAGAAGTTCTTGATCCTCGACGTTCTGGTGAAGAACCGCGGCGAGGGGACGGAGTTCTTCCAGACCCGCGAGCAGCTCAAATACACGGCGGAAAGCGGCGAGCAACGGGGGATTGACGAGGCGAGCTTCCAAGGGCCGCATCCCCCCGCGGATCTTCTCCTCGTGCCGGGGGGGGAGCGCCGCCGCTTCCAGGCCGTCTACAAGATTCCAAAAAGTGAAAAGCGGCCGCGCTTGGCCTACGCCGGCGTCACCCTGGCAAAAGTGCTGGATCTCAAGCCCCTGGAGGAGGCGCCGGCGGTGGCTGTGGCCGGCCCCCCGAAAGAAGGGGCCAAGGAAGGCGCCAAGCCGCCGGCCAAGCAGAAAGCCCAGGAGCCGCCTCCTCCAGCGCTGGCGGATAAACCCGATAAAATCGTCAAGGCCGAGAAGGAAGAGGAAAAGAAAACGCCCGAGAAGAAGCCCGCCAAGCCGCCGGCCAGGAAGAAGGCCGGCAAGGAGGCGGGCCGGATCGCCGCCCGGCAGGACCGGCAGCCGCAAGGGATCGCCGGCGTCGGCCTCACCGCCGAGCAGGTGAACCGCGCCATCGACCGCGGCGCCGAGTTCCTCTGGAACCTGCTCAAGGAGGAGATCAAGCCAGGGTATCCCCTGGGGTATTACCATGAGCACTACCTCGCCTGCCAGGCGCTGGTGCACGCCGGCGCGCACCGGCGCTTCCCCGACTTTGACGCCCGGCTGCACGAGTTCCTGGCCAAGGCTCAGCCCTGGAGAGGAGGCACTTACCTGTCTGGAATCTTCGCCATGACCATCGAGGGCTACGGCGACCCTTCCTTCCTGCCGCAGCTCCGCCGGGCGGCGCGATACCTGCTTGAGAACCAGGGGCCCCAGGGGTCCTTCGGCTACGGGGTCAAGGTCGCCGAGGAGCTGTTCCACGACCCGGCGGAGGACCGCGCGCTCCGGATCTCGGGCGGCCAGCCGCTCGAGGGGCCGGGGGCCGCGGGCGAGGAGCTGAAGCGGCTGACCGAGTGGGAGAAAGGGCAGGACGGAGACAACTCCTGCTCGCAGTTCTCGCTCCTCGGCCTTCACACCGCCTCGCGCTCCAGGCTGCGGCAGCCAGCCGAGGTCTGGAAGCGCAACCTGGAGGCTTACCGCAAGCGGCAGAACCCGGACGGCGGCTGGGGCTACACCACCGGCGGCTCCTACGGCAGCATGAGTTGCGCCGGCATCTGCGCCCTGGCCATCTGCCGGCACGAGCTGGGCGAGGGAGATCCGGCCGCCGACGAGGGCATCGAGAAGGGGCTCGCCTGGCTGGATGGCAACTTCTCGGTCACGGAAAATCCGCAGCGCGGGGACTGGACCTATTACTACCTTTACTCCCTCGAGCGCGTCGGCCGAATCCTCGACACCGAGTTCATCGGAGAACACGAGTGGTACCCGGTGGGGGCGCGCCAGCTGGTTTCGGCGCAACTGGCCAACGGCAGCTGGGTGGGAGAGGGATCCGAGAAGGATCCCCGGCTGGCCACCGGCTTCGCGCTCCTCTTCCTGACTCGGGCCACCCCCACCTTGAAGGTGGAGATGAAGCGCGGCGGCAAGGGGATCCTCAAGACCGGCATCGCCCTTTCCGCCCGCAACCGCTATTACATCATCCTCGACGGCTCGGGCTCCATGCTCGCGGAGATGGAGGGAAAGCAGAAGTTCGAGATCGCCCGCGACGCGGTCGCCGCTCTGATCAACGATCTGGCCGACTCCTCGGAGGTGGCGCTGCGGGTCTACGGGCATCGTAAGCGCTCCATCGAGCCGGGATCGAACGAGGACACGGCGCTCGAGATCCCCATGAAGCCTCTCGCCAAGAAGGAGTTTCTCGCCAAGCTGAAGTCGCTGCGCGCCCGCGGCAAGACGCCGCTGGCCCGCAGCCTGCTCGAGGCCCGGCGGGACCTCTCCGGCGCCGGGGAGGAGAATCCGGTCACGGCGGTGCTCCTCACCGACGGCGGCGAGGACACCCTGCCGCGGCAGGACCCGCTCAAGGCGGCGGAGGAGTTCGGCAAGCTGAAGGGGGTGTCGCTGCACGTCATCGGCTTCGACATCGGCCGCGAGGACTGGAGCAAGCAGCTCCTCGAGATCGCGGCGCGGGCGGGAGGCCGTTACTGGCCCGCGACCCGGTCGGCGGCGCTGTACCAGGAGCTGCGGGCGGCCGTCCTGGGCGTGCCGGAGCAGTTCATCGTCCTGGACCAGGGCCAGAAGGAGGCGGCGCGGGGGAGCTTCGGCGACTCGAGGACCCTGGCGGAGGGAAAGTACACCCTCAAGACCGACTTCGCCGGCCAGGCCTTCCAGGAGGAGTTCTGGATCAACACCGACGCGACCACGGCGGTCATCTTCAATGCCGAAAAGGCGTCCGGACCGGGCTCCAAGGCGGCCAAAAAAGGCGGCCCGGCGGCCAAAACGGAGCCATCCAAGCCGCCGGCCGCCGCCAACAAATTCTGCACCGGCTGCGGCAAGCCGCTCAAGCCCGGCGCCAGGTTCTGCACCGACTGCGGCGCCAAGGTGAAGGGGTGAAGGACGGGATACGGTAAACACAGCAGGAGGTTCTCAATGCAGCACCTAAAAATGGCATCGGTTGTCGGTGTGGCGGTATTTCTCGGGGGGGTGGGCTGCAATCTTGCAAAACGGCCGAACCCCGAGGTGATAGAGATGAGATTTTGTCGGGAGCTTGATCTTCTTGAAAAATTGGCGAGTGGCGGCCGGGAGGTCGATGAAGAAGTTAAGAAGGCTTTTGAGTCGCCGGATATTCATGGCGCATTTGTAGTGAATAAATATATCAATTATGGCCGAGCATTAACATTAGTCAAAAATTACTCTGATGAATTCAGTAATGCTGAAAAGCATTGGCATTTTCGCTCTAATCCAAGTCTGCAAGCCCCCGTTGTCAATGTGATTGGCGAATTCGCTCTTTATGAAAAGCAGCTAAAGACACAAGCGGAAGAACTCAAGGGATACGAAATCGCAGTCAGCCTGAAGGCGCTTGAGGACTAGGTAGTTTTTGTTTCTCAGTTCTCGACCATGATATCGAAGGGGCGATTTCGGCGCCAACGTAATTGGTTGGGCCACTGATGCATAACCGGGACCAGAGTCGCCAGCGATTCATCACCCGATACCTGTGTCGTGTCCTACATTATTTGAAATTGGCATCTCACAATGTTTGAGAATAAAAGTAGGTCCTGGCGAACACCCATGGGCATAAATTTATTTGTGTTAATTTTTTGAGCTATTGCCCACAACTGCAGTCATTCTCAACGAGATACGGTTATCAAAAAACGCGGGACACGACATACCTGCTCACTCGTAAGATGACAATTCAGTAGCGATTGTGTGCCTATCTCCCTGGATCAAATGGAGAATGATCTCAAAAAGTTTGAACCGCCTGGATAAACAGCATCTGTGGAGGATCGAAACTTGAGAACCCTATTGAAGGTTGGTTTATTTGCGCCGGCGCCAGATGTGCGGATTCCGCCGTCCGTGAAAACAGGCGACCACGACCACTTGGCCATCGACGATTCGGTAGTAGAGGCCGTAGGGGAAGCTTTTCAGGAGGACGCGGCGGGTTTTTCGGTGCATGACCGGGTAGCGCTCGGGATTCTGATGAACGGCCTCTACCGCGACCCTCACAGCGGCCAGGAAATTCTCGCCGAGCCCGGGACTTCTGGCCTCGTACCAACGGTAGGCCTCCTCGACGTCCGCTGCCGCCTACGGGCGGAAGATGGGCAAGATCACCGCTTGGATTTCCTGATTCGATGGAACACTTCATCCCAGGGGATGCCGAGGGCTCCATCGCGCTCGAGGTCGTCCAGCCTCCGATCGAGTTCCTCTTCTTGCGCCGCGGTCAGTGGGAGGGCCTCCGGTTTACGGGAAAGGCTATCCCAAATCTCATCAAGGAGTTTCAACTGCTCATCGATGGTCATTTCGCTTACCTTGAAAACAGCTCTAGCCATACCCAGAGTATCGCACCGAGATCGCCCTTTGGCAAGGTTGCACTCAAGATCAGCATTGAACTGGATTGGAGAAGAAGCGGAGTCATCATGTCGAACGTATCAACCCCAGAACTGACCCCTATCGAGGTCCGCTCCGAGATAGTGCGGTCGATCGAGCTTGACCTCGTCGGGCCATCCATTGGCTATCACCCAGGACGTTCAGGATCGCCAGGTGAACGGGACCCGCTCGCGACACCTCGTACCGCGCCGATCCCTGACTCGCGGCAAATATATCGACCGCGACCGGAAACCGCGTCCCGTGGTCCCGGTCCGTTTCGTGCGCGCTTGCCGGGCCGGCCACATTGGAGACATCGAATGGCATTCCTATGTCCACCGCGGGCAGACCACCTGCAGGCGAGAACTCTTCATGGACGAGCGGGGCACGAGCGGCGACCTCTCCGAGGTATGGGTTCGCTGCGCTTGCGGAGCCGAGCGGCCGATGACCGATGCGGGGAAGCTGGAGACGAGGTCGCTGGGGAACTGCGATGGCTCACGGCCATGGCTCGGGCTCTATGCGAGCGAGGGCTGCGGCGATATCAATCGGCTCCTCATCCGCACCGCCAGCAATGCCTACTTCCCCCAGCTTATGAGCGTGATCTCCCTTCCCAGCCGCGATGAGGACCTCGAGAAGGCCATCGATCCGGTTTGGGAGCACTTCCTCCAGTACGTGCAGGACAAGGATGAACTCAGCAAGGAACGCGGCCGGAAACCGCCGGTGAGGGAGGCGCTCAAGGGATTCACGGACGAGGAGGTCTTCAACGCCATCCGAGTCCGCCGAGGCGAGGGAGGAGATGCGCCTGGGAAATCGGTCAAGCAGGCCGAGATCGAGACTCTCACTGCCGCCGAAGACGAGGTTGGCCAGGACCGCCCGGATGGGAACTTCTATGCCCGAGCGCTGCCCCAGAAAAGGTGGGAGGCATCCTGGATGGCGGTTGTGGAGCGCATCGTACTCATTCACCGTTTGCGGGAGGTCGTGGCCCAGGTCGGGTTCACGCGCTTCGAGGCTTTGTCCCCAGACATCGATGGCGAGCTCGAGGTCGGCGTGAGGCGTGCCGATCTCTCACAGCATGCCGACTGGCTCCCCGCGATCGAGAACCGCGGTGAGGGCATCTTCCTCGGGTTCCGAAAGGAGGCCGTAGATCAGTGGCTCAAAAAGGAGGCCGTCCAGTCCCGCGGCCAGCAGCTTATCGGGGGCTTTGATTGCTGGAAGGCCGATCATCACGGGACGAAGCACAAGTTCCCAGGGCTCGCTTACATCATGCTTCACTCCCTCTCGCATCTCCTGATCACCGCCGTATCGCTCGAGTGCGGTTACCCGGCAAGCGCCATCCGTGAGCGCATCTACGCCAGCGCCGCGGGCTATGGCGTTCTCCTTTTCACCGGGTCGCCGGACGCGGAGGGGACGCTCGGCGGATTGGTCGAGGCAGGCCGGCGCATTCACTTCCATCTGAAGACTGCCCTCGATCTGGGAGAACTCTGCTCCAACGATCCGGTTTGCGCCCAGCACGCTCCGGACAACCAGCACGAGCGGCGCTTCCTCCTCGGGTCTGCCTGCCACGGGTGCCTCCTCATCGCCGAGACTTCCTGCGAGCAGCACAACGATTTCCTCGACCGGGCGCTGGTGGTGCCGACCGTCGACGACCAGGAAGCCGCCTTCATGAGGCCGGACGCATGATCTTCGAAACCTTGCGGGAATTGGGGGACGGGGACCTGCGCCAGATCGCCACCGCGCTCCGCTCGGGTTACCTCACGATTCCGATCACGCCACTAGCTCTGCAGAGATATGTCTCCGCGGGGACCGCGGCAGAAAGGGCGGCACGAGACCTCAATCAACTGTTCGACCAGGGGTTCCGGGAGGAGCAGCTCGCCACCTTGCTCGAGTTGGTTGCGGCGGACAGGGCTGGGCGGGATTTAGTCTCAGATGTCGTGGACCTCGTCTCGACAGGCCCGGAAACCCCTGGCGTCCCCAACCGGGATACGTGCGTGGTGGTCCGGGAGCTGTTCAAGGGGGCGCAAGACTCCATTATCGTGGCGGGTTATGCCATCCATAAAGGGCGTCAGGTCTTCCAGGCGCTCGCGGAACGACTGGACGGGAATCCGGAGCTCAAAGTGAAGATGTTCCTCGATGTTCAGCGACCGGCAAGAGACACGACGAAGGATTCCGACATCCTGGCCCGCTTCGCCGTCCGCTTCAGGACGACAGAATGGCCCGGCAAACGATTTCCGCAGATTTACTATGACCCGAGATCCCTGGAACTCGATCCCAGGAAGAGGGCGAGCCTGCACGCCAAGTGCATCGTGGCAGACCGGGAGCGAGCCTTCGTTTCCTCGGCCAACTTCACCGAGGCGGCACAGCTGAAAAACATCGAGGTCGGCCTGCTGATCCAAAGCCGGCCTCTGGCCGCCAAGCTGGCGGATCACTTCGAGGCCCTCGCCGAGGCTGGTCACCTGAAGCCGCTGCCGGGGCTGAAGGATTCGTAGCTGCCAGCGGCTCCGAGGTTGCCTGAGGGATGGCCCCGCGGTAAAGGGAAATCTCGCGGCGGGCGTCCCGGGCCTGGGCCCCGAGGTGGTGGCGGTGGAGGGCCTGGAGCTTCATGCCGGCGAGGAAACGGATCCAGAGGAAGAAGGGCTGGCCGGGCTTCTCGAGGTAGCGGTCGAGGCAGCGGGCCGACTCGATGAAGGTCTCCTGGAGCACATCGGAGGGGCTGACCCTCCCCTTGAGGCGCCGGTCCATGCGCAGCTTGACCATGCGCCGGAGGCGGTCCTGGTGCTGGAGGAGCAGCTCCGCCAGGAGCTGCTCGCGCTCCTTCGGGCTCTTCAGCCCCTGGAGCCGCTGGGTTTCGCTCATGGAATCCGCGCTTCCTCTTCCCATGGGATATAAATTGCGACGGGAGGCGGCTCCGGGACAAGATTTTTTTGAGATTTTTGATGCTTAGCTCTCCACCAGGATCTCGAAGGGGCGATTTCGACCCCAGCGGTAAATCCGGAAGTCCTGGTCGAGAGTCAAGATTCTCCCGGTCCCAAGCGCGTCGGCGAGCGTCACCAGGCACGCATCCGCGAATCCCATCGGCACGTTCCGGTACTTCTTCATCAGCTTGATCACCTGCGAGGCGCTGTCCTTGATGAAAAAAGGGACGAGGAATACGCCGCGTTCAATGTTCTCGACGACCGATTCCGGCGCTCCTTGAAGATGGCGTAAAATGTGACAGCTTTCCGCGATGACCGCTTCGCAGGTTATCAGGGGCCCATCCAGAGCGGCTACCGCCTCAGCGCACGCTCTATGGTGCTCTTCGGATCGATCCAGGAGGGCTACGATGCAGCCCATGTCGAGGAGGATGGACTTCATCGCCCGAAGCCTTCAAGGTGTTTCTTGTTCGAGCCGAGGTCGGGTTTCCCTGATCGAAATCGGCCCAGGCCGGCGATTTTTCGCCGCCCCCCAGGTGGGAGGATTGAATTCAGGGCCTTGATCCCTTCACGGACAATTTTCGAGTCGTGCCATCGAAGACGGCGCTCGAGTTCGATGAGGATGTTCTCGGTTTGAGAATCGAGCCGGGCATGAATGATGCGGGCCATTGAACCTCCGTATACTTTTTATAAATTGTATTACACTCCCGATCAAGTGTCAAATCCATGCTTGCCGCTTTCCCTTGTCCTTTTCCCCCCCGTTCTTTTAGAAATACGGGCCTGAACATGCGCGTCCGCGCGCTATGTTCTATTTAAGGAGCCTATGCTATAATCCTTTTTTTAAAGGTCCAATGTAGTTTAAGAATAGGAGCCTTTCAATGCCAGTTCATGATTGGAACAGGGTGAGCGCGGGTGTCTTTCATGATTTCCATGGCTCCTGGATCACCGAGCTGAAGAAGTCCTTGAACAACGGCTTGCTTCCCGAGGGCTACTACGCCATGTCCGAGCAAATCGCTGGAGAGGTTGGCCCTGACGTTTTGATGCTTCAAGCAAAAAGCCCGATGAGGGGTGCCATGGATTTCGGGATGAAGGGGGCGACCGCGATAAAAGAGGCTCCTCCTAAAGTCAGCTACACGGCAATTGCGGACGAAATGGAGGTTTACGCTCTCAAGCGCCGCTCCCTGGTCATTCGACATTCCAGCGGTGATCAGATCGTGGCTTTCCTTGAAATCATCTCACCGGGGAATAAAAACCGCGAACGGGCTTTGCGGCGTTTTCTGGACAAAGCCGTCTCGGTTTTGGCAAATGGCTTCCATCTCTTGATCATTGATTTATTCCCTCATGGCCCTTTTGATCCCCAAGGCATCCACGGCGTGCTGTGGTCTGAATTTCAAGAAAGTTCCTATCATTTGCCTCCGGAAAGGCCCCTGATGCTCGCGTCCTATTCGGCTGGCGCCCTTCCGAAAGCCTATGTGGAGCCCCTCGCCATCGGTTCCATTCTTCCCGAGATGCCGCTTTTCCTCGAGGAGGATTGGTATATCACCGTGCCGCTCGAATCCACTTATGGGGAAGCCTATCGAAGCGTTTCCGGTCGCTGGCGGAGGGTGATCGAAGGGAGCGAGGCGGCCGTTTAAAAATCGCTTGATCTTGCAGTCGGCAGGGCGTAATATGGCCGATCGAGAAGTGAAGATTGAAGGTTTCGTCCTTTCTTTTGACTGTGGTAGTGAGTCGATGGTCGTTTTTTCGCCGGGCGGCTGATTTTGCCGCTGGCCATCTCTTGGAATCGCTCTTCCTGCCGCCGCCAACCTTTCCTCACTTCCCTCGGTAAAACTTTATTCGCCAGGGAGGGATCGATGCTCGCCGCACTGTTCTGCCGCGCGACGGCGACAAGCGCCGCGCTCAGCAGCCGCTGGGTTGTTGTGGTCGCCATCTTGCTCTTTTCCAACGCCGCCACCCTCGGGGGCTGGATCTGGACGGTGAAGAAGCGCGCGCCGACGCGCCTCGCCAGCTTCCAGCCCAAGCGGCTCGGCGGCGTCCACGAACCGCTGCTCCTGGCCTTCAGCCGCGACATGGTCTCGGAGGGGGAGGTGGGGCAGGCGGCCGATCTGGCCGCTCTTCAAGTCACGCCGCCGGCGGCGCTCTGGGGGCGCTGGCGCAATGCCAAGGTCCTCGAGCTGCGGGCCCCGGACGGTTTTGCCGCGGCCACCCCCTATCAGCTCAAGTTCTCCGGCCCCCTCCTCGACGCCGACGGCTATCCGGTGCAGGCCGCCGCCTCCTACCCCTTTGCCACCCCGGCCTTGCAGCTCCAAGGCGCCTACCAGACGGAGCTTTCCCGGGACTGGCAGCTCACCTTCCGCCTGGTTTTCAACGACGCCGTGCCGGGGGCCTCCCTGGAGCGGCATCTCCACTTGAGCGACGAGACCGGGGCCGCCGTGCCGTTCTCGCGGATTGCCTCGGCCGACCCGGCGCGGGAACAGTTCTTCAAGACCGATGGCAAGCGCCGCGAAAGCCTGAGCGTCGGGCTCGATGCCGGCTTGGTGGGGATTTCGGGCCCTTTAGGCATCGAGAAGGCCCAGACCGCCCGCCTCCAGGTGCAGACCGAGCCGCTGCTCCAGGAGGTGCGGCCGTATCATCCCCCCTCGTTCCACCCGGGAGGACGAGGGTTCTCCGAGAGAGAGGGCGGCGCCATCGCTCTGCATTTTTCCCGGAAGGTGGACCCCCTGGCCGCGAAGCCCTATATCCGGATCGAGCCGGAAATGCCGTTTCAGATCGAAGGAGAAGGCTCTTATCTCCGCCTTCGGGGTGGCTTCAAGCCCGGGGCCCGCTACCGCGTCATCATCAAGGCCGGCATGCCGGCCGAGGACGGCCGCTTCCTGGCCGATGATCAGGTCCGCACCATCAACATGCCCGAGCTCGAGCCCGGCGCCGAGTTTGTCGGCGAGGGGGAGTTCCTTCCCCGAGAGGGGAGCCAGACGCTCCTCGTCCGTTCGGTCAACGCCAGCCAGATCTTCGTCGACGTCCAGCGCATCTTCCCCAACAACCTGGTTCACTACCTGAACAACGCCCGCTACGTCGGCAAGGAGATCCTCTCCAACCGGCGGATCGCCGCCGGCGCCCCGCGCAACGAGCCCGCCACCTCGAAGATCGACCTGCGCCAGCTCCTCGGCCCGAATCAAAGCGGCCCTTTCGCCGTCCGGGTGGGGCCCGAGGAGGAGGGCTGGCGCTGGCGGCGGAAGACCATCACCATCACGGATCTCGCCATCCACGCCAAGGTGGCAAGGAAGGGGATGCTGGTGTGGGTGGCCCGATTGTCAAGCGGCGCCCCCGCCGCCGGCGTCCGCATCGCGGTGCTCACGAGGACCAATCAAACGCTGGCCGAAGGGGCCACCGATGAACGGGGCCTGGTCCTCTTCAACGATTTGACCCCGCCGGCCGGCGACCTGGAGGAGCCCTTCGCCGTCACCGCGGTCGCGGGCGAGGATTTCTCCTATCTCGCCATCAACAAGAGCTCCCTATCCCTCGCCGGTCTTGACCTCGCCGGCCGGCCCTATCCCGAGGCCGCTTACGAGGCTTACGCCTACCCGGAGCGCGGCGTCATCCGGCCGGGGGAGTCCATCCACCTGCGCGCGCTGGTGCGCGAGCTGGACGGCCGGCTCCCTCCCCGGGAGATGCCGCTCCTCTGGGAGTTCACCCGCCCCGATCGCCGCCCCGCCGGCCTCCTCCCGGCGGCGGTCTCGGAATTCGGCGCGGTCGAGACGCTCTGGAAGGCGGAGAGCTTCTACCCCACCGGCCTCTACACCGCGGCGCTTCGGATCCCGGGCGATGGGGGGCGTGAGCTGGGCCGGACCTCCTTCCGCGTCGAGGACTTCCTGCCGGTGACGCTGCGCCCCGCCGTCGAGGCCGAAGACCGGCGCTTCGGCGGCGGCGAGGAGCTGCGGGTCCAGGTCCGGGCGGAGCATCTCTTCGGCGGCAGCGCCGCCGGGCTCTCGGCCAAGGCCACCTGCCGGCTGATCCCGGCCGAGTTCACCTGCGATGCCTGGCCGGGAGTCGCCTTCACCAGCTCTAGCGGCAAGTTTCTCGGAACCGTCCTGGAGGCCAAGCCCATCGAGCTGGATGCCGAGGGTAAGGGCGCGCTCATCTTCCAGTTGCCGCGGGAGGTGGAGGCGCGGAGCGCCCTCCAGGCGCTCGCCGCCGTGGAGGTCTTCGAGGTGAGCGGCCGCGCGTGTACGGCCCGCCTGGCTCGGGCGGTCGATCCGCTCCCCTTCTACCTGGGGGTGCGCCGGCCGGAAGGGGGGGCGCGCCTGGGGAAGGACTGGAAGGCGGAGTGCATCGCCCTCAAGCCCGGCGGCAGCCCGGAAAACCTTGCCGCGGTGGAAGCGCGGCTGGCGCGGCTCACCTGGGAGCACGACCTCAAGCTGGCCGGCGGCGTTTACCGATGGAGCAGCGACCGGAAGGAGACCGAAATTCTCTCGCGAACGGTTCCCCTGGAAAACGGCCGCGGCCTGTTCTCCTTCCTCCCGGAGGTGGGCGGCCATTACCGCTTGAGCTTCCGCGCCCCGCGGGGGGAAGGGCAGCTCGCCGTGGAGACGAGCCTCGAGTTTTACGTCGAGGGAGGAGCGGAAGAGAACCCTTCCCTCGAGATCCCCAGCCGTATCGCCCTGAGCTTGGACAAGAAATATTACCGCGCCGGCGAGAAGGCGCATGTGCGCGTCGAGTCGCCCATCGCCGGAACGGCGCTCCTCACCCTGGAGACCGATCACATCCACGAGGCGCGCCTGGTGGAGCTGGCCTCAGGCGCGGCGGATCTCGAAGTGCCGGTGTCCGCCGATCTCGTTCCCCACGGCTACTTGACCTTGACGGTGCTCCAAGGGAGGGCGGCGCCGCGGTCGCGGGGCGTGCCGCTCCGGGCCTATGGCGCCGTTGCCCTCCTCCGCGACCCCGCCGAGCGCGAGGCCAAGCTGGCCTTGACCGCTCCGGTCGAGGCGCGGCCGGGCGATGAGCTGCGCGTGGAGATCGCCGCTCTACGCGCCGACGGCTGCCCCGAGGAAGGCGAGGCCGCGGTGGCGCTGGTCGATGCCGGCATCCTGGCCCTGACCGCCTTCCCCACTCCCGATCCGCTCGCCTGGTTCACGGCGCAGCGGGAGCTGAGCAGCCGCCCGAGCGATGTCTATTCGGAAATCGTCCTCGAGCCCTGCGAGCTCCTCGCCACGGCGCCGTCCCGGCCCGGCGGCGACAAGGAGGCTCCGGGAGCGGGCGACTACCTCAATCCCATCGCCTCGAAGCGCGTCGAGACGGTGGCGCTCTGGGCGGGCGGCTTGAAGACCGGCCTCGATGGCAAGGCCGTCTTGACCATCAAGGCGCCGGAGTTCGACGGCGAGCTGGTGGCCCTGGCGGTGCTTTCCGGGAGGAGCGCGGTGGGGAGCGCGCGGGCGGCCATCAAGGTGCACCGGCCCGTGGTGGTCCAGCCCAGCCTGCCGAGGTTCCTGGCAGCGGGAGATGCCTTCCAGGTCCCGGTGAGCGTCCACAACACCACGAAGGAGCTGGTCGAGGCGAGCCTGTCGATCCGCCTGGACAACCGCATCTTCCTCGCGACCGGAGAGCCGGGCGAGCAGCTCCTCAGGATCGGCGGCGGCGGCCAGGCGACGGCCTGGTTCCACCTCGCCGCCAGGGAGACCGGCAACGCCGAAGTTATCGTTCGCTGCCAGGTGAACGGCGAGAGCTTCGAGAAGCGCGCCGAGCTGCCGGTGCGGCCGGCGGCGCCGCCGGTGCCGTTGAGCCAGAACGCCATGGTCGAGGGCGGGAAGACCGCCGAGCTGGCGCTGGGAGCGGATTTCCTGCCGGGGACGGCGAGCTCCGAGCTGGTGCTGTCGACCTCCTTCCTTCCCAATGTCGAGGGGAGCCTGCAGTACCTCCTCGACTATCCCTACGGCTGCGTTGAGCAGACCTCGAGCAAGCTGGTCCCCTGGATCGCGCTGAGGGATTACCTTCGCGCCATCTCCTCCGACGCCTACACCGATGAGGAGATCCGCGACCACGTCCGCGCCGGCGTCGAGCGACTCTTCAGCATGCAGACCGAGGAGGGGGGTCTGGGCTGGTGGCCCGGCGACACCCGGCCCTACCCGTGGGGGAGCGTCCACGCCGCCCAAATTCTTCTCGAGGCGCGCGGCGCCGGCCATGAGGTTCCGGAAAAGCGCCTGGAGCGCCTCCTCGACTACCTCGATGGGCTCCTCGCCGACAGCGCCGAGGAGACGCGCTGGGACTCGAACACGCTGCGGGCATACAGCGCCGCCATCCTGGCCCGCGCCAGCCGGATGAGGCGCGACTGGATCCGCGGCCTCTGGGAGCGGCGGGAGGAGCTTTCCGCCGAGGCCAGGGCGCAAGTCGTGCTGGCCGCGGCCCTGGCCCGGGTGAACTTGAACGCCGCCGAGGCTCCCCCCGCGATCGCCCCGGCGGTCGCTCAGGCCGATGCCGGCAAAGCGGTGCTGGCCTCGTTTCAGGGCCTCAATCTTGACGAGGACAGGCGCGGCGGCCGGCGCGAGCTGTCGGGAACGCTTTACAGCCGGACGCGTGAGCTGAGCGCCCTGGTGAGCGCCTTCGCCGACCTCGGGGCGCCGCCGGCGGAGCTGTTCCCGCTCCTCATCCCCCTCCTGCGCTTGCAGGAAAAGGGGCGTTACCGCTCGACCCAGGAGGATGCCTTCGCCCTCCTCGCCCTCGCCAAGGCAGCGCGGGCGATGCCGCCCCCGTTGGGGGAGACGCTGGTGAAGATCGAGTGCGCCGGGAAGTCGATCGAGCAGCGCGTGGGAAGGGACCGGGTGGCGATTCCCCTCCCGGCAGACGAAAAGTCCGTCTCGATTGCCGTCTTGGGCGGCGGCCCGGCGTATGCCGTCTGGAAGGCGCGCGGGGTGCCGCTCGAGGGAGTGCCCGCGGAGGACCGGGGCATCCAGGTCCGCCGCGCCTTCCTCCGGCGCGACTTCAAGGCTCGCCCGGAAGGCCCCTTCCGCCGCGGCGAGACCGTGCTCATCCGTATCGAGCTCGACTGCCCCTCCAGCCTCCCGAACGTCGTGGTGGTGGATGCCCTTCCGGCGGGCTTCGAGATCGAAAATCCGGAGCTGGCCACCGCGAGCGGCGAGGTGAAGAAGGAAGGCGGGCTGGGGCTGCGGCACAGCGACATGCGCGACGACCGCTTGATTCTCTTCGCCGATCCCTCTTCCGGGAAAAGCTCTTACACTTACGTGGTCCGCGCCGTCACTCCCGGACTTTACACCCTGCCTCCCATCGCCGCCGAGTGCATGTATGACGCCTCGATTCACAGCGTCCATGGCGGCGGCAAGGTGGAGGTGGTGCGGTGAGGGGGCCGGTCTCGTGGAGGCCGGTCTCGTGGAAGCCGGCCTGCCGCTGGGGCCTCGCCGCCGCGCTGCTCCTACTTGTGACCCTGGCGGCGGCGCTGGCCTTTGAATGGCTGCGCCTCCCGGATGTAGAGAAGCTGCGGCTCGGCGTCTCGTACTCCACGGTCATCCTCGACCGGGAGGGGAACGCCCTGCGCTACGCCTTGACGGCGGAGGAGCAGTTGGCGCCACGGATCCGCCTCGCCGCCATCCATCCCCGGCTCGTCCAGGCGACCCTGGCGGCCGAGGATGCGCGCTTCCGCTCTCACGGGGGAGTGGACTTGCGGGCGGTGGCACGGGCTCTCTGGCTCAATTTCAAGGCCGGCCGGGTGGTCTCGGGGGCCTCCACCATCACCATGCAGGCGGCGCGCCTCCTGCGGCCATTGCCGCGGGGCTATTACAACAAGCTCCGCGAGATGCTCCTCGCCTGGTGGCTGGAAAAGCATCTGGCGAAGGATGAGATCCTCGAGCTTTATTTCAACCTCGCCCCTTACGGCGGCAATATTCGCGGCGCCGAGGGGGCGGCGCTGCGTTACTTCGGCCGCCATGCCGGCGACCTGAGCCTCGGCGAGGCGGCTCTGCTCGCCGGCCTGCCGCAGTCGCCGTCGCGCCTCCGGCCGGACCGCGCACCGGCGCGGGCGCGCCGGCGCCGCGACTGGATCCTCGACCGCATGGCGGTGCTCGGCTGGATCTCGCCCCAGGCGGGCGCGGAGGCCAAGGCCGCGCCGGTCGAGATCCGCTTCCATCCCCTGCCGCTCCGCTCACCGCACTTTGCCGAGTGGGCGCGGTGGCGCTCCGCCCCCGGCGAGCGGGTGCGTACCACCCTCGATCCCGCCCTGCAAAAGCTGGCCGAGGAGACCATGGCCGCTTGGCTCGCGGAGCTGCGGCCCCACGGCGTCCAGAGCGGCGCCCTAGTGGCGGTGGAGACGTGGAGCGGCCGGATCCGCGCCCTGGTCGGCTCCCGGGATTTCTTCGCGCCCGGGAACGGGCAGGTGAACGGCGCCGCGGCGCCGCGGTCGCCGGGCTCGCTCCTCAAGCCATTCATCTACGCCCTGGCTTTCGAGCGGGGGATCATCCGGCCGGAGACCATCCTGCGGGACCAGCCGCTGCGCTTCCGCGACGGCTGGCAGCCGCAGAACTTCAGCCGCCAGTTCTCCGGCTCGGTGACCGCCCGCGAGGCGCTGCTCTCCTCGCTAAACGCGCCGGCCCTCGAGCTGCTCGAGCGCGTCGGCGTCGCGGACGCGATCACCGCCCTGCGCTCCGCGGGGCTGCGGCACGTGAGGGCTACTCCCGAGCGTTACGGCCTGGCCCTCGGCCTGGGCGGCGTGGAAGTGCCGCTCCTCGAGCTGGTGGAGGCCTACGCCACCCTGGGCCGTCTCGGAAGCCATCGGGCGTTAGCTTTCCGAGAAGAAGAGCCGTCCGGGAGCCTGGAGCCGGTCCTCGACCCCGGCGCCGTTTACCAGGTGGCGGAGATCCTGGAGGGGGGCTCCTGGCCGGAGGTGGAGAAGGGCGGGCCGCTCAAGCTGCCGCGCCTGGCGTTAAAGACCGGCACCAGCTTCGGCCGGCGCGACGCCTGGGCGGTCGGCTTCAATCCCTCCTGGACGGTGGGGGTGTGGCTCGGCAACTGCGACGCCAGCCCCTCGATCGCCCTGGTGGGCCGGAGCGCGGCCGTCCCGGCGGTGCTCGCTTTCCTGCGCCGCCTGCCGCCCCTCGATTTGCCGCCGTGGTACGCGCCGCCGGCGGGTTCAAGTCACTTGATTCCAACGATCGCTCCCGTTCCTCCAATTCGCGAGGACAGTCGCGTGCAGTGGATTTCTCCGATCGACGGAGCGCTTTACCTCGCCCACGACCGCCCCGGAGGCAACCGCTTGCGCCTGCAAGCCGAGGTGACGCCAGCGGGGCGGCTGTCCTGGTTCATCGACGGAGCCTTCGCCGGCCGCAGCGCCTCCGGCGAAGTCCTCGAGGCGCCGCTCGAGGCCGGCGCCCACCAGGTCACGCTCCTGACGGAGCGCGGCCACATGGAGACGCGTCGCATCCGCGTGAAAAACTAGTTTTTGGTTGCCGCTTCGATCTCCGGCTGCTCGAGCAGCACCTCCACGAACCGCGCCGAAGCCACCACCAGAAAAGAATTCAGATTTTTGAAAATGGTGACCTCCAACGGAGCAACGCCGGCGAGTTTTTGAACTCTTTTCAGGAGTTGGCGGATCTCTTCCCCCTCCCGCAAAAACAACACTGCCTCCACCGGCTCTTCGCTCGCTTGAGCGCGGTGGAGCTCTTCGAGCAGTTGGGGATCGATCCTGGCTTTCTTCCGGCGCTGGCCCATGACACGTCCTATCCCGCCAGGGCATTGGACCGCAAATCCGGGCGCCTGGCAAGCGGAGAATGCTCCTCTGCCTCGAGCTCTTTCAAGGCGCGGCGGGCGCCGGGGACGCCGCGGCCGCCGCGCTGCGGTATGAAGCGAGGGGCCTGGGCGCAGGAGCGGAAGAGGGCCGCTTCGATCTGATCGGCGCCGGCCTCCGGCTTCGCCTCCCAGAGCAGCGCCGCCAGTCCCGCGATGTGGGGCGTCGCCATGGAGGTGCCGTCCATGGACTGGTAGCCGCCGCCCGGGCGGGCGGAGATGATGGAGACGCCGGGCGCGACCAGATCCGGAACCACCGGGTCGCGCTTCCGCTTGAACGACTGGCTCGATGAGAAGTCGGCGACGCCGCCGCTCTCATCGATGGCGCCGACGGAGAGGGCCTCGGAGTAGTTCCCCGGCGAGCGGCTGGTTCCCGGTCCCTCGTTGCCGACGGCGAAGACGGGGAGCACGTTGCGCTCCCTCAAGATGCGGGTGAGCGGCAGGAACTCCTCCCACCAGCCGCGGAAGCCCAGGGACATGCTGAGGAGGCGCGCTCCCAGGCCGAGGGCCCAGTCCATGCCGCCGAGGACGCGCGCCATGGCGTTTCCGCCTTCGATGACCACGGCGCAGGCGAGCTGTGCCCCCGGCGCCACGCCCACCGCCCGGCCGCGCACCGGCCGGCCGGCGAGGGTGGCGGCGGTGTGAGTGCCGTGTTCGTCGCTGTCGAAGGGCGCGGGCGCCGGACGCACCTCGCGGCCAAGGCGATCGAAGACCGTGAAGGCGTGCAGGGCGCCTCGAAGCGCGGGATGGCGGCCGTCGGCGCCGGTGTCGAGGTGGCCGATCACCACCCCTTTGCCGGTGAGCCCTTCCTTCCACAGCGCCGGCACCTCCAGGGAATCGATGCCCCAGCTCACCTTGCGGGTCAACCTCGCCGCGGCGACGCGCCGCGGCCGGATCAAGCTCAAGGCCGGCGCGGCGCTCACGCTCGCGATCCGCTCCTGGTCGGCGCGCAGGGCCTGGTATCCACTCCGGTCGACGGTTCCCAGAACCACGCCCAGGTGGGGGTAATAGCGCATGGCGGGCTCGCCGGAGGGGTTCCGCTCGAGGGCGCTGTCCTCGGCCGCCTCGGGGAGGAAGTGTCTCTTGATCGCCTCCAGCGCGGCGGCAATTTCGGCGTTGGTTTCCGCAACTTTCAAGATGACGATGACCTGAACTGCCCCCATGGCCCGCAGCTGTCCTTGCAGGGGGGTTGACATGGCTCTCCTCGCTTGCTTCGAGCAATCCCGCACCCCGTCGATCCGCAGGACGTTTACCGGGCTTGAACAGCGGCTAGGCGCGCCCGCTCCTGTGGGCGGCACGGTATCAAACCTAGCCGACACTGGCCAATTTTATCACCCCATGCCAGAGGGGTAAGGAAAATCGCTTTCGGGGTGAGCCCTTTCAACACATCGCGAAGATCCGCGGCCGGTTCAAATAGGCGGTGCTGGCGCCGGAGCTGGTCAAGCGAGCTTCACGGCTAGCCCATCGGCAACCGCCAAGCCTCGGGCGGTCAGGCGGAAGCGGCTGCCGATCCAGACGGCCAATCCGCTCTCGACCAGCCCCTCCAGCACCGGCCGCTGCCGAGCCGCCTCTCCCTCTCCGAATTCCTTGTAAAACTCCTCAAGCTCGAGGCCCCGCGACGTCCGCAGGCCGAGGAAGAGCTGCTCGAACCTTTTCTCCTCCCGGCTCAGGATTTCACCTCCGGCGATGGGGCTCCTTCCGGCGGCCAGGGCATCGAGATAGTCCTTGAGCCTCGGGTAATTCCAGAAGCGCTCGGGGTCGCGGAAGGAGTGCGCCGAGGGGCCGAGGCCGAGGTAGGGCGCCCCTTCCCAGTACTTGCGGTTGTGGCGCGACTGGAAGCCCGGCCTAGCGAAGCTGGAGATCTCGTAGTGCTCGTAGCCGCCCTTCTCCAGCTCCTCCCGCGTCATGAGGAAGAGCTCCAGCGCCTCGCCCTCCGGCGGCTCGCGGAACTCACCGCGCTCTTTCCGCCGCGTGAAGGCCGTCCCCGGTTCGTAAGTGAGCATGTAGGCGGAGATGTGCTCGGGGCCGAGCTCGATGGCGCGCCGGAGCTGCTCCCGCCAGTGCTCGGCGCTGCGGCCGGGGAGGCCGTAAATCAGGTCGATGACCTGGTTCCGGAAGCCGGCTTGCCGCGCCCAGCGGAAGGCGTTGAGCGAGTCCGCGACGCCGTGCTCCCGGCCCAGCAGGATCAGGTCGCCCTCGTCGAACGACTGGACGCCGAGGCTGAGGCGGTTGACGCCGATTTCGAAGAGTCTCGAGAGGCCGGCGGGCCCCAGCGTCCCCGGATTGGCCTCCAGGGTGACCTCGGCCTGGCCGTCGATCTCGAAAGTGGCTCGCAGCCGCCCGAGGATCCGCTCCAGGCGTTCGGGCTCGAGGAGCGAGGGCGTGCCGCCGCCGAAATACACGGTGTCGAAGGGCTGCCCCCAGGCGCCGGCCCACCGGGCCGCTTCGCGGCCGATCGCCTCCTCCCAGGCGCTGGCCTTGGAGAGGTCGCAGGAGATGGCGAAGTCGCAAAACGGACAGCGCTTGCGGCAGAAGGGGACGTGGAGGTAAAGGCCGGCTTTGGATTCAGCTTTCCATTTCATCGCCTTTCTCCTACTCCTTCACGGGGCTGGTACGCAGCACCGAGAGGAAGGCCTCCTGCGGGATCTCCACCGAGCCCACCATCTTCATGCGCTTCTTCCCCTCTTTCTGCCGCTCGAGGAGCTTGCGCTTGCGGGTGATGTCGCCGCCGTAGCACTTGGCGGTGACATCCTTCCGGTAGGCGGAAATCGTCTCGCGGGCGATGATGCGCGAGCCGATGGCCCCTTGAATGGGGATCTGGAACTGCTGGCGCGGAATGGTCTTCTTGAGCCGCTCGCAGATCCCCCGAGCCTTCGACTCGGCGCGGTCGCGGTGGGCGATGAAGCTCAAGGCATCGACCCTCTCGCCGTTCACCAGGACGTCGACCTTGACGAGACTGCTCTCCTGGTAGCCGATGGGCTCGTAGGAAAAAGTAGCGTACCCTTGCGACAGCGATTTGAGCTGGTCGTAGAACTCGAAGAGGATCTCCGCTAGCGGCAGGTCGTAATACAGCTCGACGCGCTTGGGGGAGCTGTAGTTCATTTTCTGGTTGAGGCCGCGGTGCTCGAGGCAGTGGGTGATGATCCCCCCAAGGTACTTCTCCGGCACCAGGATCTGCGCGCGGATGTATGGCTCCTCGGTCTTCTCGATCTTGCTTGGGTCGGGGTAGTTGAGCGGGTTGTCGATTTCCAGGACCTTGCCGCCCTTGAGATGCACCCGGTACTTGACCGAGGGCGCGGTGGTGATGAGGTCCAGCTTGAACTCCCGCTCGAGCCGCTCCTGGACGATCTCGAGGTGGAGCAGGCCGAGGAAGCCGCAGCGGAACCCCGAGCCCAGCGAGCTCGAGGTGTCCTTCTGGTACTGCAGCGAGGCATCGTTGAGCTGGAGCTTGGCCAGGGAATCGACCAGCAGGTCGTACTCGGCCGTGTTGGTGGGGTAAATCGAGGAAAAAACCACTGGCAGCACCTCGCGGTAACCCGGCAGGGGCTTCGGCGCCGGCCGTTCGGCCAGGGTGATGGTGTCGCCCACACGCGTCTCCGAGACGCTCTTGATGCCGGCGATGATGTAGCCCACCTCGCCAGCGCCGAGGGATTCCCTCTTGATGAGATCGATCTTGAAGACGCCGACCTCCTCGACGCGGTAGGTGTTTGTGCTGTAGAAGAGCTTGATGGTGTCGCCGGCGCGCACTTCGCCATCGAAGACGCGGCAGTAAATCACCGCCCCCCGATAGGCGTTGTATTTGGAGTCGAAGATGAGGGCGGTGAGCGGCGCCGCGCGGTCCCCTTGGGGGGGCGGGATGCGCTGCACGATCGCCTCGAGAATGTCCTCCACGCCCTGGCCGGTCTTCCCGGAGGCGAGCAGGGCGGCATCGGGGTCCAGCCCCAGCTCGGTGAGGATTTGCTCGCGCGTCCGCTCGATATTGGCCGTCGGCTTGTCGACCTTGTTGATCACGGGGATGATCTCGAGATCGTGCTCGAGGGCGAGGTAGAGGTTGGAGATGGTCTGAGCCTGGACGCCCTGGCAGGCGTCGACGAGGAGGAGCACCCCCTCGCAGGAGGTGAGCGCCCGCGACACCTCATAGGTGAAGTCGGCGTGGCCCGGGGTGTCGATCAGGTTCAAGACGAACTCCTGGCCGCTCCGGGAGCGGTAGCTGAGGGCGATGGCCTGGCTCTTGATGGTGATGCCGCGCTCGCGCTCGAGGTCCATGGTGTCGAGAACCTGGTCCTGCATGAGCCGCTCGGGGATGGCCTTGGTGATCTGGATCAAGCGGTCCGCCAGGGTCGACTTGCCGTGGTCAATGTGGGCGATGATGCTGAAGTTGCGGATGGGCTCGATGGGCATAAACAGCTCTAAATAACGCCAAGCTTGCTGGAAATCAACGAATATTCCAGGCGCGGCGATTAGAAGCGAGGCGAGGAGCTCTAACCATTTGTCAGCCAGGCGGTTAAAATGGCATATCTTTCGATCCATGGAGACCCGATGACCCTGCACCAACTCATCCACCTGCTGGTGATCTTGTCCCTCTCCGGCCTCCTCCTCGCCATCGGCTTGCGTTTGACGGCGGTGCAAGTCCTCGAGGCTCTGCGCGGGGGCCGGCTCCTCCTCCGCATCCTGGCCGTCAACTTCGTCCTGGTGCCGGCGCTGGTCCTGGGATTGGCGAGGCTGCTCGAGGTCCCCCGCGACGCCGCCGTGGCCATGGTCCTCCTCGCCGCCGCCCCATTTGCCCCGGTGGTCCCCATCTTCACAAGGCTGGCCGGGGGCGATCTGGCGCTGGCGGCAGGCCTCACCGCTGTTTTTCCGGTGATCTCGACGTTGCTCACGCCGGGGGTCTGCGAATGGGGCGTCAAGGCCCTGCCGGAGGCCGGCCCGCTGCAGTTTCACTGGCTCTCCACGCTCCTCATCCTGCTCGCGACCACCACCTTGCCCCTGGCCGCAGGCATGGCCATCCATCGCTTCGCCGCGACCTTCGGGCGAAAGGTGCTTCAGCCGGTGGAAGCGGCTTCCGAGGCGATGGGGGCGCTTTTGCTCGCCCTCATCGTGGCGTCGGAGTTCCGGGAGCTGCTCGCGGTGGGCTGGAGGGCCCTCCTGGCGATGGTCCTGGGCTTCGAGCTCTCGCTGCTGCTCGGCCACGCTCTGGGCGGCCCCTCGCCCGGGTCCCGTCGAGTGGCGGCGCTCGGGGCCTCGAACCGCAACATCGCCATGGCGCTCCTCATCGCCCTCGAAAGCTTCGCCGGGACGCCCATCGTCTCCGGGGTGGCGGCGAACGGCTTGCTGATGATCCTGCTCGGCTTGTTTCAAGTGGCGGTATGGCGCTTCTTGCCGAGGCTTCAGCGCTCCAGGGAGTAAGCGTCGAGAACCTCGCCGAGCTGGTCCTGGATCCACTCCTTGGAGAGGCCAAACTCCTCCAGGGTGTAGGAATGATGGCTGCTGAAGCCACGCTCCTTCTGGCTGGCCAGCTCGAGGCGGGCCCGGAAGGGGCCGCTCATTTCAAAGCCGAAATGATCATAGACCTGCCGTATGGCCTGGGCGGGGCTTCTCACCAGGTCCAGGTAGCGGAGGCAGAAGTACCGCCGCGGGTCGATCTTCGAGCGCGCCTTGTGAAGATGCCGGTACCATTCGATGGCGAGGCGGGCGTAGGCCTTCGACTCCGCCGAGTCCTTGGCGATCTCCGGAGAGTGGGCCCGCCACACAGAGTAGAACAAGCTGACGTGGGAGGGGACCGCCTGGTAGGGGTGCCGGACGATGGTGATGAACCTCGCATCGGGAAAAGCTTCGAGCAGCGAGTCCATCGAGCCGGAGGCCTGGGTGGCCTTCGAAAGGAGCGTCTTCTCAGGACCCGTGGCGTGGAGGAGTCTCTGCAGGCAACTTCTATAGTAGCCCATGAGCTTGCGCCGGTCTTCGCGGGGAAGAGCATCGGCGAAGCCCGCCTCCCAGAGATCATCGACATACGGGAAAAGCAGGTAAATCGCCTCCGTCACGAAGGTGTAGACGAAGAAGCCTCCATCTTCCTCGGGCTTGCTGAACCGCAGGGGATGCAGTTCATCCCAGCCGCCGAAGCACTTCTTTTCCAGCCAGCCGACGAATCGGGAGAAGATGCGGCCGCAGCGCCGGTCCAGACGGGCCAGCGCCTGGAAGAGCTTCAAGTAAGCGACCGCCGGGAAGATGGTGTGATACAGCTTGACGTGGGCGAAGCGCTCCTGGTCCAGGGACAGCAGGCTCTGGGTGAGCGTCGTTCCGCTCCGCGGCGGCGCGATGATGAAGACCGGCTCGCGAACCTGCTGCTTGCGGAACCCCGGAAAGAAGAGGTGATCGAGCAGGCGGCCAAAGGCCACGACGCACCAGCCGATCCAGAAGAAGCCGGTGAAGAAGAGGACGAAAAACCACCGCCGGAGCCTGAATGGGCGCTTGCAGAGCGCCAGGTACTCGGCCTTGAGAAATAGTTTCAAGTTGATGTACATGGTTCTAGCGCAGCTTCGCCGAAAACCGACGAGTTTGCCTTCGAAGGTGGTTCATGCCGGCGACGACGAATCCTTTTTTGATGGAGCTGCGCAGGCTGGCGACTGGCGGCTGGCGTTGCAAATTCTTAGTCGCCAGCCGCCGGACGCCAGCCGCGAGCCTGTAACCGATTATAGTTGTGTTAGTTAGAAAAAATTTGCTTCATTTGTTTAGATGTTGCAACAGCAAGGCTGCTAGTGCGGGATTTGACGGTGAATAAACCATGATATTCGTTTCCCGACATACCCCTATCAAACCATTTTAGCGGGTTTTTGACGGCGCGCCGGAAGTTTTTTTAGCCAATTGCAAATCGGGGTGGGCTTCCTTTAAAATGATGTCTGGAATTCTGGTGCTCGATTCCACTCTTTCTTTTTGGGAAACAAACATGAAGACTCTGGCTGCCAGTTTCACCGCCCTCATTTTATCGGCACTTTGCCTTCATGCCCAAACCCCGCCTTCCCCGGGATCGACCCTCGGCCACTCCATCCACGGCGAGACCTTTGACGAGGGGCCGCGCCAGCAGACCCGCTGCAGGAGCGGCATGGGGGAGGCGCAGTTTCCGGTGACCACCGCGAGTCCGGAGGCCCAGGCCTTCTTCAACCAAGGGGCGGCGCAGCTCCACACTTTTTACTACTTCGAGGCGGAGCGCTCCTTCCGCCAGGCGGCGCTGCTCGACCCGGCGTGCGCCATGGCCTACTGGGGCATGGCCATGGCCAATCCCAACAACTCGAAGCGCGCTCAGGGCTTCCTCAAGAAGGCCCAGGAGAAGGCGGCGGCCCTGGGGGAGAAGTTGACCGGCCGCGAGAAGAAGTACCTCGAGGCGCTGTCCAGGTATCATGAGGAGGGGAAGAAGGAGGAGGAGCGCCGGGGCAATTATGTCCAGGGGCTCGAAGCGGTGGTGCTGGCATATCCCGACGATCTCGAGGCCAAGGCCTTCCTGGCCTGGGCGATCATCGGCAACAGCTGGGCCGGCGACAAGCTGAACAGCTGGGTGGCGGTCAACGTCCTGATCGAGGAGGTGCTGCGCCGAGCGCCCATGCATCCCGGCGCCCACCATTACCGCATCCATCTCTGGGACCGCCACGACCCGGAGCAGGCGCTCCGGAGCGCCCAGCTTTACGCTCAATCGGCTCCCGGCATCGCCCACGCCTGGCACATGCCCGGGCACATTTACAACGGCCTGAGCCGCTGGAAGGAGGCGGTCTACCAGCAGGAGGGTTCGGCGCGGGTCGACCACGCCCACATGCTGGAGGACGCCATCCTGCCTTTCCAGATCCACAACTACGCCCACAACCAGCACTACCTGATCGCCAACTTGAGCCATCTCGGCCGCCTGAGGGACGGCGTCGCCTTCAGCCGGAATTTGGTCGAGGTGCCTTATGATCCGCAGCTCAACGACAAGAATAACGGCGGCAGCGCCCAGCGGTTAGGCCGCTTCTCGCTGATGCGGCTGTACGTGCGCTACGAGAGCTGGGATGAGCTGCTCTCGGACCCGCACCTCGACTGGAGCGATGTCCCGGAGGAGAAAGCCTGGAAGGCTTACGGGGAGGGCCTGGCTCACCTCGGCAAGGGGGACCGCGGCAAGGCGGCTGAGGAGGCGGGCCGGCTCGATGCCGTAGCGGCAGCAGCGGCGAAAAATCCCTGGCGCGATGCCGACTTGATCGAGACTGCCCGCCTCGAGCTGCGCGGGCGCCTGGCTCTGGCCGAAGGCCGCATGCTCGAAGGCTTCGACCTCATGAACCGTGGAGCCCGGATGCAGGTCGAGAAATTCAAGGAAGATCTGGCCGGGTATCCGCGGCCGTTTCACGAAGCGCTCGGCTTCGCCCATCTCGAAGCTCGCGACTGGGGGCTTGCCGAGGCGCACTTTCGCGAGGTGCTGGAGCATCGCCAGAACAACCTGGTTTCCCTCGCCGGCCTGGTGGAGGCCTGCGGTCGCGCCGGCAAGGAAAAGGAGGCGGCCGAGGCTTACCACCAGTTCCTGAAGGCGTGGCAGGAGGCAGACCAGGATTTGCCTTACCGGAAGCGGCTGGAGCAGAGCTTCCCGTCCCTGGCTCAGGTCAGCCGAACCAGCGAGATCGCCGCGGATCCGGCGGGGACGGCGGGGACGGCGGGAGGGGAGGAGCCGGCGGGCGCCAAGCCGGTCGATCTTGCCAACCTCGGTCCGAAGCTGTGGGAGCCGAGCCCGGCGCCGGACTTTAGCCTCCAGGAGGCAATGGGAAAGATGGTCCGTTTGCAGGACTTCCGGGGCCGAAACGTGCTCCTGGCGTTTTACCTTGGAGGCGCCTGCGCTCATTGCATGGAGCAGCTCTTCGCCCTGGGAAGGGAAAAGGAGGCTTTCGACAAGCTGGAGGTCCAGATTCTCGCCGCGAGCGACGATCCTCCGGAAAGGAGCCGCGATCTGCTCGCCGGCCCGCGCGGCAAAGAGCTGCCGTTTCCCATGCTCAGCGATCCCGGCCGCGAGGCCGCCCGGCGCTACCAGGCGCACGACGGCTTCGAGAACCTCCCCCTCCACGGCCTCTTCTTCATCGATAGGCAAGGCAGGATACGCTGGTCAAGAATCGGCGCCGACCCGTTCACCGACCTCGGCTTCCTCAAGGCCGAGGTCGAGCGGGTGAACAGGCTTTCCATCGCTTCGACGGAGAAGAAATAACCGCTCTCTATCATAAGTGGTTGATATACAATGGGCTGACGATTTTTGAAGTTTTTCGGAATTCCCGCGTTACGGGACGCCAGGATCGGCAATAACCGGGGTGAGATGATCCTTAAAATGGAGACCGCAGACCGCAGCCTCGAATTCCTTCGTAAAGCCCAGTCGGGCGATCGCGGCGCCTTCCAGCAGTTGGTGAGCCTTTACAGCAGCCGGGTCGAACGACTGATAGCTTCGAGGCTACGGGCGCGCAGCGTCAAGCACGTCGAGGTGGGCGATGTCCACCAAGAAACGCTTCTGCGGAGCTATCGCGCTCTGGGAAGCTTCCAGTGGCAGGGAGAGGAATCCTTTCTCCGCTGGCTCGGGGGCATCGCCGAGAACGTGATCCTCGAGCTCGCTCGAGGTGGCGCGAGGAATCCGGTCTTCCAGATCGAACACGATCCCCCTGAGGAAAGTCCATCGCCGAGTCGCGCCATGCGGCGCGATGAGCGATTTGAGCGATTGCGCGGCGCTCTGAAAAACTTGAGTTCAGAGCACCGGGAAGTCATCCTCTTGGCGAGGATCGAGGGGCTGACTTTTGAGGAGATTGCGCGCCGGATGGATCGCTCTCCTCAAGCGGTGAAGCAGCTTCTCTGGAGAGCGTTGAAAAAGCTGAAGGAATCCTTCGGCGATACCGAAAGTTTGCACCTTCCCCGGCGCAGCTTGTGAGGAGGGGAGGACCCCTGATGCCTGATGATGATCGCCCAACGGCTGGTGGAGGCAACGGGGATGCGGCGAAAATCGAGAATGTGCTCGCCCGGTACGTTGAAAAGCTCAACGCCGGCGAAAAGATAAGCCCGTGGGAGATCGAGAGAGATCATCCCGAATTCGCTTCGGAATTGATCGACCAGCTCAAGATCTTCCAGGATGGCGTCCTGGGCAGCGAGGAGCCGGTCGTTCTCGGCACTATCGGCGACTACAAGCTCCTCAAGCACATCGGCCGCGGAGGGATGGGCGTCGTGTACGAGGCCTGGCAGAACTCCATGGATCGCCGCGTGGCCCTGAAAGTGATGCCGAAGGCGATCGCCGTCGACACAAGGGCCGTGGCGCGGTTCATCCAGGAGGCGCAGCTTGCCGGCAAACTGAATCATCCAAACATCGTCCACGTGCACGGCATGGGCGTGGAGCAGCAGGTTCCCTATTACGCGATGGATTTCGTGGAGGGGGATACGCTGGCGCAGATTGTCGCGAATTTGAAAGAAGCCGAGCCCGAGACGGAAACTGTCTTCGGCAAAAAGGACCGCTCCGGGTACTTCGAGAGGATCGCCGAGGCATTCGCTGACGTCGCCGACGGCCTTCAGCACGCGCACTCGAAGAAAGTCATCCACCGCGACATCAAGCCATCGAATCTGATTCTCGATCGCGAGGGCCGGTTGCGCATCCTCGACTTCGGCCTCGCACGGCTCGAAGGCCAGGAGAGTCTCACCGTCAGCGGCGACTTCCTCGGCACGCCGCAGTACATGAGCCCAGAGCAGGCGCGGAGGAAGAAGATCCCGGTCGATCACCGGACGGACGTCTACTCACTGGGCGCGACGCTCTACGAGATGCTCACGCTCGAGCCACCTTTCCGGGGGAAGGACCACGCGGACACGCTGTCGCAGATCATCGAGCGCGATCCGGTCGAGCCGATGAAGTTGAATCCGCGGGTGCCGAAGGATCTCGAGACGATCGTACTCAAGTGCCTGCGGAAGGACGCTGGCGATCGGTACGGGACGGCGGATGCGATGGGGCAGGATTTGAGAAGATTCGTGAGGGGGGACGCGGTCGAGGCTCGACCTGAGGCAAGGTGGGGCAAGGCAACCCGGTGGGTTCGGCGGCACCAAGCCCTACTCACCACCGTGGCCAGCTTCATCATTTTGGCACTGGTCGGCCTCTCAGCCGCCTTGTTCGTGACTGCTCGGGCCTATGACAAGGCGGTTGACGAGCGCAAAGCACGGGAGTGCGAACTTTACATATCCGACATGCGGCTCGCCGTCACAGATTGGGAGTCGGGGAGCTTTGCTGGCTTCGAGGAGCGCTTGGACCGCCATCGACCAAAGCCTGGCCAGACCGACCTCTGCGGCTGGGAGTGGCGTTACCTGGAATCTCTGAGGCATGTCCCCGTGCGCACGATAGAAGTGGATCAAGGTGGCGCACTGGCCGTGGCATGGAATCCGAAAGGAGAAACCATCGCTGCCGGCGGCGACGCAGGTTTCGTATCCATCTTCCGCGTCGCAGATGGCGAGCGAACCCATCATTTGAAGGTCTCCGATTCGTCGGCAAGGGCAGTGGCTTGGAGCCCGGATGGATCCATGGTGATTGGTGTCGCGCACGATGGAACCGTGCGGTGCTGGGCGCTGCCGGGAGCGCAGGAGGCATTTGTAGTATTGCCTGAAAAGGAGCTGCCTCCTGGCGCGGAGCTTCGCTCAGCGCGCTGGAGTCCCAACGGACGGTGGCTCGCCACAGCGGAGGGGGACATTACAGTCAAAATCCGAGACGGAAGGACTGGCAACCTCCTCAAGTTGATCCCGGCTACGGAGACCGATTGCGTCACGAGCGTTGAATGGAGCCCCGACGGCAGCCAACTCGCAGCCAGCTTTCGGTCACCAACTTTCGTCGTCGTCTGGGAGACGGGAACCTGGAAAGAGCTGAGGCGTGGCAGTCCCAATCCAGGCTACATGTACTATGTGGATTGGAGTCCGGATGGCGCCAGGCTTGCCATGTGCGTCGGCGGAGGAATGGTGCATCTGTGGAATGCAACAACCTTGGAGCCCCAACCTTCACACATGGCGCATACGGCCCTTGTGCTCGGAGGGGATTGGAGCCCTGACGGAAACAGCTTCGTTTCGGCCGGCGGCGAAGGTCTCGTCAAGATTTGGAAGCCGAATCTGAAAGACGAGCCCCCAACAATCTTCCGCGGCCATCGCTACTCAGTTTGGTCCGTCGCCTGGAGCCCGGACGGGAGTCGTATAGCATCAGCAAGCACCGACGGGACGCTCAAGATCTGGGATCCAGATCATCCGGGATCAGCCAGGGAATTGCGTGGTGCTAACGCCGCAGACTGGAGCCGTGACGGCAAGCGGCTTGCGGTCTGGTCACCTGGGGAGAAGTGCATCACCATGCTAGAAACCGCCACCTGGGAGGTCATCGCGAGAGTCCCCCATGAAGGGTGGGTAACCTCGCTTTCCTTTAGCCCAGACGCCCGTCGGCTTCTCTCCGTCGGTCCCGGGGACAGGCTTGCCGTCCATGATCTCTTGCAAGGCGTTGAGCTGATCTCGGTGAAAGATCGCCTTGGAGGCCCTTCTCGTTTCGGCTTCTGCGCGGCATGGAGCCCGGACGGCCATTGGATAGCGAGCGGCGGACCTGACGGTATCCCCCGCATCTGGGACCCGAGCACGCTGACAATTGTTCAAAAGTTAACTGCTCACAAGAGGCCACTCGGCGCCGTGGTGTGGAGCACCGATGGTGCCAGGCTCGCGACGACATCCATCGATTTGAGTTTGAAGATTTTCGAAAGCGGCACTTGGCGTCAATTGCACGATCTCTATCGCAGGAGAGCGGTTGGGCTCCGGAATAAGGAGTACGCGACGTCGCAAAGCGCAATTGCCTGGAGTCCTGACGGATCGAAGATAGCAGCGTCCGTGACCTTCGTTCCAAATTCCTTTGTTGTTCTTGACGCCAGGACGGGGGACGAGGTTTTCAAGGATGCCGGCCACGTGCCCGGCCTCGTTAGCGTGGCCTGGAGCCCCGACGGATTGCGAATCGCGACGGCAGGGTACGACCGCGTGGTATCCATTTGGGATGCGGAACGCTTTGTGCAGATTGCACAGCTCCGAGACGAGGCTGAAATCGTGTCGACGCTCTCTTGGAGCCCGGACGGTCGATGGCTCTTGTCCGCGACAGGGGAAAGCATCAAGGTGCGGGACGGGGGGCAGAAGATGGAAGTCAAATAAATGCAACTTTCAAAACAAAATAACCGCTTGTCACGGACTGGTCGAGATCGAGTTCGTGGAACGCGTTTGGTCCTCGATGCTCGCCGCATTGGAGACAGATCCGCTCAAGCAATATGAGCTCACATTAACCGGTGCGCTTATATCCAGAATAGATCGGGGACATTTGACAATTTTCTTTTTGGAAGGAGGTCATTATGGTCACGGTCAGGGTCAGGGTTGTGAACAGGCTCAACTTCGCCATGTTGCTTTGTAGTGCCATATCAACCCACTTCGGATTACTTGCCGCTGAACCATATCTGGTGAAGGACACCAGTGCTGTGGGGCTTGGATCCATGCCATTAGGATTCACCGCGTACGGCGGTCGCATCTTCTTCAGCGCAAATGACCCAGACCACGGGCGGGAGCTCTGGACAACTGATGGCACCTCTGAGGGAACGTCTCTCTTCAAGGACATCGTCCCGGGCTTGGAGGGATCCGATCCAATGTTTCTCGCCACCGTAGGTAATGGTCTATTCTTCGTTTCAAGAGACCCTGAACATGGGAAAGAGCTTTGGTTCTGCGATGGAACACCAGGAGGGACGGTGATCTTCAAGGATCTCGATCCTGGTCCGGGAGGATCTGAACCTGGACCGTTAGTCGCTCTGGGTGATCGCCTGTTCTTTAGCGCTGAAGATTCTGAGCATGGTCGAGAGCTCTGGATGAGCGACGGCACACCGGAGGGCACTGCACTTTTCAAGGATATAGCCCATTTTTCTAGTTCGTATCCAGATTCATTGACTGCATTTCATGGTCGGCTTTTCTTTAGCGCGACGGACGATGCTGAACACGGATTTGAACTCTGGGTTAGCGACGGTACCCCCGAGGGTACGACCTTGTTCAAGGACCTTCTCCCAGGCAGAGGAGGATCGGAGCCTTCGTTCCTCACCGTATTCGATGATCGGCTCTTCTTCATGGCTGCTAACCTTCAGAATCCGACCGGATGGGCGCTTTGGGAAAGCGATGGGACACCGGAGGGGACAAAGATCTTCAAGGATTTCTTGCACGGAATTAATGGTTGGTCGTCACCCGTATCGCTCGTAGCCGTCGGGGATCGACTTTTCTTCACGGCCTGGTTCGACTCAGAGCAGGGCATTGCACTTTGGGTGACTGATGGTAGCCCGGGGGGAACGAAACTCCTCAAGAACTCCGGAATAGCTGGACAACAAGGCCTTTGGGGATCCACACCGCTAACAGCATTAGGCAATCGCCTTTTCTTTACAGCCTTTGATCCCGACTACGGAAATGAACTCTGGATTAGTGACGGCACATCCGTGGGTACCAAGCTCTTCAAAGACATCAACATCGGTTCATCATCCTCAAGACCCTGCTGCTTCACTGCAATCGGTAATCAACTTTTCTTTAGCGCACAAGGTAATGAACTAGGGTATGAACCATGGGTGAGCGATGGCACGGGTGATGGAACGCGGCTGCTCAAGGATATTGCTTTGGGCACGGAGGCTTCATTTTCAAGGCCTGCGGATTTTGTAACCGTCGGCGACTTTCTATTCTTCACTGCAGAGGACGCGGAGCATGGGCGAGAGCTCTGGATGACGGATGTTCGGTCCGATGCAACGAGGCTCGTCAAGGACTTGGTACCCGGAGAGCGCGGTTCGTGGCCTGGGCGGCTGACAGCCGCTGGGAATATAGTCTTCTTTATCGCATGGATTCCACCCGGGCAATGGCAACATTGCGTAAGCGATGGTACACCCGAAGGGACGGGTCTCGTCACATGCACCACACCAGGCTGGGAGTGGCCGGATTGGTCCAGTCCTGTCGCCCTCGGAAATCGAGTATTCTTTTCCGCCGAAGACCCCGGGCACGGGATGGAGCTTTGGGTGAGCGATGGCACGGCTGATGGAACGCGGCTGCTCAAGGACGTTCGTCCGGGAATCGAAGGCTCTACTCCCGGATCTCTTAGAATCGTAGATGGGCTACTTTACTTCCAGGATTGGACGAGTCGAATCTGGGTGAGCGATGGGACTGCTGAAGGTACGCAGCCGATACCGTTCGACGAATGGCCTCGTGGAACAGTCGCCCTCCCGGATCGGCTCCTATTCGTGCCGGGGAATGTCCCATCCAAGTGTTCGGCAGCCTGTGATGGTCGCGGATCATTCGCGACTGCGTACGGACGCGGTTGCTACGATTCTGATGAACTGGAGCTTTGGTGGTGCGATGGAATGCAGGACGGGCCTCGGCTGCTTCGAACCGATCTCCTTCCTGGATGGCAGGAGGTGCACCTCCGATGGTGGACAGCGATTTTGGGGAATCAGGTAATCTTCAACGCTTCTGGAGATGGCCATGGATCTTCGCTATGGGTAACAGACGGCACAGCCGATGGAACGCACCTCTTCGCAGCAGAGGGGACAGGTCCGGTGTCATTGACTCAGGCTGGACGTTTGTTTTTCTTTAGTGCGGCTAACGAAGAGAATGGTCGCGAACTCTGGGTATGTGATGGGACTCAAGAAGGAACCCATCCATTTCTGGACCTTAAAGCTGGCGCTGCGAGTTCAATGACAGCGGAAGGAGATAACGGCGGAGGGATGTACTTTAGCGCGATGGCTTTTCACCCTCAGGGAAAGCTATACTTTGAGGCCGACGATGGCGTGCACGGTTCTCAACTTTGGGCGATGGCTGTTGACGGCAACGTCCAACACTCATTCCACCGCGGCGATCCCAACTCGTCGGGCACGATCGACATCTCCGACGGGATCTCCATCTTCGGCTTCCTCTTCCTCGGGAACCCCGTGATCTTGTCGTGCAAAGAGTCCGCCGACGCCAACAACGACGGCGCGATCGACATCTCGGATGGGATTTACCTTCTTGAATGGCTATTCCTTGGAGGCCCTGAGCCAGCTGCGCCGGGGCCTACCAAGGAGCCTTGCGGTTTCGATCCCGATCCGCCGGGGTCCCAGGGCGATCTCGGGTGCGTGGGGTACGCGCCTTGCCAGTGAATGCCCCGTTGATCTTACGCTCGAATCTGCAGACAGTCATTCTTTCGAGGGAAGACTGTTTCGCAAGCGGAAAACGTATCGCCTTTGCACGAAAGCGGATCTCAGAATGCGAAACTCCGCATGTCCTGGGATGCTGGAAGGCTTCAAGAAACGTATCGACTTTTTCGAGAAAGAAACCGGTGGTGCTTAAATCGCTTCTAAAATACGCCTCACCGTACTCGGCGGAGGCCTCTGGGTGGAATACGATCTCAGCTTGCGCCACGCGCCTTCCGAGCCGCCCCCTTCACTTCCGACCAGGGGATCGGCTCCACGAGTCCCGCCTCGATGTCGCGTGACCGGCGAGCGATCTCCTTTTCCCACGCCTCGGCGGCATCGGGGTCGGGGTCACCATCGAAAGTCGCGAGCAGGCGTTCGGCGAGACGGAGTCGCTCGCTCACGGGTAGTCGGAGCGCCTCTTCCAGAAGTTTCTTCGTGTCATTGCTCATACGAGCATTTTAGCTTAATTGAATGGATTTAGAACAGGGATTCCGCAGCCTTCAAAATCGCTTTCATTTCGGGTAACCAAGGTTAATCCTTGAATCGCCGCCGAGGCGGCAATAAGCATGTCCGCTTGTGTCCTTACCTTTCTGCGGCCCGAAGCTGACCGCGCAATTCCCCCGAGCGCTTGGCAATCAACTCGCTGACGCTTAAAATATTACAATGCTCCTCAAGAAACTTCTCAAACCAGGCGGTGACCTTGGGTTGAGGCTTCCAGTTCAAGCCAAAATAGATCTCTTCGAGGGTCACCATGCTGATAAAAATCTTTGAAATTCCTCGAGCCCATTCCTGCACTCCAGCATTGGGGATTTTTTTGGCCAACTCGCTCAGAATATTGGTATCAACCAGAAAGCTCATCCATCGCCTCCGCGAAGTCATTCTTTCGATCTTGCCGGGAAGGAGCGGTGAAAATTTCAGCATCTTTCTGAAGGAGCGGCCGCAAATCTCCAAATGCGTCCGCAATGGTCCTTACCCTCTGCTGGGAAGCCCATTTCGAGAATTCCTGAAACAAACGAACGTTGATCACAGCGGCAACCATCTGGTTGCGGTTGTAAATGGCTTGTGGATCGGACTCGGCCTTTTTTAGAAGCTTGGAAAAATCCTGGCGCGCTTTGGCAATGGTCCATTTCATGATGGCCTCCTCGAATTCATCAAATCTTCCTTATGTCTTTTAGATACATTATCGCCTAGACAAATC
>JACQVS010000020.1 GCA_016209605.1 Planctomycetota bacterium
GGCACAAGCGTGCCAGCAAGGCCAGCCAACGGCTAGGGACAACACGATAGACTCTATCATCAAAACTTCTTCGCAGGCTGCGGAGATGTCTTGGCGTCCCAGGACCGCTCTCCAATTCGCTTTGCGTCTTAACTTTGCCCTGTCGGTCCTCGCGCTTCCGCGCTCGGCCTCCAGGCGGGCCTCGGAGTGACCACTTCGTGCACCCGCAAGCGGGTACCCGGCTCCTCCGGCCATTCGCTCCTGCGCCACTGCTCGGAGCTCACCTTTGCGTCTTTGCGGTTATTATTGGGTTGCGGGCGGAGCGCGAAGCGCGCAGCCCGCCTTAGACGGAGATATGATTCTCGCCGGGCAAGCTAGCACCATAGGTGTTTCCGACGTAGTGATTGCGACCACCAACGTGGGTCACTTATCCCGGTTCGCGCCCGCTGATCTGTGGCCAAATATCAAGGCCTGAAGGATATCTGGTAATTTCACCGCGCCCCCTCCTTGACTGTCCGGAGCCAACCCTTAGAATGTCTGGCTGTTACTGGTCCTGTTGTCAGAGGAGGCTCGACGTGTTCGTTCTCATCTGGATTCGCAAGATCTACAAGGCCCTCAGCGCCGATGCCTCGCCGCCGGCCATCGCCTTCGCCGTTCTCTTCGGCTTGACGCTGGGATTCATCCCGGTCTGGTCCGGCCTGGGGCTCTTCCTCATCGCCTCGACCTTGATTTTCCGGGTGCAGGTTTCGACCATGCTCCTCGCCTTCGCCCTGGCGAAGATCCTTTACGCCCTGGGCACAAGCCGCCTCTTCCTGCCGGTGGGGGAGGGGCTCCATGCGACCGAGGGGCTCAAGGGCTTCTGGACCTGGTTCTTGAACCTGCCGGTCATCGCCTGGTTCTCCCTCGACCGCCTCGCCGTCCTCGGCGGGGCCGCGGTGGGGATCGCCCTCGGCCTCCTCCTCTTCTGGCCGATCTGCGCCCTGGTGAATGGCTACCGCCGTTACGTGCACGAAAAGGTCTCCCAGAACCGCTTCTTCAAGTGGCTGACCAATTTCTGGTTCATCAAAGCCCTGCGGTTCATTTTCATAGGGATGGAGTCGGCCTGATGAACCCGCTCAAGTGGATCCGCTGGAAGGTGGTGATCGTCCTGGCCGTGGTGGCGGGGGGATTTTACCTCCTCGGCCTCAACCCCCTGGCGCGGCGCGAGGTCAACGACCTGGGAACCGGCCAGCACGGCGCCCGCTGGCAGGTGAGCCAGCTCGACCTCGGCCTCCTGAGCGGCGACTTCGACTTCCTCGGCTTCCTTCTCGCCGCGCCGCACTCGAAGGAGAAGGACCAAGTCTTCAGCTCTGACAAGATCCGGTTCGACTTCGACATGGACCAGCTCCTGCGCAAGCGCCTCCACGGCCAGGTCAACGTCGAGGTGCCCAAGCTGACCCTCGAGCGCCGCCCCGACGGCACTATCAACGTCGGCGAGATCGGCGAGGAAAAGCCCCGGCCGCCCGAGGAGAAGCCCTCGGACTGGGTGGGGGCGGTTCGGGAGTGGGCCAAGAAGCTCAAGAAGTGGGAGGAGAAGCGCCGCGAGTGGCAGAAATCGAGGAAGGAGCCGAAGAAGGAGGAGGCCAAGAAGGAAAAGGTCGACACCGCGACGCGCGTCACCTACCCTTTCGAGCGGATCGCCCGCTTCGCCGCCCAGAAGATCTCGGGCCGGGGCTTCGAGATCGAGTTCAGGGACGCGGCCGGCGGCCAGAGCATCCCGCCCTTGAAGAACGGCGAGCTCAGCATCGAAAACCTGAGCGACAACCCCACTTGCTACCACGAGCCGGTGCGCTGGACCCTCAAGGGGGAGATCGCCGGCGCGCCCCTCGAGCTCTCCGGCCATCTCGACCTGCGCAGCGACCCGAACGAGCCGGCGGCCGAGCCCAAGAACGAGCTGCGCTTCGACATCAAGGCCGACGGCCTGCCGCTCGAGCTGGCCAATCTCTTCGCCGGCAGCTCCCTGCCGGTCCATTTCGAGAAGGAAGGCAAGCTCAAGCTCTCCGCGGAAGTGACGGTCCTCGAGGTCGACCGCTTGAACATCCAGCCGCGGCTGGGGTTCATCGACGCCAAGGTCGCCCCCAACCCCGGCGTGAAGACCATCGCCGGCTTCGATGCCCATCAATTCTGCAAGGCCTTCAACGAGGTGGGGACCTTCGAGCTGAACGACATTGCCATCGGGGGGACCTTCACCGCGCCGGAGATCAAGCTGGGGAACACGCTCCAGGAGCTGGTCTCGTCCGGCGGCGCGTCCTTCGCCAAGAAGCAGGCGCAAAAGGCGATCGAGAAGGGCGCGGAAAAACTCGAGGAAAAGTTGAAGAAGGCCGGCGCGGACAAGGGGCTCGACGACCAGACCAAGAAGATCCTGGAAGGGGCCACGAAAGGGGCGGGCGAGAAAATATTGAAAGGCATCCTCGGGGGAGAGAAGAAAAGCGATCCGCCGCCTCCCCCCAAGGACCAGGGACCGAAGTGAAGGAAGTCTTCCCGCACCATAGAATGCCGGCTCCTTGCCAACAACCGGGGGCTGACCGCTTACCATGGGTTACCTGATTGCCGGTTTGGCGGGCGTGATGGTCGGGGCCGGGGTGGCGCTGTTCGCCGCGCTGGCGGTCCTTCAGCGGCGCGCCGACCGCGACCTGCTCGAGCGCCGCATGCGCTCGCTTCTCGAGTACCGCGAGCGCCTGGGCGATCCCCGCCGCTGGCTGAACGGCGGCGCCCGCTCGAGCGGCGTCCCGGCGCTCGAGACGGAGCAGCTCCTGGCCAACCTCGAGGCGCTCGCGCGCGAGTTCCATCTCACCGCCTGGCTTTTCGATGAGCCCCGCCGCGAGCTGCTGGCGGAAGCGATCGAGGAGATCGAGCGAGCCATCCGCCGCTACCGCGAGGAGGAGCCCGCCGGAGGGCCGCCCAGCCTGGCCGCCATCCTCGGAGCCTGCGACCGCTTCGAGCGCCGCCTCCGCGACCTGGCCGTGAAAACCGCCGCGGAGCACAGGCGCTTCCGGTTCCTGCCAACTTTTCGATCCCAGCCGAAAGAGAATAAGCAGTAGAATTATCAAGAAGAAGTGTAACCACGAAGACACGAAGGCACGAAGGTGCAGAAATCTTGAATAAGCGCTTCGTGAGATTTCTGGTAGCTTAACTTTTTGGACTCTTACTCCAAAACTTCTACGCATGCAGCAGGGAAAATTTGGTGACCGAGGATCGCTCTCTCATTCGCCTGGCGTATTATCTTGGCGTTCTTGGCGTCTTGGCGGTTTTATTTTCTTCTTCCTCAGCAGCCTTTGTGGTTTTTCCTCTTCCCAGGATGACCCGGAAGCCCAGGAGAAGCGCCAGGCCGAGCTTCAGGCCAAGCGCCAGGCCCTGAAGGAGCGGGTGCGCGACCCGGTGGTGCTGGAGGCCCGGAGCTTTCAGCTTTACTTCGACCGCAAGGACTCCACCTTCCGCCTCGAGGACCGGAAGACCGGCCTTGACTGGCACGGCCCCCTTGACCGCCGCGGCTTCGCTTCCCTCCTCCTCCCCCAGGCCCGCGGCGGCATGACGGCGCCTTCCCCCCACCCTCCCCCCGAGGGGACGGTAGAGCTGCCGGTCGACCAGGTCGAGGACCTGCAAGTGGAAGAGAAATCCATCCGCTTCCGCGGCCGCTCGTCGAAGGGGGACCTGCCGCCGGTGACTTTCGAGCTGCGCCTCACCGACCCTCTCGTCGGCCTCGAGATCGCCGCCCTGCCGGAGGCGAAAAGCTGGCCGGCGGGGGCGCGCTTGAAGCTCATCGACCGCGGCTTGTGGGTGAGCGGCGCCGAGGGAGGCGGCGCCTTGCTCCCCCTGGGGCTGGGGGAGTGGCGCGCCGCCCAGAGCGCCTCTCCTTTCAGCCGCCGCTTCGCCCTCGGCCCCCCGGCGGAGGCCGCTGCCGGCGGGGCCGGCGCGGGCGCATCCGCCATCGAGCGGGCCATGCTGGCAGGCTTCGGGCTCCTCAAGGGAAACGCCGGGCTGGTGGCAAGCTGGGAAGGGCCGGAGGCGGTGGTCGAGGCGGCGGGGCGGAAGAATTCGGATTACCCCGGCGACAGCTTCCTGGCGGTTACCGTGACGGCGGCGGAGGACTCCCGCTCCCTGCGCCTCTACCCCCTCGGCCGCATCGAGGTCGAGGACCTCGCCAGGTCGTACAAGCAGCTCGTGAGCCATCCCGAGCCGGTGAGCACGCTGCGGGCGAAGACCGGCGCCCGCGAGGAACAGCGCGCGCTCCTGGGGGCGGCGATCTTCCGGGTGGACCTGAAAGAAGACCCGCCGCCTTGGCGGCGCTTCGAGGAGGTCGCGGCCGCCGCGGCCCGCCTCAAGAAGAAGCTCGACCTCGACCAGGCGCTCTTCCTCATCGACGGCTGGCTCGCCCCGACTCCCGCCGATCTCGGCGCCGGCCTGCGCGCCGCCCCGGAGGCCGGCGGCGACGATGGGCTCGCCCGCGCCGCGAAGCAGATCCAGGGGGAGCAGCTCCTCGTCGGGCTGGTGGTCCCATCCCCCGTGCCGGCGGCGGGCGATGAAAACCTGAAGGGCTGGGAAGGCGCGCTCGAGGACCTCCAGCGCCGCGCGGCGCCGGACCTCCTCTTCCTCGCCGGCGAAAAGAACTTCCCCCCGCCGCGGACCGCGGCGGAGTGGAAGCGCCGAGAGGCGCAGGCGGCGGTGGCCGAGGGACTGGCGGCCCGGGTCGCGGGCCTCGTGGGGGGGGAGTTCTTCTCCGAAAGCCAGTTCCGCCGGGCGGCTTACCTCGAGGGGCTGCTCGATCCGGCGCCGCCCTCGGCGCGAGGTTCGTTTTACCCCTTCCTGCCGCTGGTTTACGGCCAGAGCGCGCGCCTGGCGGCGGGCGCCGGGAGGAGCTTGAGCCCGGAGGATCCGGAAGCTTTCCTGGACTTCCTCCTCCTCGGCGAGGTGCCGGCTTACCGGTTGCCGGGGAAGGACGCCCCCGCCGGGGGCTCTCCGGCCCTCTTCGGCCGCGAGGAGGGCTGGTTCTCGGGGAAAGGCTTGAGCCCGGAGGAGCGCTTCCTCAAGGGGACCTACGAGGTGCTCACCCACGTGGCGCGGACGCGATTCCGCGAGCCGCTCCACTTCTACCGCCGGCTCACCGAAGACGGCGCGGTGGAGGAGATCTACTACGGCTTCGACCTCCGCATCGTCACCAACCGCGGCGACCGGGAGTACCGCGATGACGAGCGCGGTTTCACCCTGCCGAAATACGGCTTCTGGGTGCAGCATCCGCTCTTCGTCGCCTTCCACGCGACCCGGGCCTTCGAGGTGCCGTACGACCGGCCGGCCCTCTTCACGGTGCGGTCGCTGGAAGGGAAGCTTTACCTGCGCGCCGAGGCGGTGAGGATCTGGCATGGCTTGGGGCCGGATCCCATCCGCCTCGGCGGTAAGGACTTCACCGTACCGGAGGAGAAGGTCGTCAAGATCTGGTGATCACGGCTGACAGGGGATCGTCGGCGTATAGTCGCTGCAGCCGAGGTCGATCGGATTTCCTTGATCGTCCCGGTCATCGGTCGGATCGACGCCGCAATTAAAGGGTCCCGGAGCCGGAGCGACACCCCCGCCGCCGAATTGCCAGAGCAGACTGTTGATCATGTCCGTGATGTCGACCTGGCCGCTGTCGTCGAAGTCGGCCGAATCCTGGCAGGTGATCTCGAAGTCGCCCAGGAACAGGCTGTGCAGCCCGTTGATGGGGTCGGAGATGTCGACCACGCCGCTCGCGTCGAGGTCGCCGCGGCGGAATTTTGGTTTCGGCGGACAGGACACCAGGTCGTTGGCGCAGTCCGGATCGGCGCAATCGATGAGCTGGTCGCCATCGTCATCGACCTGGTTGTTGCAAATTTCCACCTTCGCGGTGGCATCGAAGAGAGTCACCTTGACGTTGTCGACCTCGTGAACCGCCCAAGCGCCCCCGGTCCCCGCGGAGAAGCCGAGGTAGGCGCTGTTGAGAGCGAAGAGCTCCCCCGTGATGGCATCGGTGAACGTGATGATCGTGTCGATCACCTTCGTCCGCGGAAACGCGGGCTCGGGAGCGCCCGTATTCGGATCCACGGTCGCCGGGGCGCTCAGGAACACCTGAAGGTTGCTGTTATTATAATCGACCTCGCAGTGGAGCGGTACCCCGGAGCCGATCACGTCAACAAACCAGGGCCATCCTGTGCCGCCGGCGGAGGTCGGGATCATCTGGGAATCCAGGTCCACGTTCGTCTGAACGTGCGGAACCACCGGGCCGGGACCTCGGAGCAGGCCGATATGTTCCCAAGGCCTCGCGGCGTTAGTGCCGCCGCTCGGCTCCTGCGGGGCGCCGCCATCGTTGTCCCACAGGTCGAATTCGAGGGCGAAGCCGGAGAGATTCTGAAAACCCATGCCGCCGCCGGCGGCTCCGCGAGCGGTCGGTCCATTGAGCGGATCATCCCCATCGAGCACCATGAACGTGAGGCCGTCCGCGGGCGGATTGGTTCCGACTTTGTGTTCGAAGAAAACGTCAAACTCTGCGCTTAACGAATTTTTCGACAGGTCGACGGGGTCGTTCCAGATCACCGTGCTTGCGACGCCGTTCGGGCAGCCCGACTCGTTGGCGAGCCGCAGCCGTCCCTGATGGCCGGGCTTTTTGGTCACGCCTGGCTTGAAGGCGCTGATGCCGAAGCCACACGAAAGTACGTTGCAGGTCCAGCCATTGGGACACTCGCCTTGCTCTCCCCTTTCGCCGACGTGTTCGTCGAAGTTGTCATCGATAAACACGGTCGCGGCTCCCCGCGGGAAACGAGGCATAGTGTAGACGATGACCTTTTCGCCGATGACGGGGAATTCAGAGATCAAATTCCCGGGCTCGCTGACGTTACCCGAGAACTTCGCGTTTCCAAGAGGAGCGCCGGTGGTCACCCTGTAGGTCAGGGTCTGGGGGGCGATGTTGGCTCCGTTCAAGTTCCAGGTGACGGTCTGGCCGTTGATTATACCGCCGGGCGAAGGATCGCTGGGAGCCCAGCCGTCTGGAACGGTCTCGGTGACGGTGGTATCAGTAGGCGCCCCGCAGTCGCCGCCGGCCTGCCGGATATCGGAAATGGCGATGCTCACCGGGTAGGTGATCCCTTCCTTGTTCCAGGAATCGAGGGTTTTTCTGCCGATCCTGACGGTTTGACCCGTATCCAGAGTGCGGGTCGCCACATAGGGCGCTTTACGGCAGCCCGGCTCCGGGTATTTCGAAATCGTCAAGCCGTCGGTGATCGGGTTCCCGAGTTCGTCTTCGAAGCGGAGGGTGAAATCCCATCCCCCGAAGCCATCAAAAACTTTGACGATCAACTCGTTCTCGCCCTGAAGAAGGGTTACCGGCTGGGTCGTATCCAGGGGAGTGCAGGAGAGGGGGCCGGCTCCCCGGTTAGCCTGGATTTCCACGGCGGGGAATTTGCCTAAGAATTGAGGCTGTGACTGGGGCCACAATACGTTGTCAAGCGCAGCTTCTTATCTCCCCACCACGGTACCGCAACTTGCTGGTCCATCA